>JBIOJM010000363.1:0-10094 GCA_044450785.1 Isosphaerales bacterium
CGAGCGTCTTGTCGGTCAACTGTTGCCCGGCCGCCTTGGCGATGCCGAAGTCGATGATCTTCGGCACCGGCTTGCCGTCATAGAGGGCGACCAGCACGTTGGAGGGCTTCAAGTCGCGGTGGATGATGCCCTTCTGATGCGCGTGCTGCACTGCCAGGCAGACCGGGATGAACAGCTCCAGCCGCTGCCGCGGCGTGAGGTGGTGCTCGTCGCAGTAGCGGGTGATGGGCACCCCCTTGACGAGATCCATGACGAAGTACGGCCGGCCGCCGCTGGTGGTGCCGCCATCGAGCACGCGGGCGATGTTCGGGTGGTCCATCAGGGCCAGCGCCTGCCGCTCGGCCTCGAAGCGAGCGATGACCTGCCGGGAGTCCATGCCGGCCTTGATCAGCTTGACGGCGACCAGGCGCTTGACCGGCTCGGTCTGCTGGGCCATCCAGACGCTGCCCATGCCGCCTTCGCCGATCGGCTCAATGAGCTTGTACGGGCCGATCACCCGGCCGGAGCTCTCTGTTGTCGGCTGGTCGCTGGTCGCGTCGGTAATGCCCGCCGCCGGACGGTCCAGCAGGCTGTCGGTGCCGTCAGCGGCCGCCAGCAGCGCCAGGGCGTGGGCGATCCGGGCCTCGTCGCCGCCGCACGCCTCCCGGACAAACTCCCGCCGACGGTCCGGGTCGGGGATGTCGCGGGCGGCGTGGAAGATCGCCTCGATGTCGGGCCGTGATGCGGTCATGGGAGCCTCCGCGGCGGGCCGCGGGGCCCGTCCAGAACATAATGCGAGAAACCGGGGCCGAACCCGTAACGTTTTTTTTTCCCGGCCGGTCAGGGCCGGTGGCCGGACCTGCGGTCGATCGCCACCCGGAGCCAGGTCTGGCCTGGACTCTCGTGCGCGAGCCGTTGGGCGGCCAGCCGGCGCAGCTCATCATAAACCAGCGGCAGGAGCTGGTCGGCCGCCTTCGGGTCGCCCCGCTCGATGGCGCTCAGGATGCGGCTGATTTCGCCCATGAGCCTCATAATAGCTGCCGGACGGACAACCCGCACACGACGGATCGGACTTGAGGCTGGTGAAATGGCCGGCTGCGCGGCCGGAGGTCTCCGCGGGACAGGATGATCCGAGGCCCGGCGGCTAATCCGGCAGCGGCGTGGCGTCCCACACGCGGATCGGCCCGTCGGTCGAGGCGGCGATCAGGCGGCGGCCATCGGAAACAAACCGAATCCTCCTCTCGAGAGAGCCTGCGTCGCTCAGCTTCAGGATTTCCTGACCCGTACCCAGGTCCCAGATCCGGACCGTCTCGTCCCCGCTGGCAGTGGCCAGACGCAGCCCGTTTGGGCTGAAGACCGCGTCGTCAACCAGGAGCGTGTGACCCTTGAGCGACCAGATCTCGCGGGCGTCCTCGGCGTCCAGGATCCGCACCTCACCGGTCAGCAATTGACCGAGGAGGCCCCCGATTGCCAGGCGCTTCCCGTCGGCGCTGAACCGGGCGACCTGGATCAAGACGCCGGTCAACCTGGTCGCCGCGATCTCGCGACCGGTTGCGATGTCCCAGATCTTGAGCGCCCCGTACTCGTCGGCTCCGAGCAGCCGCGAGCCATCCGGACTGAACACCAGGACCCCGCGGCCGTCGAGTCCGCTGTGCGCGCGGAATAGCGCGCCGGTGTGGGCATCCCGCACCTGAATCGTGCCGCCTGGTCCGCTGTGGGCGCACCATTTCTCATCCGGACTGAGCGCGATGTGATAGAGATGGCTTTCGGCATCGACCGGGAACGCGCGGACCACCTTCCCGGACGCGACGTCCACGACGTGGATGGTCTTGCCCGCGTCCCCGAGATACAGACGTTTCCCGTCGCCGGTCCAATCCACGCTCACCACGGCCTGCGGAAGCTCGATCGGGCCGCCGCGCGGCTCGCCCGTCGCGGTGTCCCAGACCCGGAGGGGCCTTCGCACATGCCATTCGAAACCCGTCACGAGGGTCCCGTCGGGGCTGAGCGAGGGAATCTCCCTGCCTGATCGCTTGTCTTTGGAGATCGAAACGGTGCCCCGCCGCGCGGTCGCGTCCCAGAGGCGCAGGGTGCCGTCCGGGCCCCCCGTCGCCAGGCGCGTGCCGTCCGGACCGAAGGCAATCGCGTGGACGGGTCCGAAGTGCCCTTTGAAGGTCTCGACTCTCTGACCCGTCGCGGTGTCCCACACCTCCACCGTCCCTTCGATGCCCCCCACCGCCAGGCGTTTGCCGTCCGGGCTGAAGGCCACGCATTCGCTGAGCCTGGATTGGGACGGCCAGGTGGCCTGCATCTCGCGGCTGGCCACGCCCCAGATGCGAATCCCCTTATTCCCGCCGGCGGCCAGACGTTTGCCGTCCGGGCTGAAGGCCACGTCCCACACCTCCCCGTCGGAGTATTGGCAAGAGAACACCTCCTGTCCCGTCGCCGCCTCCCACACCTTGACCAGACCCGACAGCCGGACGACGGCGGCCAGGAGTTTGCCATCCGGGCTGAACGTCGGAGCCGCTATCCCGTAAGGGAGCCGGTCGATGGTCACGACGGCCTGGCGCTTGAGCAGGTCCCAGATCCAGATCGAACGCGGCGAATCCGTGAGCGGATCGTCGTCATCTGGGCTATTCGTGCAAACCACGCGCGTGCCATCAGGACTGAAACTCGCATGGCGGGCGGTCAGCTTCGCGGGCCCTTTCAGCGTGATAAGCCCGCCCGTGGCCAGATCCCAGACCAAGACCGTATGATTGGAACGAGTCGCGGCGAGATGGGTGCCGTCGTGGCTGAGGGCAACCGCGCCCACCGTGTCGGCGGGGCCACTCAGATGGACGCGAAGCGGCTGGCCGGTCGCCGCGTCCCAGAACTTCACATCGCCGGGCCTCGGGTCGAACATCTTCTGCCGTGTCCGGCTCAACCCGGAAGTGACCAGCCGCTTGCCGTCCGGAGTGAAGGCGACGGACGTGACCCCGCCGGCATGCGCCTTGACGGTCAGCAGATCGCGCTGGAAGAGGCGGCGAAGGTAATGCCATTCGAAGCCGCGCAGATCGGTCTCGCCGGGCCGGGGCCGATGTTTCTCCAGCAGCTCGCGGGTGCGGCCCACGTTGTTCTCGTCCCAGGCGACGCGGGCGAGGTTCATATCGGCGACGTAATTGGCCCGGCGGAGGTTGTCGTTGACGGTCGCCAGCTCGTCCCGCCGTTTCTCGGCGAGTTTCCTGGCCTCGTCCGCCTCTTGCTTGCGGTTCTGAGCCACCTGCTCGCTCAACCGGGCCGCGTGCTCGGCCACGGTGGCGCGGATGGCCTGCCAGGTGCTCGCGATCGCACCCAGGACCAGCAGCAGCAGGAACGCGCCCGCCACCTGCAGCGGCGTGCGATACTTGCGGGCCAACTTCCGCAGCCGGTAGCCCGCGCTCGGCGGACACGCCTCCACCGGCTCGTCGGCCAGGTACCGCTGGATGTCGCGCGCCAGCCCGCTGGCGCTGTCGTACCGCCGCGCACGGTCCTTCTCCAGGCACCTCATCACGATCCAGTCGATGTCACCGCGGACCAAGCCTGAGAGCCGGGCCGGCTCGGTGTTGCGCGCCGCCGCGATCTTTGGCAGGTTGTTGGAACTGCTGAGGCGGGCGCTCGGCCGCGGCGCTTCCTCCTCCTTGATCAGCCGCACCATCTCGTCCAGGGCCGCCTGCCGCAGCCGCGGCCGTTCCAGCGGCGTCGTCCCGGTCAAGAGCTCGTACAGCAACACGCCCAGCGCGTAGATGTCGCTCCGCGTGTCCACGCCAAAGGCGTTCATCTCCGCCTGCTCGGGGCTCATGTACTCGAAGGTCCCGACCAGGGTGCCGAACTGCGTGAACATCGTCTTCTCCGTCAGCCGCTGCTCGATTGCCTTGGCCACGCCGAAGTCGATGACCTTGGGCACTGGCCTGTCGTCGTACATCGTCACCAGGATGTTGGACGGCTTGATGTCGCGGTGGATGATTCCCTTTTGGTGCGCGTGCTGGATCGCCTGGCAGACGGGCACGAGCAGCTCCAGCCGCTGGCGCGGGGTGAGCTTGCGGTCGTCGCAGAACTGGGTGATCGGCACGCCGTGGACCAGCTCCATGACGAAGTAGGGGCGGGCGCTCCCGGTCGTGCCGGCGTCGAGGACGCGGGCGATGTTCTGGTGGTCCATCAGGGCCAAGGCCTGGCGCTCGGCCTCGAAGCGGGCGATGACCTGGCGGCTGTCCATCCCCGGCTTGATGATCTTCAGCGCCACGCGTCGGCGGACCGGCTCCTGCTGCTCGGCCATGAAGACGGTGCCCATGCCCCCCTCGCCGATCTGCTGGAGGAGCTTGTACGGGCCGATCGCCGTGCCGGGGCTCTCCGCGGTAGGCTGGTCGATGGTCGCCAGGGTAATGTCCGCCGCCGGACGATCCAGCAGGCTGTCGGTGCGGTCAGCGGCCGCCAGCAGCGCTTCGATGTGGGCGATCCGAGCCTCGTCCCCGCCGCACGCCTCCCGGACGTAGTCCCGCCGGCGGTCCGGGTCGGGGATGTCGCGGGCGGCGTGGAAGATCGCCTCGTTGTCGGGCCCTGATGCGGTCATGGGAGCCTCCGCAGCGGGCCGCGGGGCCCGTCCAGAACATCATGCGAGAAACCGGGGCCGAACCCGTAACGTTTTTTTCCCGGTCGGTCGGTCAGGGCCGGTGGCCGGACCTGCGGTCGATCGCCACCCGGAGCCAGCTTCGCGCGTACGCCCAGTCCTTCTCGGCAGTGGAGGTGGAGACGCCGAGCGCGGCGGCCGCCTGTAGGGCGGTGAGGCCGGCGAAGAACCGGAGCTTGACCAGCTCGGCCTTGCGCGGGTCTGCCGCTTCGAGCTGCCGGAGGGCCTCGTCCAGGGCGAGCAAGCGGTCGCCGTTCTCCTCCTCCAGGGCCGGCTCGATGTCGTCGAGGTCGAGCCGGCGGCGCTTGCCCCCGGCTTTTTTGGTCTGCTTGTGCCGGGCCCGGTCGATCAGGATACGGCGCATGGCCTCGGCGGCGGCGGCGAAGAAGTGCCGGCGGCCGTCCCAGTCCTGGGTCTGCTTCCCGCCCAGTAGCCGTAGGTACGCCTCATGCACCAGCGCGGTCGCTTGCAGCGTCTGGCCGGGCTGTTCGTGGGCCAACTTCTCGGCCGCGAGTCGGCGCAGCTCGTCGTAGACGAGCGGCAGCAGTTGCTCCGGGGCGTGCGCGTCGCCCTGTTCGATGGCGGCCAAGATTTGCGTGACATCGGCCATGCCGTGCAGTTATACCCCGGCGGAGAAAGGGTCCGCTACCGGAAACCGGCCACCGCCCGTCACCCCGCCACCAGACGCTTACGGCAAATCAACTGATCAATCCTTCGGACGTGAGCAGGCAACTCTCAGTCCGGTAACGCCTTGAGCTTGGATTGACTCGTAGCGGCGCGTTCGAAGCGAGGATTCAATGCCTGACTTTCCTTCAGCCCTTCGGATCCTCGTCGACTCAAAGGACGAGCCGAGAATAAAAATACCGAGATTCTGAAATGGAAAACCCTTTGGGACGGCACTAAGGTGAAGGTCGGTCCAACAGCGAAAGGATGACGACGCATGGCACGAGCGGCGGCGACAGCATCTGGCACGGTCCATGGTCTCATCGATCCTGAGTCGAGCAGAGCCCGGACTGACGAGTATCTTTTGCAACGATTTGTCTCTCGATCGGACGAGTCAGCCGAGACCGCTTTTGCCACCCTCGTCGAGCGGTACGGCCCGATCGTTCACCGCGTATGCTTGAGTGTACTCGGCAATCCACACGAGACGCAGGACGCGGCTCAGGCCGTTTTCCTCGTCCTGGCCAGGAAGGCCCGATCCATTCGAAAGCCCGGTTCGCTGGGTCCCTGGTTACACGGAGTTGCCGTCCGCGTGGCGAGACGCGCGAAGTGTGCTGAGGCTCGGCGCCGCGTGGCGGAACGGAGGAAAGCCGAAATGATGCATGAACTCGACAGCGCGGAATCGGGGCCGGAACCTATTGACTATTCCGAGCTTCACGAGGAGATCGATCGGCTTCCCGAAAAATACCGGTTCCCGATCATTCTCTGTTACATGCAAGGACAGACCCAGACGCAGGCCGCGCGGACGCTTCGCTGGCCACTGGGAACAGTTCAGATTCGTTTGTATCGAGGACGGGAGCGATTGCGGTCAAGGCTGATACGCCGGGGTGCCGGCCTGATCGCTCTGACAAGCTCGGACCTGACGACCTCGCTCTCGTTGACACGCGGTTCGCTCGAGCGAGAGTGGACCGAGACCACCGCGCGCGCCGCAGTGCGGTTTGCCGTCGGCAAAGGCACAGCCGGGTTGGTCGCGCCACCTGTGTCAGGACTGGCGGAAACGGTGCTCGCGGCCATGCTTGGCGACTCCTTGAAGCTCGGTGCACTGATCGCGATTTCGTTCCTTCTCGTCCTGGGTGGCATCCGTTTGACCGGCCTCTCGACGGACAAACCTCGCCTCGAAGTTTCACACCTCGAACCCAAGCCGGCGCCGGCTCCCGTCATCAAACCGGAGCCGAGAACGAGAGCGCCGAGTGTTAAGCCTCTGCTTCGGATCGTCGACAAGAAAGATCCGACCGCAGAGTCTGGCGTCGATATTGAGGAGAAGCCGCGGACCGTTGAGCGGGCCGAAGTAAGCTCTGAGAGTTCAACCATGTTGACGCCGCCCCCGATCGATCACTCCGACAGCGGGGGCGCGCCGCCGACCTCGGCGCCATCACCCGGCCGATTCCTGAGTCTGGGCGTGGTAGCAAAGCCATCGGAGAAAACGTTGAGAACGGGACGCGAATTATTCGAAAGATTGTGGGTGAAAAATGACCAGAGAGCCCATGGGGGTGACGGGCTGGGGCCGGTTTTCAACGGACAATCCTGCGTCGCCTGCCACCATCTCGGGGGATCGGGCGGCGCCGGCACGGTCGACACGAATATCGAGATCGCGACGGTGTCCGGCACTCTCAGCGAAGGCACGGGTTACTCTTACTCGTTCAGCATGGACTTCAGCGCGGGACGGTTTGAATACCGGCTGGGCGGCGATTCAAAAGCGCAGTTGGGCCGTCCACGGCAATCCGACGCGACGCTCCTGACTGGAATTCATCCAGGCTTTCGAGACGCCAACAGCATTGTGTTGCACCGTTACGGGACCGATTCTGCGTATCATGCATGGCGTGGGTCGGTGCCCGGCCGGCATGGGTCGGTCTTGATCCAGATCTCGCAACGAAACCCACCTCCCTTGTTTGGAGCGGGACTGATCGACGCGATCTCCGACCTAGCGATCGAGGCGGCCGCGCGGCGAAAGTCGCCTGGGTCGGCACAGGTCAACGGACGAGTTAGCCGCCTGAAGGACGGGCGCGTCGGCCGGTTCGGGTGGAAGGCGCAAACGGCAACGCTAGGTGACTTCGTACGCTCCGCCGCGGCCGGTGAGATCGGGCTTGAGATCCCCGGTCGCCACCAGGCGGCTGACCCCCGCTTGCCCGGGCTCGCCGCGACGGGACTGGACATGGACGAAAGCGAATGCGATGCCCTGGTCGAGTACGTGCGAAGCCTGCCGGTTCCTGTCGCCAGCAAACCGGCCGATCAGAAGCACTCCGCACAGGTGAAGGCTGGCGAAGCAACCTTCAAGTCGATCGGCTGCACGGTTTGCCACATGCCGAAGTTGGGTGAAGTCAGTGGGATCTACAGCGACCTCCTCCTGCACGATATGGGTCCCCAGCTCGCCGACGCCGACGCCTATACCGTTTTCGTCGGCGATCCGTCACGGGCCGACGGTTTGCCGGTCGCGGGTCGCGTTCGCGCTGACAGAGGCGCCTCCTCGGTCCGTGAGTGGCGGACGCCGCCGCTCTGGGGCATTCGTGACTCGGGCCCTTACATGCATGACGGACGAGCCGCCAGCATTGCTCAGGCGATCGCGCTGCACGCTGGCCAAGGCGGGACGGCGGCGCGGCGCTACGCGGAACTTTCTCCCCGACGCAAGCAACAGATCGACGCGTTTCTTTTGTCGCTTGGCCCTCCTGCCGCGGATCGATGATGAACACAGTATGAGCTCAGAGGATCCCTGATCGGAGGGCGTGGCGATGGCATTCCGCGGTTGGCTTGGGCCGGTCTTCGCGTACGAGTGGCTGACCGCCACGCGGCGTTGGCAGATGTATGCCGGGCGCGCGGCGTTCGTCGGCCTGCTCCTGGTCGGGCTCGTCTTCGTCTGGGCGAAGGGCTCTCAAAACGGGGCCGGCCTGACCACGTACCGGAAACCGGCGGAGATCGGCAGGATCTTTTTTCAGACGCTGGTTTCCATCGAAGTGGTGATGATCATGCTGACCGCGCCAGCGGCCGCGGCCGGAGCGATCTGCCTGGACAAGGCGCGGGGAACCCTGCTGCACGTGCTGGTGACCGACCTTTCCGACTCCGAGATCGTGCTCGGCAAGCTCGCCGCCAGGCTCGCGCCGGTGCTCGGGTTGGTCGCATGCAGCCTGCCGGTCCTTGCGGTGGCGACCTTGCTCGGCGGAATCGATCCGGTGGCCCTGACCGGCTCGTTCCTGGTGATCGTGGGCGTCACGGTGCTCGACTGCGCTCTGGCCTTGACGATTTCGGTCTGGGGCAAGAAGACGCATGAAGTCCTGCTGGCGACGTATGGTGTCTTGGCCGTCTGGGTCGTGGTGATTCCCGCAGCGTTCCTCGTGACGCCGTTCACGAGGTTACCGGGCTGGCTCCTCAAGACCAATCCGATCGGGCTGACCATCGCCACTACCGACCCCTCGCGCCCGTCCGGTCCCGGCATGGGTGACCAGTTGCTTTTTCTCGTCGCGGCGCTCTTGATCTCCGCCGCGCTCCTGGCGCTGGCGGTGGCGCGGCTCCGGCCGGCAGTCATTCGCCAGTGGGGCCGTCCCGAGCAGTCGAACTCGGCGCGAGGCCGGCGCCGGTACGGTTACGGGCCGACGCTTGACGGCAACCCCGTCCTCTGGCGCGAGTGGCACCGCCGCCGGCCTTCGCGTTGGGCGCGGATCATCCGGGGTCTGTACATCGCCCTGGCAGCCGGCTTTAGCGCAGCCGCCGTTGTCATGGCATGGCAAGGCGGCCGCCAGCGTGATCCTGCCGGGGCGATCAGTGGGTTCGTGGCTTCGATCGGCCTGCTGCTCTTGAGCGTGTCGGCGGCCACGAGCCTGGCGGAGGAACGGGCGATGGGGAGCCTCGACGTCCTGCTCGCCACACCACTGCCGACCTCGACCATCGTCTGGGGGAAGTGGTGGGGGACGTACCGGACGGTGCCGTTGCTGGCCATCCTGCCGGGAATGGTCGCAGTCGTGATGGCTCACTCGACCGGGCGCTGGCTCGGACCTCCCCTGGTCGTGGGAGTGATCCTGGCCTACGGTGCGGCGGTGACCAGCCTGGGGCTTGCCCTGGCCACCTGGGTGGGCCGGCTCAGCCTGGCACTGGCGCTCTGCGTCGGCGCCGTCGTGGGCGTGACCGTAGGTGCGGTCCCGGTGGCGATGATTTTCGTTGGCGGCCCGGGCAACCTCGCGCCGTGCGCCGCGATGGCAAGTCCCTTCTTCGGAGTCGGCTACTTCAGTGCTATGATGGGAGAAACACGCTCTAACAACTACGAGCCGGCCGTTGCCTTTGCCATCCTCTGGTCCGTCTTCTACGCCACGGTAGCCGGCGGGCTGCTGGCTGCAACCCTGTTGACCTTCGACCGCTGCCTGGGCCGGCTTGCCGACCGTCCGGCACTGCCCCGGCTCAGGCAAACGCCCAAGGTGCGGCGAAAACGGACCCGGGTCCCGGCCGAGGAGTTTTGAAGTACGGTGCCAGCCACCAAATTTGAGTGATAGACATCATTTGGAAAGGCGACGGCCACCAAATCCGTTCATCGCACACCGTGTATTTTACCCGATTTTAGTGGCTGTCACCTTTTCTTGCCAACCCCAGGTCTGGGCGTTCAAGAGAACAGGTCGAGGATCGGGTCGCCGTGGTCGACCAGGCGCCGCGGTCGGTTCAGCACGTCGAGGAATCGCAGCCCGGGATCGATCCCGACCGCGTAGTAGACCGTCGCGATCAAATCGAAGGGGTGAACGGGGTTATTCTTCGGAAATGCGGCGTGCCGGTCGGAATC
>JBIOJM010000364.1:0-9973 GCA_044450785.1 Isosphaerales bacterium
CCGGCGTGAGCGCCGAGCTTCGCCGTGGCGACAAGGGAAATGAACTCCCGATAGTCCGAGCTTGCGATCAAAGGCATGACCGTCAGGTCGGCGGCCATTCGACCGGGTGGTCGCACGGCCAGCCGCAGGGCGATGGGGTCGAAGGTACCTCGCCAGTTTCTCTGGTAGCCGTCGCGCCAGGCACGATACGCTTGGGCCTCGGTTTGGGTCACCTCGTCCAGGGGAATCTCAACGATCGGCGACTGGAATCCGAGCGTGCCGTAAAGTGACGAAGCGACGCCCGTTCGCGAGATCCGCAGCTCGCCCAGGTCGGGAACCAATGCGGAGCGCCGCGGCGGGGAATTGACCGGTTGTGAGAGCCCGGTGCCGGCGACAATCGCAGCCAGGTGCGCGGCCTGTATCTCTGCGAGCGCCGCGGCAGTCCGCACTCGCCGCGATGAGGCGATCCGCCATTGGGGCCCGCACCAGCGCCGGATCGTGGCGTCCGTCAGGACGAGCAAGGCCGTCTCACCTTCCGCACCCCGCGGGTAACGCGAGCGGAAGAATCGGTACTCGGGAGCTTCAACCAGTCGAGAGCTTCGATTCCGGGCCGTTTGCAAAACCCGCTCCAGTTGCGCCGGCGAGTTCGTCAGGACGACCGCATGATCGAGCGCGGCGATGTATGCACTGATCTCCCGACCGGGAGTTCTCGCGAAAACGAACGTCAAACCATCCTTCGCGCCGTCCGTTGGAGTGATCCCGGCGGAGGAAGCACGGCACGCCGCTTCGAGCCGTTCTCGCAGGAAGATAACGAGCTTGCCCGGCTCATCCGTCTCGAACAGGATGGCCAGGTCGGTACCGGTCACGAAATAAGGGTCCGAACCCGTGACCGCCATCCCCTTGACCATCCCTGAGCCAGGGAGTCGTACCAGATCGGCCACCGAAACACCCAGTTGCCGCTCGTAGCGTTCCTGAACAAAACGAGGGTCGAATCCCAAGGAACCATTCAGATTCAGGATCGGGGTTGTCCCGCCGAGAAACTCGCTCAGCACAGTCTGGGCCGCTTTCAGACTCGGTAAAAACAGCGCATGCTGGTCGGCCGGAATGTACGCGGACAGCGGGTCAAGGAGTGGTGTCTTCCCGGCGTTTCGCGCCTTCCAGTCGATCTCGGCGACGGTGATTCCCGGGAGCGTGTCCAGCTTGACCGGCTTGTCAGAAGGGGTGCTTGGGCCTGCGTTGGGAGCCGCCGGCAACGGGCGATCGAGCTGAAGGTTCTCGCTGACAGCCCGCCCTCCGCTGAATAATGAGTAGGTTTGCACCAGCTCGGTCGTCGGGGCTGATCTGAAAGACGAGAATGCTGCCTCGCGTTCGTTGTCGACCTGAGGAGACAGCTTACGAGCTTCGAGGATTTGATGGCGAAACCAGGGGTCGCCGGGAAGGTCGCGAGCGAGGAGTCGCTGGAAATGCCGCCACTTTGCCGCGGCGAACACCGCGCGGGCATTATCCTTATCCTGGGCGGTTGGGACGGTTGTCTTGAACGAGACCACGACCATCGCGCGGTGGTCCTTGGTCGGGACGACAAACCGCCCGGTCACTTCGTTTGACTGCGGCCTGACTGAGAAACCGAAAGCCACAACATCGTCCTGAAACAGATCATTCAGATCGGCTCCGGGAAGTTGCTGCCCTCCAATCCCTCCGCGCTTGGGATAATAGACCAGGTAGATCTCACCCGGGCCGTCCAGGGACGCGTACGGCTGCCTGGCCGTGCGGAGCTGCCAATCAGCGGTAAAGCCGATCCCTTGGTCGCGCTGGGCAAAGCGACTCTCGGTCCCCATCGGCAAGGTACCCTCGGTGATCGTCAGCTCGCCCACGGAGCGAAAAAAGAAGACGTCCTGGGCCGCGGCCACGCCGGTACCGCCCAACCAGATCGTAATCGCCCAAACCGAGGAGCGAGCCATAAGCTCGCGGAGTGGCCCGAGCATGGGAAATTCCTTTGTAGAAGTCGGGAGTGGTGCGTTCCAACGGCTGTCCGTCGACTCCGACCGTAACGGTGGGTCCTTCTCTTATTATGTCGACTTCTCATGACACCGTGCCGCGAGAAAACCAAAATCATCCACGCGAGGCCTCCCCGAGCTGTCGCACCGCCTCCTGAGTCAGGTTGGCGATTTGATTCCAGCCATCGCGGACATTGGGCACCGAGTCGAACACAAGCGGCCGGCCGATCTTGAGCCGGATTTTCCACGGGCGAGGCAATCGAGCAGCGGGTGGAAACGCCTGGAACGTCCCGCTCAAGTGACAGGGAATTACCGGAACGGTCGTCCCTGCCGTGAGCATGCCGAGCCCCGCTTTGAACGGGCCAAGCGCTCCGTCCCGGCTGCGCGTTCCCTCCGGAAACAGGATGAGGCCGCACGGCTCCTCGACGAGCCGTTTTCTCAACTCGTCCAGGGCATGTGCACCGCAATTCTTCCGCCACATCGGCAGGGCGTTGAGCAGCGTGGCCGCGAACAGCGACATCGCGGGCGTGCTGAAGAAGACGTCGCCCGCCGCGACCGGAAAAACCCGATCGCACAGTCCGCAGGGCAATGCGGCCGCCAGCAAGGACGCATCCAGGTGGCTGGCATGGTTCGCGATCATCACGAACGGAGGCTGCTGGGGAATGAAGCCGCCGGTCTCCACGCTCAACCGGTGATAAAGCTTGAAAAACGCTTTGGCCGAGAGTTGCCAGCCAAGATGGCCGATCGTCGAGATCAGCCCCGTCTCACGCCGCAGGCTCCGCGCGCGCTCGACGGGCGAGAGCTCGATGTCGCGGGCCGGCTCGAAGGTCCAGGGCTCCATGACTTATCCTCCGCCGCTCATCAGGTTGGTCGCCTGGTCGAGCCCGATCAGCCGAAAGTGGTTCACGAAATGAAACATGGCCGGCGCGGACAGCAGCAGACTGTTGGCACGGTCCAGCACGCCGCCGTGGCCGGGAATCAGCGTTCCCGTGTCCTTGATGCCGACGTCTCGCTTGATCGCGGAGACGGTCAGGTCGCCCATTTGCCCGGCGATGCTGATCACCAAACCCAGCACCAGACGCTGCAACGGCTCGGCAAGCAGACCCTCGCGAAAAACGAGACCGCTCAAACCGAAGACCAGGGCCGTCGTCAGCACGACGGCGCCCAGCGATCCGGCGATCGTCTTGGTCGGGCTGGTCTCGGGCGCCAGCTTCGGCCCACCCATCGATTTGCCCACGATGTACGCGAAAACATCGTTAAGCTGCACGCAAAAGATCAAGAGCAGGACCAGCGAGCGATAGTGCGTGTCGTTGGACATGTACGAAAGGTGGCCCAGGCAGGTCCCGAACAGAATGAAGCCGAAGATCGTCAGCGCCACGCGCTGGATGTATCCTTTGGGCCGGTCCAGCGAGGTGGCCACCGCCGTGAACACCACGATGCTCATCGGCGTGAGAGCGACGAACAAGCGGTACCAGTGGTCGGCCACGGCGAACGTGAGTCCCAGAATGCACAGTACGACCATCAGGCTCATCAGTTTTTCGCGAAACAGACCGGTCGCACCGGCGAACTCCCTGAAGCAGAGCAGGCTGAGCATGGCGAAAGCCAGGATCGTCCAGGCTGCACCCAGCAACACGGGCAGCACGACGATGGGCACCATGACGAGCCATGAAATGGTGCGCCGCCACAGGTCGACCTTGAGGGCCGGGACCAGCAGGCCTCGCCGGTCCAGCATGAGAATGGCCAGGGGCGCGACGGCCAAGGCGATCCCCAGGATACACACGACCAGAACCACGAGCGGCTCGTCAAACGCATGACGATAACCAAAGAGTCGGTCCCACGTGCTCTGGTTCATGGTGTCCTCGCCACAAGGGCCCGGCTGCCCCGCCCGAGGCGCCGGAGAGCAGTGATAATGAGAGCGAATGTCCGCGGACGGGACTCCCCGGTAACGATCAACTTCCCATGGACAAAGCCAAGATTCAATCTGGCAGTTTCCTCGATTCGAGTCATCTGGAAGCTGGTATGACTTGGAATCACTGTTCTTGCCTCGATCCGATTCGAAGGCCTGGAATGGGAAATCCTTGATCGGAGTCGACATTTCGGGGTAAAGTCCATGTGAGGAGATGGCGCGCGGAAGCCCCATTCGATTCCGGTTGCAACTCGCGCCGATCTCCGGCGTTTCGACTCCTCTCAAGAGCGGAAAGGTCGCCACTGCCATGGCAACGGTCTCGCGCCGAACCCATCTGCCCAGTCCCGACAACGGAATTCCGCCGCTCGAGACCGGCGACCGCCTCAGCCGCGCCGAGTTCGAGCGGCGTTACGACGCCATGCCCCAGCTCAAGAGAGCCGAGCTCATTGAAGGAGTCGTTTACATGCCTTCACCCGTTCGGCTGCGCCGACATGGTGAACCCCATTTCGATCTGATCACCTGGCTGGGAATTTACGAAGGCGCTACTCCCGGTGTCATCGGAGCCGACAACGCCAGCACGCGGCTGGACCTGGACAACGAGCCACAGCCCGACGCCGTACTCTTCATCGACCCGGCCAATGGCGGCCAGGCGCGGATCTCACCCGACGACTACCTTGAATTTGCACCCGAACTGATCGCCGAGGTCGCATCGAGCAGCGTCAGCTACGAGCTGACCGCCAAGCTCAAGGTTTATCGACGCAATGGCGTGTGCGAGTACCTGGTCTGGCGCGTGCTGGATCGGCAGATCGACTGGTTTGTGCTCAGGGAAGGGGAATACGTGCGTTTGCCGCTCGACGAGGCCGGCCTGTATCGCAGCGAAGTGTTTCCCGGTCTCTGGCTCGACCCAACTGCCCTGGTGGGCGGCGACACGACGACCGTGCTTGCGGCCCTCCAGCGCGGCCTGGCCAGCCCCGAGCACGCCGCCTTCGTCGCCCGGTTGAACGCTTTGCCCAAACCGTGACGACGTGCGAAAACTCCACTCGAGCCTCGCTTCGACCCGAACCGACTTTTAATCAGCGGACCTTACACGACGAGCGGAAAGGCCGTCCCCGCCATGGCAACAGTCTCACGGACAACGCACACCCGCGGTCCCGACGACCACGGTCCCGATAACGGAATTCCCCCGCTCGAGACCGGCGACCGCCTCAGCCGCGCCGAGTTCGAGCGGCGTTACGAGGCCATGCCCGAGTTCAAAAGAGCCGAGCTGATCGAAGGAGTTGTTTACGTGCCTTCTCCTGTTCGCTTGCGCCGGCACGGCCGGCCACATGCCCATCTCATCCATTGGTTAGTGAGCTACGAATCCGCCACGGCAGGCGCGATCGTTGCCGACAACGCCAGCACCCGGCTGGACCTGGACAACGAGCCGCAACCCGACGCAGTGCTCTTGATCGACCCGACCAAGGGCGGCCAGGCGCGGATCGCACCCGACGACTACGTTGAACGGGCACCCGAGCTGGTCGCCGAGGTCGCATCGAGCAGCGTCAGCTACGATTTAACCGACAAGCTCAAGGTCTATCGACGGAATGGCGTCTGTGAGTACCTGGTCTGGCGCGTGCTGGATCGGCAGATCGACTGGTTCGTGCTCAGGGAAGGGGAATACGTGCGTTTGCCGCTCGACGAGGCCGGCCTGTATCGCAGCGACGTGTTTCCCGGTCTCTGGCTCGACCCAACTGCCCTGGTGGGCGGCGACACGACGACCGTGCTTGCGGCCCTCCAGCGCGGCCTGGCCAGCCCCGAGCACGCCGCGTTCGTCGCCCGGTTGAACGCTTTGCCCAAACCGTGACACGGACGGCCCATGAGTCCCCATCCCCATTCACCATGCGCGAAATCACGGCGGAGACCGCGGCCGATTACCTCCGCGACTCGGGTCGAGTTCCCGACCGAGCCGAGATCTTGGTCCGCGAGCTGAGCGGTGGTGTCTCCAACATCGTGCTCCGGGTCGACGTCACGAGCCAGCCCCCCTTCGTGATCAAGCAGTGCCGCGAGCGGCTGCGCGTGGCCATGGACTGGCGCGCCCGGCTCGACCGGATCTGGACCGAGCACGCCACGCTCCAGGTGCTGCGCACGATCCTGCCCCAGGGAACTGTCCCCCATGTCTTGTTCGAGGACCGCTCGAATTACCTGTTCGCGATGACCTGCGCACCCGACGACGCCGTCACCTGGAAGACTCACTTGATGGACGGGCGGGTCGACCGCGACATCGCCGCCCGGCTGGGCACGGTCCTGGGCACGATCCATGCCGAAGCCCCCGGCCATCCCTCGCTCCGCGGGATCCTGTCCGACACGAGCCTGTTCGACGAGCTGCGCGTCGACCCGTATTACCGCACGACCGCCCGCGCTCATCCAGACATGGCGCCGCGCATCGTGGCCCTGATCGCCGCCATGGACCGGCCGGTGGACGAGCGCACGCTTGTCCTGGGCGACTTCAGTCCCAAGAACATCCTCGTGCACGGCGGAGGATTGATCCTGCTCGACTTCGAGTGCGCCCACGCGGGCGATCCGGCGTTCGACCTCGGCTTCTTCCTGAGCCACCTTCTGCTCAAGACGATTCGTGCCGCGCCCGACGATGCCGGCCTCGCCTCGCGATACGCCGGATTGACTTCCCTCTTCTGGAGTTCCTATCTGGATCGGAGAGCCATCAACTCCGCCGCGCGGGCCGAGCTGGTCCGCCGCGGCAGCCTGCACGCGGCCGCGTGCTCCCTGGCTCGCGTCGATGGCAAGAGCCCGGTCGAATACCTCGATGCAAAGGGGCAAGCGGTCGCGCGGTCGTTCGGCCGCGAGGCACTTCGAACCGAGCCGGCGACATGGGATGATCTGCTCACGGTCCTCGAAATCGCGATCGACAGGGGAATGGCATGACAACCTTGAAAGCGCTGAAGGCCCGCCAGGTGCTCGACTCCCGCGGCCGGCCGACCGTGGAGGTGGACGCCATCGCCTCCACGGGAGCTTGGGGGCGCGCGATCGTTCCCTCCGGCGCCAGCACGGGCCGGCACGAGGCGATCGAGCTGCGCGACTCGGCAAACCCCCGCTACGGCGGACTCGGCGTCCTCGAGGCCCTCGACAACGTGGCGAGGGAGATCGCCCCCGCCCTCCTCGGCATGGATCTGGACAATCAAGCCGCTCTCGACGCCAGGCTGATCGCACTCGACGGAACGCCGAACAAGAGCCGGCTCGGCGCCAACGCCGTGCTCGGGGTTTCCCTGGCCGTGGCCCACGCCGCCGCCGCGGCGCACGGCGAAGAGCTGTTCGTCCATTTGAACCGGATCTGGCGCGAACAACACGGCCCGCCAGGCCTTGAGACCGCGCCGCTCCATCCGGCCTTGCCCCTCCCCATGGTCAATATGATCTCGGGCGGACTGCACGCCGGCGGTAACCTCGACATCCAGGATGTACTCATCATGCCCGTCGCCGCGGCCCGCTACAGCGACGCCCTGGAGATGACCGTCGCTCTCTATCGCGCAGTCGGAGCCGTGCTCAAGGAACGGGGCTTCGAGTCGGTTCTGGTCGGTGACGAGGGAGGTTACGGACCAAGGCTTCAAAACAACGAACAGGCGTTTGAAATCGTGGTGGATGCCATGCTCGCCTGCGGCTTCGAGCCCGGGCGCGACGTGGCGATCGCCGTCGACGTGGCGTCGACCCACTTTTATGATCCGTCGCGCGGAACCTACTCTCTCCGCGCAGGCGGCGACCGCGAGCTCGACAGCAAGGGCATGATCGATCTCCTGGCCGGCTGGATCGAGCGTTACCCGATCATCTCGATCGAGGACGGCCTGGCCGAGGATGACTGGGACGGCTGGACAGCGCTTTCCGAGCGACTCGGCGCGTCGGTCCAGCTCATCGGCGACGACCTGTTCGCCACCCAGGTTTCCCGCCTGCGTCAGGGAATCGATCGCCGCGCGGGCAACGCCGTCTTGATCAAGCTCAACCAGGTGGGAACGCTTTCCGAAACGTTCGACGCGCTCCGGCTGGCTCACGGACATGGCTTCCGCGCGGTCATCTCGGCCCGCTCGGGCGAGACCGAGGACACGACGATCGCCGACCTGGCGGTTGCCACCGCCGCCGGTCAGATCAAGATCGGCTCGGTGGCGCGCTCGGAACGGCTGGCGAAGTACAACCGTCTGCTGCGAATCGAGGAAGCCCTCGGCCCGGACGCACGATTCGCCGGCCGGGCGGCGCTGTCATCCGCGTGATCCGGCGCTGAGCCATTGTCGGTTTCAACCCGTGTTTTCGCTAATGTGGTGTGAGATTCTCCGCCCACCTTGTTCCTGGTATACTAATCAGTTCAGTTCAATAAGGACCGTGGAAGACGGACGCCCGGAGGGAACCCGTTTGACGGGACTCACCGTGATGTCATCGCGATTCGGAGATCCGGAGTGCGCATCTTTCGTCATTGTATCTTCACTTGGTTTTGCTTGGCGGGGTTCGGCTCGGCGGCGGCGGCGCAGGGGGTT
The DNA here is from genome assembly GCA_044450785.1 of Isosphaerales bacterium. Classification (GTDB taxonomy): domain Bacteria; phylum Planctomycetota; class Planctomycetia; order Isosphaerales; family Isosphaeraceae; genus JBIOJM01. Next base: position 8,391 of record JBIOJM010000364.1, read on the forward strand.
CCGGATCGGATCGAGGTCGAGCCGTCGGTCGTTCGTCTGGCCGGTGCGGAGGGCAGGCAGCAGATCGCCATCACTGGTCGTTTCACTGACGGCTCATGCCGCGACCTGACGGCCGAGGCGCATCTGGCGGTGGAACCGGCGGAGGTGGCGATGGTCTCGCCCTCCGGCGTGGTCACGCCGATCGGCAACGGGCAAGCCGTCTTGCGGGTCACCGCGCTGGGCCGCGACGCCGAGGTCCCCGTCCACGTCGTCGATTCGGCTCGTCGGTCGCGCCCGGTCAGCTATCGGCTCGATGTGAGTGCCGTCCTCTCCAAGGCCGGCTGCAACATGGGGACCTGTCACGGCAATCTGAATGGAAAAGGTGGTTTGAAACTCAGCCTTCGGGGTGAGGACCCGGGCTTTGATCTGGACATGCTCGTCCGCCATTCGTTTGGGCGCCGGATCGACCGCAACGATCCGGATCAGAGTCTGCTGCTGAAGAAGGCCACCGGACGCGTCCCCCATGAAGGGGGCCTCCGCTTTCCGGCCCATTCTCCCGAGGCCGATACTCTCCGAGCGTGGATCGCCGCCGGCCCGGTCGACGACAAGGCGACCGCCCCCAAGCTCGTCGGGTTGACGGTCTGGCCGCCCGAGCGAATGATCGCCGCCCCGGGACTGTCGCAGCAACTGGTCGTCACCGCCAGGTTCGCCGATGGCTCCCGCCGCGACGTCACCCGCCAGGCCTCCTATGAGATGAACGAGCCGCTCAAGGCGTCGCTGACACCCGACGGCCATTTGAAGGTGAACAGGCCCACCGAGATTGTTGTCGCCGCCCGCTACTTGAACCAACGCGGGGTCAGCCGCCTCGCTGTCCTCGCCGACCGTCCCGATTTCGTCTGGCGCGGCCCGGAGCCCAAAAACGTCATCGATCGCCATGTCTTCGCCAAGCTGAAGGCCCTGCGCGTCAACCCGTCGCCCGAGACCACCGACGCGGCCTTCCTCCGCCGCGCCTACCTCGACGCCCTGGGCGTCCTGCCAACGGCCGATGAGGCCCGCACGTTCCTCGCCGACTCCGACGCCGGGAAGCGCGGCAAGCTCGTCGATCGCCTCCTCGAGCGGCCCGAGTTCGCCGACTTCTGGGCCTTGAAGTGGGCCGACCTCCTCCGCGTCGAGGAGCGGACGATGGGCTTGAAGGGCGTCTGGGGATTCCAGCGCTGGCTTCGGGACCAGATCACCCGCGATGTGCCACTCGACGTGTTCGCCGGCAAGCTGATCTCGAGCACTGGCTCGACCTACGCCAACCCGCCCGCCAGCTTCCACCGGACCAACCGAGATCCGATGACCGCCGCCGAAGCCGTCGGACAGGTCTTCCTGGGCTATCGACTCCAGTGCGCCCGGTGCCACAACCACCCGTTCGACGACTGGACCCAGGACGACTACTACGGCCTCGCCGCCTACTTCGGCAACGTCCGGCGCAAGGATACCGCCTCAACCATCCATATCCGGTTCGATGTTCACGGTAGGGATGGAGACGAAATCGTCTATCTCGCTTCCTCCGCGCTGCCGCGCATCGTCCAACCCCGCTCGGGTGCCCTGCTCTCCCC
>JBIOJM010000365.1:0-9915 GCA_044450785.1 Isosphaerales bacterium
GATGGGGGGCTTGGGCGTCCATCCGGGCATGGGTGGGATGCCGATGGGCGGAGGCTACGGCGGCTACCGCGGCGCGCCGATGGGAGGCAGCAGTCTGGGAAGCGGCTTCCGCGGAGGAGGAATGGGCGGGGGCGGCTTCCACGGCGGCGGCGGTGGACGTGGCGGCGGCGGCGGCGGCCACCGCTAAAGAAAAAGGATGAAGGATGAAGGATGAAGGATGAGTCGGAAAAGACGATGAATGACACCGCGAGGCTTTGTCTTATTCATCCTTCATCCTTTCAATGCCGGAAGTGGCGCCGGCCCGTCAAGATCATGGCCATGCCGTGCTCGTCGCAGGCGAGCAGGGTCTGGTCGTCGCGTTTCGATCCACCGGGCTGGATGATGGCAGTGACGCCAGCGGCGGCGGCGAGGTCCGGACCATCCCGAAATGGGAAGAACGCGTCTGATGCCAGGACCGAGCCCCTTGCACGCGGGCCGGCTTTCTCGATGGCGAGGCGTACCGAGTCGAGCCGGCTCATCTGGCCGGCGCCCACGCCCACGACCTGACCGTCCTTGGCGAGGACGATCGCGTTGGACTTGACTGCGGCGCAGACCCGCCAGGCGAACTCGAGATCGCGCCGTTCAGCGTCGGTCGGCACACGTCGGGTCGGGACGGGGCCCGCGGCCGGGTCGGGCTCGAGCTCGTCCCAGGTCTGAACGAGCAAGCCCCCCTCGATGCGCCGGCAGTCGAGGCCCGCGGGCGATGCGGCGGTCGGACCAATCGGACCTGCAAGGTCAATCAAACGGACGTTGTGACGCCACGACGGCTTGGTCCGGATCCACTCCAGCGCGTCCGGTTCGAAACCCGGGGCGAGGATCGCCTCCAGGAATCGGCCCGGCTGGCACATGAGCTCCGCCACCGGCCGGTCGACGGGCCGGTTCAAGCCGACGATGCCTCCGAACGCACTGACCGGATCTCCCAGGTAGGCGCGCTCGAAGGCGACTGCCAGGTCCTGAGCAATCGCGGCCCCACAAGGATTGTTGTGCTTGAGGATGCAGGCCGCCGGCCAGGCGAACGATCGGACCGTTCGCAGGGCGCAATCGAGGTCGAGCAGGTTGTTGTAGGACAACTCCTTGCCGTGACGGACCGTTGCGGTCGCGAGGTTTGGCCCTCGCGGGGACGACTCGACGTAGAACGCCGCTTTCTGCTGAGGGTTCTCCCCATAACGCAACGGTTGACGGAGCATGAAACGGAGGTCGAGAACGTCAGGGAAGGGCGCCTGCACCTGGGGCGGCGGGTCAACAACCCGGCCGAGGTAACCGGTGATCGCCTGGTCGTAGGAGCCTGTGAGCCGGAAAGCCGCCACGGCAAGCCGGCGACGATCTTGCAGACTGGTCCCTCCCTGGTTGCGAATCGCCGCGATCAAGCCTTCGTACTGCTCGGGGCCGGTCACGACGGCGACGTGGGCGTGATTCTTGGCCGCCGCGCGGATGAGCGAGGGGCCGCCGATGTCGATGTTCTCGACCGCGTCGGCGAAACAGACGCCGGGCAGCGCGATCGTGGACTCGAACGGGTAGAGGTTGACGACGACCAGGTCGATCGGGGCGAACCCCTGGCGCTCAAGCGTGGCCAGATCATCCGGTACGTCGCGCCGGGCCAGGATTCCCGCATGGATCTTGGGGTGCAGCGTCTTGACCCGGCCGCCCAAAACCTCGGGCTGGCCGGTGTAGTCGGCGACGTCGGTCACCTCGAGACCGGACGCCGCGAGGGCCGCCCGGGTCCCTCCGCTGGCCAGCAGCTCGGCGCCGGCCTGGGCAAGAACGCGCGCCAGCTCGATCAGTTCCCGCTTGTCGAAGACGCTGAAAAGCGCCCGGCGAATGGGGATGATGGACTCGCTCAAGCTGATTCCTTCTCGCCGTCCTTGCCGGCGGCCGGCGGCTCCTTCGGCTTCTCCTTCTCCATCTCCTTCTCCTTGTCGGCCGGGGCTTTCTCTTTCCCTTCGGCGTCGGGCTTGTCTTTCTCCTTGTCGGCGGCCGGCGGCTCTTCCTTGCCGGGAACCCCCACCTCGATCTTGGGCTCCGCGCCCGGAGCGGCGGGCGGCGTGGCCTTGATCCCCTCGGGTGGGATGTAACCGAACGGGAGGGCCTTGGGGTCTTTGAGAGGACGAGGCTGAGCCTGCCCTGCCTCCCGGAGACAAACGACCATTCCCGACGGTGTGGCGAAATACAGCCGGTCGTTGAACCGATTCACGATATTCAGAGGGTAGTCGCGGAGATTCAAGCCGGCGCGGAGAAAGGTCTCACCGGGATCCACCAACGTCCTGCCCGTCTTGCGATCCACCAGGAACAAGTCGAGGTTGTCCGAGCGAAGATAGACCTTGGTCGCGCTGACCGAGACGAGCTGCCCGCCCCGGGTCGAGGTCGTCCAGCGCGGTACCCCCGTGGCCGGGTCGAGCAAGCTCAGGTTCCCCACGGAATTGATGACGTAAATGTCTTCATCGGAAACCATCGGCTCCTGCTCGATCGGCGCGCCGGAGGAAAACGTCCAATAGAGCTTTGCAGTGAATAAATCGACACCGTAAAGGTTGTTGTCGGCTGACGGGATCAGCAAGGTCCTCGTCCCGAATCCTCCGAGGCCTTGCCCGATGGCCCCGCCGGTCGAAATTCTGTAGAGGGGAGTCGATTCGAAGGCCATGACGACATAGCCCTTGCCGTCAGTCGAGCCGAACGCCACAACCTGCTCCGCCGGCAACGGCCGCGTGAGCATCGGCCCGCCGGTCTGCCAGTTCCAGGCTTCCGTGGGCGCGGTCAGGATGGATTCGTTCCCCTTCTCGTCCTTGATTTTGAGGTTGAAGGCGTAGAGCTTGCCGGAGCTCAATCCGAGCATCGCGCGCTGTTCGTCGCAGGCAGGCGAGCTGGTCGGGATCTGGTGCAGTTCGTGTTTCCAGATCGTCCGGCCCGTTTTCTTGTCCAGGGCAAAAAAGACATCCGCGTTGGAGACGAAGACCGCGAACGAGTTGGATGCCACCCCGCGGGCAAACCCCGCTCGTTCCCCGAGCTGGGCCGACCAGAGCAGCCGGCCCGACTCGGCATCGAACGTGTGGAGTATCGCGTAACTCGTCTGTGCGAAAAGCCGGTCGCCGCCGATGCTGATCTTGAGTAGCCGCTCGGTCTCGACCAAGGGGATGACGCCCCACCACTGGCGTTCGAGCCCGAGCCGATCGAGCGCGGTCCGCGTCGGGATGAGCTTCACCGGGAAGGGCATCTGGGCCCTGGCCGACCCACCGGTCATGAGCGTGCCTACGATAACCCCAATCGAGAACAGTCGGCGAAACATGGCCTCGTCCTTTCGGATGCCGGAGAGCGGAATCGCTCCGCGCGCAATACTGGCCTCCATATCCTCCTTAGCCGACGTCTCGCTGCGCGTCAAGCTAGGTGAGGCAAGATGTCCCAGGTAATTTCGATCCATCACACTCAACCGGACCCTTGAGCCCGAAATCGACCGTGCCTGTTCCTCTCATTCCCTCCGGGTCGACGCCGGATTCGTCGCGGCGCCCGCCGGTGGGATCGTGACTCCGCCGAGACATTGCGGGCAGGCTTCGGCGATCCCTATATACGGCTGTGCACACCGCGGACAGAGTCCAACGCTCCGTCTCAGGGTGGACAGGGACGCTCGCACGCTGGCGCCTTGGGCGGTCGTCGCGAAGGTCTCGGCGAACCGTCCAGCCAGGTGCACGACGTCGGCCTGGATCTTGCCCGTACGCAGCCGGCGATGGATGAGGCTGAGGAACCAGGTGGCAAGATCGCTCTCGAGCGTCCGGCGGGCCTCGTTAGCGAGTGAGGGGGCCAGGACCTGGTAGAGCTCGAGCAATCGGTCGGGGTCGTTGACGTCTCGCGCCGCTTCAATCTGGGCCAAGCCTTCCTCGATCGCACCCCGTCGCGCGGCAGCCAGTTCGTCCCACAAGACGGCCGACGTGGGGTCGCCGGGGAATTCGACTTCGAATTCCCGCAAAAGCGTCTCGGCTTCGACCCACTCCGCGCTCCGGGTCGCCCGGCCGATCTCGGCGAGGTATCGCGCTTTGCCGGCCCGCGCGGCATCACCCGGACCGCCCGACTCAGTTCGTTGCTCGAGCGCCCGGCTGATGCTCGCCAGCAGTTCGACGCTCCGAGCCGCCTGGGTTGCCAGCTTGTCGGAGGCACGAGAGAATCGCTCAAGATACTCTGAGATCGCGGCGGCCGTCAGACGCGACAGAACGCGCGCCCCCCAGCCGGCGAGCACGCACGCGATGACGAGGATGCCGGCACGCAACAAAATGCCGGCCCACTCGGCCGGCCCCACCACGCCGGCGGCCACTGCATCCACCACGTGGAGGAGCCCCGCCAGCAGGCCCAGAACGGCCAGCCCCCACCCAGCCCAGACTCCGAACACCGTGAGGGATCGACAGGCGGAACGAGCCTGGTCGATGTCCGTGGAAAAAGCGGCGGGCCGAGTCCCGTCCGGTGCCGGCGATGGCGGGGCTGGGCCGGCCTCGCCAGCCGGTGGGTCGCCGGGGAAAGCGAAGCCTTGATGCGGTAGGGCGCTCAACCTGATTGCTCTCGTGCTGCCCGGAGTTGATTGGACACTGCGTTCAAGTATAAAGCCCGATCAACTTCCAAACTGCTTGGCGATCCGGTTGGTCGGTCGATCGGTCTCGAGCAAGGATTCATCGAGGTGATACTGCATCGAATAGGCGTCCTCGCCGGAATCGGGATAATGATCGCGGGCCACTTCCATGGCACGGAACCCCAAGACGCGGAAAAACAACTGCGCCGACAGATTGGTCTCCCGGACATAGAGCCCGATGCGGTTGCGCCGCTGGTCGGAGAGCTTGCCCACGAGCTTCGACACCATCTGGCGCCCGACGCCCCGTCGCTGGAACTCGACATGCGTGGCGAAATCAAGCACGTGAATCTTGTTCCGGTGCAGTTCGTAGATCATGAAGCCCACGATCCGCTCGCCATGTTCGGCAACCATGCCGATGCAGTTGCGCTGCCTCAAGACGCGAAGAAACTCCTCCTCGCACCAGGGATACTCGAAACACGCGTGCTCGATGGCAAGGACCTCGGGCATGTCGCGCCGGATCATCCACCGAATGTGCACGCGGGTCTGTGCCGGGGAGGTTGGAACCATGCTCATCGCGCCTCCTTCCATGGAACAGAACAAACAGACGACGACCGTTTTCCGCCGTGGAACGGTCCCTTTGTGCAATATTAAACCAGGAATCCCGGCGAAAGCGGCGTCGTGGAGAGGTTCGCCCCGGACGAGAAGAAAGAGAAGGCTCGAGCGATGTGCCGTGCTCTCGGACATCGAGGCGGGGCGGATTCTAGCGTAGTGCCCGTTCCCTGCCAAGGTCCCTTCACGTTTCACCCGCGCATTCGCTTTTTCCGCGTTTTTGAACGGAGATTCCCCGACCCAACCTGATGACCAAAGGTCCCTCGCTCGCCGCTTCCTCGCTTGGCTCTCACGTAGTATCGGAATTCTGCCAGCCCGTTCGTGAGGATTGCGCAAGTCGAGACGGACGCTCGGAAGCTCTCGCGCAGGCCGCGCCGAATAGCCGATCGGAAGCCCGACTTCGTCCGATACAGCCTATTTAGGCTAGTTTTGCGCACTGCCGAGACGGGTCAAGCTGGCTGAATCCGGCGCAACGTTAACCTCTCCAGGGATTAACATCGATGCCTTCATGAGGCCGCGGTCGACCCTGCCTGCCTGACCTGCCCATTTCACTTCTCAGAACCGGCCGAACGAATACGCGGTGTTGGACGCTTCGAAGTCGAGGTCCTTGAGGCCGACGTTCAGCTTCAGGTTGAGATAGGTGTACTCCTCCTGGAGGTCAGGTTCGGAGTTCGGATGCTTCGGCCAGTCATAAGCTTCGAAACGGATCGGCAAGCCGATTTCCTGGTCGATGAACACGCGCACCTTATGGTGAAGGAACTCGGGCTGGCGGTGGGGATGGGTCGATTCGATCATGGTGCATTGTCGCGTGTCGATGACCATGTCGTCGCGAAAGGTGATGACGGATTCCGCAGGATCCAGCTCGACCGCCCACCGCTTCGAAAGCGTAGCGAGCAGCGGGCCGATTCCGGCTTCCGTGATCGGATGCCGGCAATCTTCCATGGCCCGCGCTCCGGTGGGTTCGAGTTGGAGCGTGCCTGCCAGCAGCTTATTCAGTCCCACGTCGTGGGCCAGCAGCTTCCCCCCGTGGCGTCCCGATACATAAATCGCCTCTCGACCGCGGGCTGGCTGTTGGAACTTGAGGTAGATGCTCTGCGGATTGGTGCGAATCTTGAGCGCCATGATGTGGACTGGCGTGAGCCGGCCCCCGATCCGCTCACGTTTAAAGAACGTGCAGGTGTAGTCTTCCACAGCGTGATATCGGGCCTGGCAATCGGCGATCGTGCGGATCGCCCGGGTGATTGGCGTTTCCAGGGACGAAGAAACGGATACCGGCGCCGCGGATGGCTTGAGCACGAGCCGCGCGCCGGTCGATTGATCCGCCACGGCCACTCGCTCGGGCGCAGCAGGTTGATGGCTCGCGGAGCGCGATCCCGTTGCCGTGCGTCCGGCTGCGGCGGGGGACGCAACACCCCCTCCGCCCGCATTCGAAACCGATTTCGGGGTGCGGGTCGTGCTGGCAGGGTTGGCAGGGCTCCGGTCTTCGCCCGCGTCGACCGCCACAGTCAGTGCGACGACATTCGACAGGAAGATCCATCGAGTCCAACCCGTGTTCGACTCGACTCCTCCGCGACACCGCTCGGTCATTCGGACACGCCTGGAAGACTGGCTTCCCGTTCGCTGGCCAAGAGATCGCCGGAAGAATCCGGTGAAGTTATCGGGCATCCGCGATGCGCACTATCACGATTCTAACACGGAAAACGAAGAACGAGATCAAATCCACGCCACTCTTTCGAAAAGCTGGTCGGAATTCCCCCGGAGTTGATATAACCGGAATGACAGGCCGACCCGACGCGGTGCCGGGCGATGTCGTTCCTTCCAGGTGGACGGCACGATTGCAGCCGGCCGAGGACCAGGTGATCAGCACGGAGCCAGCGCTGGCAGAAAAGACGGGCGTATGACATCGTTGCCGAATTGCAGAGTTGAACCGATCGAATCGAGTCCGTTCGCCCAGGTCGCCTATCTCATGTGGCGTGAGGACACTTCCCTTGCGCTGATCATCGATCCTGGATTCGACACGCGCACGATCCTGGAACGACTCGATCAGTACGGCCTGCGCCTGGCCGCGATTCTGAACACACACGGCCACGGCGACCACATCGCGGGCAATCGGGCGATGAAAGAGGCATTCCCGGATGCGCCGCTCTTGATCGGTCGCAACGAGGCGGCTCTGCTGCGCGATCCCGAGGCCAACATGAGCGCCGCCTTCGGTCTGCCGTTCACCAGTCCCGACGCGGATCGGCTGGTCTCCGATGGAGAACGCATCGAAATCGCGGGCTTCGAGTTCCTGGTGCGCGAGATACCGGGGCACAGCCCCGGCTCGGTCGTTTTCATCTTCGACAAGTACGAACCCCCCTTCGTCTTCGGCGGCGACGTCCTCTTCGCCGGCTCAATCGGCCGGACGGATCTCGGGGGAAGCTTGGAGCAATTGGTCCAAGGGATCCGCACCAAGCTTTTCACTCTTCCCGATGCCACCTCGATCTTTCCCGGACACGGGCCCGCCACCACGGTCGGGGTCGAGAAACAGTCGAACCCTTTCGTCGGCCTTGCGGCGGGTTTGCTCCATCCTCATTAAATGAACGTTTGGGCGATCTCTGACCTGCACCTGTCGTTCGCGCGGCCCGAGCGGCGCGAACGCTACGCTGCGCGCTGGCGCGACCATGCCGCGAAGATCGAGCAGAACTGGCGCCAGGTGGTCGGAGCCGGCGACCTGGTCTTGATTCCGGGCGACCTGTCGATGGCCGGCAACCATCGCGACCTGCAGTGCGACCTGGCGTGGCTCCATCGCCTGCCTGGAACCAAGGTGCTCGCACCGGGCAATCACGACCGATGGTGGAACAGTCTCGCGACGATCCGCCGCCTGCTCCGTGCTTCCATCCTGGCCGTGGACGGGGACGCCGTGACGATTCATGGACTGGTCGTCTGCGGGACGACCGGCGTGCCGGTCCCCACCGACCTTGCCACTCCGGCCGAACGGCTCGCGATCGACCGCCAGACCAAGGCGCTCGAGCAAGCCCTGGAACAGGCATCCTTGCTCCGAGGCGATCCGAAGAAACCGCTGTACGTGCTCTGGCATTATCCGCCCTTCGACGCTCACGCCCGCCCCGGTCCGTCGGTCGAGCTGTTCGAGCGGGCCGGCGTGACGGCCTGCGTTTACGGCCACCTGCACAACCAGAGCGAATGGCCGGCCGCAGTGCAGGGAGTGCTTCGGGGCGTCCGATACCACTGCGTCGCGGCCGACGCGATCGGCTTCCGCCCCCTCCGGATCAACTGATTTTCGTTTTTCGTTTTTCGATCTTGGATTGCGGATTCTGGATCGCCGCCTGTCGATTGCCGACTGCCGATTTTGATTAGTCCGTGCGAGTGTCCCCAATCCAAGATCCAAAATCCGAAATGGGAAGGCGCGACGTCGATCGGTCTGGATCCCGACACCTCCGCCCAGGTCCCGATCGACACCACCTCACTTCATTCGGAAACGATCGTCTGCGACGTCATCCCAAACCCGCCAAGTACCCGGCTGATCCGGGACGCCGCTCTCCGCGGCTGCACCGTCCTGGACGGCCTGGGTATGCTCGTAAACCAAGGTGCCATCGCGATCAAGCTCTGGTCGGGCCGCTCACCCCGGGCCGATATCAATGCGACACGCCCTCACGGCACTCTTCTCGACCGAAACCCCCATGGCGGCCGACTCGACGGCCCCGGACACCCGGTGAACCCCTGCGCCCTCATGCCGGCGGATTACGCGCACGAATGTGCACAATTGTTGTGCGTTCGAGCGCGTCAGTGACCTTGTGTTCCCGTTTTTACGTGACAACAGAGCGAAAGAGCGAGGACGGTGACACCTTTTGTTCAGTATCGATCGATGAAAGGAGAACGCCGAAACGATACAAGACCATGTTTAGAAAAGACATTCGACAATTAACGTCTTCGCTCAAGAGAGAAAGGCACGGGAGATGCATGATACAAAGAGGGCGCACAGTTTGGTGTCGAACAGGGAATGAGAGTTCCAGTCTTCAATATCAACCGGGAGATGACCATGTTGGTTCTAAGCAGGAAGCTGGGCGAGAAGATCGTCATTGGTGACAACATTGTTGTCACTGTGGTCAAGATCGACCGCAATCAAATTCGAATCGGCATCGAAGCCCCGACCGATATCCTGGTTTACCGCGAAGAGATCGCGCCCCAGCGCGTGGTGCATGAGGGACGAACCCACCCGGTCGCCGTGAGCCGCTCTTGATCTGTGCGGCGGAGCGCACCGGCCGAGATCTCGACGACATGACCACAAGCCAGCCTGTTCAGGCCCGTGTGCTCCGCTCACTCCGACCGCTCTCCTCCCGCCAGGCCGGTATTGCGCAACGGCAGCGCCACACGCCTTCGACCGCTCACGCGAGCGCCACGTGGTCGCTCCTTCCCAACGTCACGCAAGCGGACAAGCCGATCGAGCGACCGCCTGGATGATCCCCGAATTGTCCGCGGCGGCGAGGCGAGAAATCGGGCAAGGCGCGGCGAGACATGTCCGCGCCCGGAGAGCGGCCTCCCGTTGGCGCAGCTAGCCGGTGATCCCAACACACCGGTGGCGAGCGCCACGCCGCTCATTTTCCGCGGCACGGCGTTAGCCGCCGGTGATCGGAAAGGTGCCAGCCACCAAAACCGGGTAAAATACACCGTGTGCGATGAACTGATTTCGTGGCCATTGCCTATCTAAATTCTGTACATTCCTCATA
>JBIOJM010000366.1:0-9872 GCA_044450785.1 Isosphaerales bacterium
AGCGGTGCCGCTGGAATTGAACACCTTGTTCAGCCCTTTCAGGGCACGGCTCATTACGTTTTCCAGATCCCAGGGCGTTGCCCTGGGCTGGCATGTCGCTGCCCCTTCGGGGCGAACGCAAGAAAAGCGCAACATCAAAACTGGCGCGTCGGGTTAGTGTGCCATGTGCCCCGTAAGGGCCACTTTTTCCGGGCTTGGGCCCGAAAAGAGCGTCGAGCCTTCTTCCGCAACTGCGCTGAATTTCTTCGCTGGTTGATCCTCGATTTGGAGGTCTGAGTCGGATAGCCTGGTATCCGTCCGGTCGATGCGGGCGGTAATCATCATGTGACAGAGGCACCCTGATTCAGGCGAGTGAAGGACTTTCGGCGATGCCACACGTCTTCAGCTTGGTCGCGTTCGTCTTGACGACATTGGCCCAGGTCCCCGACACGAAGCTCGAGGCGTTGCAAACGGTCGCCGAGCGGACCGCGTATCGCGCGACGGCGCGTTACGACGATGTCGTGGAGTGGTGTCGGGCGTTTGCAAAGGCCGTGCCTCAGGTTTATCTCACCGAGCTGGGCCATTCGTCGGAAGGGCGATCGATCCCCCTTCTGATCGTGTCTGATCCGCCGGTCAAGACGGCGGCGGAGGCGATGCGTTCCGGCAAACTGATCTGTCTGATGATCGGCAACATTCATGCCGGAGAGGTGTGTGGAAAGGAAGCCTTGCCCATGCTGTTGCGCGAGATTTGCAGCAGTCCTCATCCCCCCCTCCTCAAGGACGTCATCCTGGCGGTGGCGCCGATTTACAACACGGACGGCAACGAGCGCGTCTCGAAAACGAACCGGCCCGGCCAGGTCGGTCCGGAGGAAGGGATGGGGCAGCGGGCGAACGCGCGGGGGCTGGACCTGAACCGCGACTTCATCAAGCTGGAAGCGCCGGAGACTCGCGGGCTTGTCCACTTCCTCAACGAGTGGAATCCTCATCTTTTTATCGATACCCACACCACGGACGGTTCTTACCACCGGTTCCTGGTCACCTACGAGGGCCCGAAGAGCCCCGCCGGCGATCCCACGATCGTCGCGTTCATGCGCCAGACGATCTTTCCCGACGTCAGTGCGGCTTTCGAAAAGCGGGCGGGGTTGAAGTCATTCTTCTATGGAAACTTCAATCGAGACCGCACCGAGTGGACCACGTACCCCGCCCTAGCCCGCTACGGCACGACGTATGTGGGTCTGAGGAACCGGCTGTCGATCCTCTCCGAAGCGTATTCCCACGCCCCTTACAAGACGCGGGTGCTGGCGACCCGCGACTTCGTTCGCGAGTGCCTGCAAACCGCGGTGAGCCACAAGGCCGAGATCATCAAGCTGCTCAACGAGTCGCAGCAGGCGGCGGCCAAGGCGACTCAGGCGTCCGAGGGACAGAGCACGGACCTGGTTCCGATCCGGTCGCGGGCCAGGGCGGCGCAAAAACGTGCGACGGTCCTCGGCTATGTCGAGCGCCAGGAAAACGGCCGCCGCGTCAGGACCGACGAGCCCAAAGACTATACACTGCAACTGATGAACGAGTTCGAGGCGGCCGAGACGGTCTCGCGGCCGTTCGCCTACGTGATCCCGTCCACGAGCACTGCAGCGGTCGAGACGCTCCAGCGGCATGGGCTCGACGTGCAGGAGCTGCGCGAAGACATCCTGCTCGACCTGGAGGTGTACAAGGTCGACTCGATCGAAAAGTCGCCACGGCGGTTCGAAGGTCATAACATGCTGGATCTGAAAGTGAGTCCGCGGCGCGAGGCGCGGCTCGTGACCGCGGGCACGTTGATGGTCCGGACGGCGCAGCCGCTTGGTGCGCTGGCGGTCTATCTGCTCGAGCCCCGGTCGGAGGACGGCCTGGCAGTCTGGAATTTCTTCGACTCGGAATTGACGCAAGGGAGCGATTTCCCCGTCTCGCGGTTGCTCCGAGGCGTCCCCATCTCGACCACGGCCCCGGAGCCGCTCGCTGAAGACCGCGGTCCTCTTCGACCCATCACGTTCGACCAGCCCGGGGGGTTCCGCGGGCGGGGTGGCCGCGGTGGATTCGCCGGTCAACCAAGATGGCTCGACGGAGCGCATTGGCTCCAGGTCCGGGACGGCCGGCTCATGAAGGTCGACGCCGCAACCGGCCGCTCGCAACCGTTCGTCGATGCCAAGGCCCTCGCCAAGAGCCTGGCTCGCATTCCCTCGCTCGACCAGGATGCCGCTCAATCGATCGCGGGCCAAGGGTCCTTCGACATGGACCCGCAGAAGAAAGGCTTTTTGTTCGACCATGGTCAAGACCTGTACTACGCGTCGTTCGATGGTTCCACGGCCGTTCGCTTGACCAGCAACCCCGGCCGGGAGCAGTGGCCGCAGTTCAGCCCGGACGGTAAGTCCGTCGCGTTCGTACGCGATTACGATGTGTACGCGGTCGACATCGCGAGCCAGACGGAGCGTCGCCTCACGACCGGCGGGCGCGAGGACCTGCGGCACGGACACGCCGACTGGGTCTATTTCGAGGAGATCTTCAACCGCCGCTGGCCGGCGTTCTGGTGGAGTCCCGACTCGAAGCAGCTCGCGTTCATGGAGTTCGACGATACCGGCGTCCCCTACCACACCGTCCTGAACGATTCGTTCAGCCCGAGGCGGGAAGAAAAGACCCACTACCCTCGATCCGGTGAACAGAACCCCAAGGTTCGCTTCGGCGTCGTCGCCGGCGCGGGCGGGCCCGTGCAGTGGGCCGATCTCTCCGACTACTCACCCGATTCGTTCCTGATCAGCGACGCCGGCTGGTGGCCGGACAGCTCGGCCGCTTATTGCTACGTGCAGAACCGCACTCAGACCTGGCTCGACCTGGTCAAGTTCACACCCGGCGGAGAGAGGGGCTCGACCGCGCGGTTGTTCCGCGATTCTACCAAGGCCTGGATCGAAAGCCCGGGGCCCGTCCATTGGCTCGGCGACGGTTCGTTCCTCTGGCTGAGCGAACGAGACGGCTGGAAGCATCTCTACCATTACGACGCCAAGGGAGCCTTGAAGGCCCAGCTCACATCCGGCCCATGGGAAGTCCGTGCCCTGGAGCACGTCGATTCCAAGGACGGCTGGATCTACTTCGCCGGTACGCGCGACAACCCGGTGGCGACAAACCTCTATCGCACGAAGCCAGGCGGCCCACTCGAGCGGATCACCCAGACGGCAGGCAGTCATAACGTGACCATGAGCCCGGATGGAAAGCTCTTCCTGTCGAGCTGGTCCGACCTTGAGACGCCGGCTCGCCTCCGGCTCTTCGGCGCCGACGGCCGGCTCGTGCGGACGATCGACTCCAACCCGTCCTACGAGCTGAAGCGATTGCGGTTCGGCCCACGCGAGCGGCTGCACATCCCGGCCCCGGACGGTTTCCTGCTCGAAGCCGAGCTGATTCTTCCGCCCGACCTCGACACCGGCAAGAAGCATCCGGTCTGGTTCATGACCTACGCCGGTCCCCACTTCCCGACGGTCTCGGACTCCTGGGGCGGCGGCCGGATGTGGGATCACGCGCTGGCCCGAGAGGGATTCATCGTCTTCCGCATGGACCCGCGCAGCGCCAGCGGCAAGGGAGCCACTTCCGCCTGGAAGGCTTACAAGCACCTGGGCGTCCAGGAGCTCGAGGACATCAAAACGGCCATCAACTGGCTCAAACAAAAGCCTTATGTCGACGGGTCGCGGATCGGCATGGCCGGGCATAGCTACGGCGGGTATATCACGTCCTATGCCATGACCCACTGTGAGCTGTTCGCGGCGGGGATCGCCGGGGCCCCTGTCACCGATTGGCGCGATTACGACTCGATCTACACGGAACGCTACATGGGTCTGCCCCAGGACAACCCCGAAGGCTACAACGTCTCATCAGTCGTCAAGGCGGCCGGCCGCTTGCACGGCAAGCTGCTGATCCTGCACGGTGGGATCGACGACAACGTGTCACTGCGAAACACGATGAGGTTTGTCGAGGCGCTTCAAGCCGCCAACAAGGATTTCGAGCTGATGATTTATCCGTCGTCCCGCCACGGAATCTTCGGCGCGCATTACAGCAAACTCCAGCTCGATTTCATCCGGCGGACGCTGGGCGAATCAAAGCCGGAGACGCCGAGCTCGCCCGGCAACGTGGCCTCCGAGACGAGGGACGATTCATCCGAGCAGGTCAGGAGGCCCGCGCGACGTTCGGCTCGCGGCCGTTGACACCCTACCAGATGCACCCCGAATTTAGCGCTTGGAGCCGCCGCGCTTCCGGGCAAAACGGCCACGAGCTGGTTTTCGAGGCGGAGACGATTTCACTTCGCTTTGACAGAGAGAGCGTGCCCAATTCTCACAAGTATGATACCCTGGATGGAGACAGTACCGAGGGGGTTTGAGAACATGGCCACCGAACGCAGCAACGACGTCCGAGCTTTCCGAAGCTTCCTTGACGAGAAACTCTCTAACGGAGGAGCGAGCCTGACGTTGGATGAGTGCCTTGACCTCTGGGACGCCGAAACCCAATCCGCTACGGAGCGGGATGAGACCGTCCAAGCCGTCAGGGAAGCCCTCGACGACATGCTGGCCGGCGACACCGGCATCCCCGCTCGCGATTTTCTGGCCCAGGCACGCCGCAAATACAACCTGCCTGAGAGGCCATGAGCTACCGCGTCACCGTCCTTTTGCGCGGGCGCGGCAGGATTTCGATGAGATCGTGGCTTGGATTTTCGAGCGTTCGCCCCAAGGGGCGGACCGCTGGGTGACACGCTTCGAAGAAGCGTTGGCCAGGCTCGAGGAAAATCCGTTCGTCGCACCGATTGCCGCCGAAAGCGAAGAGCTTCGCGAAGAAGTACGACACATCCTGTTCCGCACGCGAGCCGGTCGCACCTATCGAGCTCTCTTCCTCGTTGCAGGGGAAGAGGTTCGCATTCTGCGCATTCGGGGAGCGGGGCAGAAGCCCTCAAGACCCGAGGACATAGAAACTTGATTTGGGAAAGGGGTCACGAAAGGGGTCAGGAGCCGTTCTTGGACATGCGGGTAGAAATCGCTGAAAGGGCTCCTGACGCCTTTCCTCCGGTCTCATCCGCCGCGATTGCCGGGAGATCCGACAACCTGTAGAATTCAGCGTGGGTCGAGTCTTATCTCGTTCGAATCCCAAGGACTCAACAGAGGTTCCGCATGTCGTCCGTAACTCATCCGGCGGCCACGCTCGACGACCTCTATCGGGTGGAGAGCAAGGCGGAGCTGATCGCGGGAAGGATCGTCCACCTCATGGCCACCGGGCGCAGGCCAAGCCGGGTCGCTTTTTGCATCGCTCGAAGTCTTGACGACTACGCAAAGGCGACTGGTCGGGGAGAGGCGTACCCCGATAATGTAGGTTTTGCCGTCGCTCCACTCTCCTCCGGCCGCGAGTCGTTCTCGCCCGACGCCTCGTATTTCCTCGGCCCGTTCCCGGCCAACGACATGCGGTTTCTCGTTGGGCCGCCTGTCTTCGCCGTCGAGGTCCGCAGCGAGAACGACTACGGCGAGCCGGCCGAAGCAGCGCTGGCGGCCAAGCGGGCCGACTACTTCGAGGCGGGCACCGCCGTCGTCTGGGACGTGGATACCGTCAACGATCGCATCTTCAAGTATCGGGAAGATGCCCCCGACCAGCCGGAAGTCTTTGTCGGCGGCCAGGAGGCCGATGCCGAGCCGGCCGTTCCTGGATGGAAGATGACCGTCGACAAGATTCTCGCCTGACCCGATGCGGTAACCAAACGGAGGTGATCCTTGGCGACGAGCTACACTGCTTTCATTCAACAGCGCGAGAAGTGGTGGATCGGCTGGATTGAGGAAGCACCTGGGGTCAATTCTCAGGGGCATACGAGAGAGGAACTCATCGAAAGCCTCCGTTCGGCCCTGACGGAGGCGCTGGCGATGAACCGTCAGGAACCGTGATCCGGTTTCATCCTGGTGGCCGCGCCCCGCCGTATTGATCCAGCGTCTGTGTCGCCACGGTCGGCTTCGCTTTTTCCCCCCGGGCGGTGTTCGAGGAATGCGGTTTAGATCCTGGAGAATGCTGGTGCCCTCGCTCGTGGTCATCGCGATCAGTTCGCTGGTCTGGGTCGCCTTGGATCGTCAAGGAATGGCGCTTTGGGTCGGTGGTTACCCGTTAAAGGTTTACCTTGTTCCGCCCGATGATCGAAAGATCGTCAAGGTGTCTTACGCCTTGGTCAGGAGGAAGCAAGACGCCGAATATCTGCGAAACGTATGGGCTGAGGATCCGCAGATCGACCCCCTCCGCCTGGATTTTGCTCTCAAAAGCATTTCATGGACCGAGGGTCAGCCGTTCGCGGTGTACGTCAACTGCCATGGTGCGACGTTGCGTTCCGGCCGCGAGTTAAGTTACTCGCAAGATCGAGTTTTGATACTTCGTCTCCAGTACGAAGACCACCCAGGCCAATACATCGCGGTCGACATCCCGGATGGTCATTCCCAGCGCCAGGTTTCGGTATCGCCATGAGTTGAGGAGGTACCTGGACGATGCAAATGACCCAACTCGCGATGATCGCGTCGTTGTGGATCGTCGGACCCGCCGTGACCGGCGCAGCGGTGCACGCCACCCAGAAGCGGGAATCGGTCAAGCCGGCCGTCCCGGCAACGGTAGCCGCTCGGGAGCGCGAGCCGGGTAAGCCCGCCGCGCCTGTGAACAAGGTCAAGATGGTCACGGTGCGCGTGGTCGATATCAAGGGCCGAGACGTTCCCGACGTCGAGGTTGTGAACGTCGATCCCGGCTCCGCTTACGATTCCGCGGAAGTCCGATACCGGACCGGGGCCGATGGCCGGTTCCGCGCTCCCGTCGACCCGAACGACCGCCGGTTCGCCTTTCGGGCGCACCCCGACGATCGGACGCTGGGCTGGGCCAATATCTCAATGGCAAACCTGTGGCCGGAGGCGACGGACAAGAACCCGGTCACCCTGGTCCTGCTCCCGCTCAACCACCGCGTCGAGGGATCGATCCGGGACAAGAGGGGCAAGCCGATCCGTGGGGTGCAGGTCCGCGTGAATCAACTCCTGCACGACGCGAATAACGGATTCGGGAGAGGTACATCGCTCGGCTCGGCGGTCACCGACCTGGCGGGCCGATATGCCATATCCGTCCCCAGGGACACGGTCGTCACGTTCGCGGCTCACCATCCGCGGTACGTCGGTCCGTCGTTTTCTTGTGGCCCCGACGACCGAGCGATCGCAGCGGTCACCCTCGAGGACGCCGGCGGCATCGCGGGGACCGTGATCGACTCGACCACGGGAAAGCCTGTCGAAGGAGTGCGGGTCGGGGCGCAGCTCATCGAGATCAAGCTCGACGAGCCGCTTGGCGGCGGAGGCGGCGTCGCGTTCTCCGATGCACGCGGCCATTTCCAGGCCGGCGGTCTGGCGCCGGGCGTCTATAACCTGTTGTTTATGGCTTCACCGAAGGGGAGGCGTTTGACGGCGCGGGCCGTCGAAGGGGTGCGCGTCAAGGCAGGCGAGGATTCCCGGGCGGACCTGGTGATGATCGAGGGTCGCCGGCTGCTCGGCACGGCGATCCATGTCTTTGTGTCGGCAACCACGGATCGGATGGGGCTGTTTCGACTGAAGGGCCTGCCGCCGGGCGAGCTCGAACTCGAATTGCAAAAAGACGGCTACGGATCCGGCCGGACGTCCATCCCACCCGGCGCCTGGGAGGTGGACCTGGCACTCCCCGGTCAACCCGACCCCCTGGAATGAATTGCGGCGGAACGGTTGCGACTCACGTGGGCGTGTCGTTCACAGTCCCAGATGCCGGAGCAACCCCTCAACCGGCTCGAAGCCCGAGATGTAGGTGGCGTCGCCCACCCAGTCGCCGAACGGGCGACGATGTCCCACGGCGATGACGCGAACGCCGGCGGCACGGGCGGACGCCAGCCCCGCCGGGCAATCCTCGATGGCTACCGACGACCTGGCCGAGAGCCGCAGCCTGCGCAACGCAAGATGGTAAGCCTCAGGGGCCGGCTTGACCGACGTCACGTCCTCCTTGCCAACGATCGTCTCGAAGGTCTCAGCGAGTCCAGCGGCCTCGAGGACCGTCTCGATGTTTTCGCGCCAGGTGCCCGACACCACCGCCAGCCGGACCCGGCCTCGCAGCTTCCGGATCAGGTCGACCACTCCCGGATAGAGCCGGGGAGATTCCTTGAGCATGCTCACGGTCAGCACCTGCTTTCGGCGGACCCAGTCGTCGATCTTGTCGGAAACGATCCCGCGCTTCGCAAACAGCTCG
The DNA here is from genome assembly GCA_044450785.1 of Isosphaerales bacterium. Classification (GTDB taxonomy): domain Bacteria; phylum Planctomycetota; class Planctomycetia; order Isosphaerales; family Isosphaeraceae; genus JBIOJM01. The sequence goes on from JBIOJM010000366.1 coordinate 8,254, forward strand.
GCGAGGAATTCCCGGTCGTCGATCTCCGCCGACCGGGCCGCCACCTCATCGCTCACCTGCCATCCCAGGACGGAGAGCGTCCGTTGCCAGGCGGCGATGTGATGGTTGTCCGTCTCCGCGATCACACCATCAAAATCGAGGAAGATGGCTTTCAGCGCCATGAGTTGTGATGAATTCGCCAGTCGAATGGACCAGATTGCGAAAGATCGCATTATCACGATTCGAGGGGTCAGTCGTCAAATTCATTGACAAGGACGGCCGCCAGCGCTATGTTGCGGTCGAGGATGTGTGCTCGCTTCGTGTGCGGGGCCCGTTCGGTGCCATCGCACCCCCCCGCCGGCAACGCTCGACCGCGGACGCCGCCGGTCCACCCCCGTTGACAATCATTGACGTAACTGATTCGGAGAACGCACCATGGCACGACCCGCCACGCTTTTTACCGGCCAATTCGCCGATTTGACGTTGGAAGACATTGCGGAGAAAGCCAGCAAATGGGGATACGACGGCATCGAGCTGCCGTGCTGGGGCGACCACTTCAACGTGCAGAAAGCTCTGAGCGACCCCGGCTACTGCAATGGGCGTCATGAGCTGCTCGCCAAGCATGGATTGAAATGCTGGGCAATCTCGAACCACTTGACCGGCCAGTTAGTGCTCGATCACAACGACTCCCGCACCGACGATTGGGCACCGGCCGCGGCGCGGGGTGACTCCAAAAAGAAGACCGCGTGGGCGATCGAGGAGATGAAGGACACCGCGCGGGCCGCGAAGCGGCTGGGCGTCAAGGTGGTCAACGGCTTCACGGGCTCGTCGATCTGGCATTTGCTCTACTCGTTCCCTCCCGTGTCGGATGCCACCATCGACGCAGGTTTCCAGCTCTTCGCCGACCGATGGAATCCGATCCTGGACGTCTTCAAGGAATGCGGCGTCAAATTCGCCCTGGAAGTTCACCCGACCGAGATCGCCTTCGACATCTACACCGCCGAGAGAGCACTCAAGGCGGTCGACCACCGCCCTGAGTTTGGGTTCAACTTCGACCCGAGCCACCTCCACTGGCAGATGGTCGACCCCGTCGAGTTCGTCCGCGCCTTCCCGGATCGCATCTATCACGTCCACGTGAAGGACGCGGCACGGACCCTCGACGGCCGGACCGGCATCCTCGCCTCCCATCTCAACTTCGGCGATCCACGCCGGGGCTGGGACTTTCGCTCGCCCGGCCGAGGCCAGATCAACTTCGAGGAAATCACGCGGGCTTTAAACGAGGTCGGCTACGACGGCCCCCTTTCCGTGGAGTGGGAAGACTGCGGCATGGACCGCGAATACGGCGCGGCCGAGGCGGCTCGCTTCGTCAAGGAGAAGATGGGGTTCAAATCGGCCGGGCGGCTCTTCGACTCGGCGTTCTCGGAAGGAAAGGCCAAATCGTGACGACCAACATCGTTCGGGCCGTTCGGTCGTTCCCCAAATCCCAATCTGATAGCGAGTTAAGCTTTGGCTGCCTGGAGACTTCAATGAGTTGACCTGCCCGATCGCTCGATGTCATACAATGGGAGGAGAGGCAATCATCAACGGCGAGATTGAACATCGTAAGGATACGAGATTTATTAATTGTCGCATTTGTCCGG
>JBIOJM010000367.1:0-9837 GCA_044450785.1 Isosphaerales bacterium
CATCTGGAAACGGACCACGCCGACACGCGGCACGCAAATGATCTTTGCTGACATGGGGGTAAATCCTACCCCGTGGGGGTATTCGCCCTACGAGGAAATCATCAAAAAACTAATCGCTGCCGGCGTTCCGGCCGAGCAGATCGCCGCCATCGGCGACGCCGAATCCGACGTCAAGAAACAGGCGCTCTTCGAGAAAGTAAGGCAAGGCTCCGTCCGCGTGCTGATCGGCAGTACCCAGAAAATGGGTACTGGCACCAATGTCCAGAAACGCCTGGTCGCCCTGCATCACCTCGACGCACCGTGGAAACCAGCGGAAGTCGAGCAGCGTGACGGCCGCATCCTCCGTCAGGGAAACGAGAACAAGGAGGTGGCGATCTATCGCTACGTCACCGAAGGATCGTTCGACGCTTATATGTGGCAAGCACTGGAAACTAAAGCTCGGTTCATCTCGCAGGTTATGACCGGCGACAACGCCGCCCGCCGTGCCGAGGACATCGGCAGCCAGGAACTCTCCTACGCCGAGGTCAAGGCGATCGCGTCGGGAAACCCGGCGGTGCTGACACTCGCCGAGGCCGACGCCGAGCTGCAACGCCTCACCTTACTCAAGAAGAACCACCTGGATGAGCAATATATCGCCCGCCGTAGCGTGCACGGTTTGCCACCGACCATCGCAAGCCTGTCCGATCGCCTTTCCAGGCTCACTGAGGACGAGGCCACTACGAACGCCCACGCCAGTGATCCTGTCACCATTGGTGGCAGGAGGTACCCGCGCGACGACATACCCGACATTCTCGGCGACAAGCTGGACGCTTTGCCGAAGAAGGTCCGTGAAACGACCCGCATCCCGCTCGGCAGCTACCGGGGGCTGGGTTTTGGCATCGTGCTGCATTCGCAATTCCCGCCCGAAATCTACCTCGAAGGTGCCACCACCCGACTGGCGACGCTATCGCGCGATCACCACGGGCCGCGTGCCGTCCTTAACGCCCTGGAGCGGCTGGCGGATGGTTGCGGCTCCGAATGCGACCGCCTCCAGCGAGATCATCAAATCGCCCAATCGCAACTTCGCGATTATCAGGCCCGCCTGGGCAAGCCGTTTGAGCACGATGCTTACCTGGCCGAACTGACCACCTTGCGTGACCAGCTCAAGGCCAGCCTTTCAGGTGCGACATCGGAGCCGGGGAAACAGGAAGGGCCGAGTGCGTCCGAGTTGAGTGAGCGGATCAAGTCTCTCAAGGCCGCACACAGCATCGAGGCGATACCGCAGCGGGACCGACAGAAACATTCCTCCGCCGAGGAACCGATCACCGCCCGTATCCGGCGAAGGACGGAGGCAGCTTTCGCATCCGATCTCGTGACAGGGTCTGCCGTTGCGGCAGAACCGGAGAGTCTGAATCTGGGGGAATCAACACAGAATTCGGCCCTCTATACGCCGAGAAGTTTCCAGGAACGCATAAGTCTGGAGCGGAAGCGGCAACGCAACGACCAGGAACCAAACTTGCCCTAAGTCCGGGTCGCGGAATTCGTGGGTGAATACCCGACCGCGTCGGCCGACGTGGTCACAGTGCTACCATTGGCGATCACCGATGACATCGGCTCGCGACTCATCGTCGAAACGCCCGCGCTCTCGTGAACGGCGCCGCTTTGTGGCTGATGACGTGTGCCGCCGGCTCCGATTTCACTTTCCCAATCTGGGTTGTGGTCTTGAGCCGATGCAACGCCTTCCCCGCCGGTGGATTGAGCACCAGGTTCCGCCATGTGAGGGGAGCACGGTAGTCGCTTCCCGGCTTGCCGCTATCCGTGCCATCGAGCAACAGGCCCTGCGTGTTCGTCAGGCCGCCGGCCTTTGCGCCGTCGACGATCAGCGTGTATCGGTAGTGGATATTGATCCGCTCCCTCGGGTGCAGCGTCACGGTATTCGTGGCCGAGTTGTACACCGCCGACTTGACGCGGATGGTCCGGCCAGCCGGGCCGATGATCCGGTAGTCCTTCGCGTCCTGAGCAGTGGCCGGATCGAGGGGCTGGTTGAAGGTCAGCACGAGCGTCGTCGGCATCCAGTGGTAGCCGTAGCGCTTCACGTCAGTGATCTCTGGACCATCAACCAGGGTGGTGGCTACGACTTCTTCCACGACGTTCGAGGGACTGGAGGCGAACGGGGCGATGCCGCTGTAGGAGGCCGTGATCGAGTGCTGACCCTGCGTTAGTGTCGAGGTGGACATGGTCGCCTCGGCCTTCCCGTTCACCATGGCCAAGTCGACAGGGGATTGCGGTTTCCCGTCGATGATGAACGTAACGGTTCCTATTGGTGTGCCTGAACCGGAGGCGGGAGTGACGATCGCGGTGAACGTGACCGCCTGCCCCACCGTTGCGGGGTTGGGGCTAACCACGAGCTGGGTTTTCGTGGCGACAAGGGCGGCGCTCACGGTCGCTGTCTCGGACGCGGTCAAGGCGTTGTTGCTCAGGGACGTCACTCTTACCGAAACCGTGCCGGTCCCAAAAGCCGACAGGTTCGCCTGAATCAGGATCGCGCCGGTGGAGAGACCGGGGAGACGGAACAGTGGGATCGATTGGGTTGGATTGCCGTCCAGTCCCATGAGGTTCGCGGCGACCGGGCCGCTGCGCCCCGTGATCGACGCCGTGTAACTGTCCTCGGTGTTGCCCGTGTTGTTTACGAGGAGGAGGAACGAGGTCGTGCCGGGGATTGGCAGGATTTTCACGGTTGGAGACAGTGAGCCTGTTAGCCCTTGGGTGTTTCCGATCGTCAAAAGGGACGAGGCCGCGCCGACGATTGCGGGATTGCCCTCGGACTTTGCAATCGCCGTCAGATCGAGTGGACCCGGCACGGCGAAGTTGATGGCGGATGTTGTGATCGTGATGTTCTGGGACGCGCCAGGGGCGAGCGTAACCTTGTTTTGCGACAAGGTCGCAACCAGTCCGACCGGTCCTGCGGGAGCCAGGTCGTACGTGTCGGTGACCGACCCCGTATTCGTGACGGTCATTGTGAATGTGTCGCCGGGGGAGCCTGTTGGCGGCGATAGCATCACCTGAACGCCGTTCTGCACAACAGAGACTGTGCCGCCGGTCATGCTGGTCACGGTCGGATCGGTGGTGGACGTGGCCGTCACGGTGAACGGATAACTCCCAGGGGGCGTCCCTTGATCCGGGGTCAGCGTTAGCGTCACGTCGCGGAAGTTGCTCGCTCCCGGCGGCACGTCAACCGTGGTCTGACCGAACGAGGCCATCACGCCCAAAGGCAGGCCCAGCGCCGCCAGCGAGAATGTATCGTCGGTGCTGCCGGTGTTGGTCAACCGGACGACATACTGGGCGGAAGTGCCTTGACCGGCGGTGGCAGATGCGGGCGTGAGCTGTACCAAGATCCCGAGCGCGTCGGGCTGGGGTTGCAAGACCGGCGCACCGGCCACGGTAACGCTGGCCTGCGCTGCACCCTGGACGCCATTCCCGGTGGAATCGGCTGCCGTCACCGTGAATTGAGACGTTCCCGGCGCGGTCGTCACGTCGGACGTGATGCGCAGCGGCACATCCATCGAGCTGTTGGCGGCGAGAGTCACTTCGTTGCTGTTGAAGCTCCACCCGCTGAAAGGAAGGCCACGAACGAACAGGATGTACGAGGCCTGCACGGAGGTGAGGTTGGTGAGCCGGACGTCGTAGGTCGCGGTCCCGCCGGGCTGCTCGGTCTGCGTCGCCGGGCTCAGCGCGATGATCGGGGCGGCGGTCACCGATGTACCCGGCAGGCTGAGCGTGCCGGGCGTCCCTTGGCTGACGAAGCCAACGGTCGTGCCCAGCGTCACGTCCCGCGTGTCGCCCGGGTTGAGGTTGCTCACCTTCGTCTTCCAGGTGAACGACAGATCGGTATTGCCGAACGCCAGCGAGCGGTTCCAAACGTAGGTATCGAAGGTCGTCCCGCTGACGATCTGGGTCGGAGGTTTGTCGAACGAGTTTGGCACCAGGCTGAAGTTAGCCGAATCCTTCGGCACCTGCACAGAGATGGTCACAGGCGAGCTGATGAGTTGGCCGATGTTGTAGGTCACCAGGCCGGTGGGGGTGCCGGCGAAAAGCGTGCTGCCGGAGACGGTCAGGCCGTTGATCGCGGTCGGGGTCAGCAAGTTGCTAACCACGATGTTGTTCGGGTCGCTGGCGTCGATCAGCATCAGCGCCGGCTTGCCCCCCACGAGCACCTCGCTGAGGGCGAACAGGCCGTTGCCCAGGTCCACCAGGTCCCGGGCCGACGGGTTGGGATCGCCGGGTGGCGAGGTGGCCTCGGTAACGAGCGTGCCGAGGATCTTCGGGTTCTGCGGGTCGGAGACGTCCAATTTCGTCAGCGTGATGTTACCCGTAAACCCAAGGGTCGAGAGTGAACTGAAGGGATTCATCAACCCGCCCGTGTTGCCGACCACCAGGGCGGTGTTGCCCTGGAGGGCAATCGGCCCGACGTCCACCGTCCCGGGGATGTCTAGGGTCCCGCTGAGGGTGGGCTGACCGGGGTTGGAGATATTGACCAGCAGCATCTGCCCAACGCCGTTCTGCGTATTTCCGCCGGTGGACCCGTTCGTTGTGACGTACGCGATCTGGTTGTTGACGATGACGTTGCCGTACTCTTCGTGGCCCGTCCCGGGGTCGCCCGAGGGGAACAGCAGGCCCGCAACCTTCGGCTGGGAGAGGTTGCTGACGTCCACCGCGACAAGGTTGCCGAACTGGCCAACGATGTCGCCCGGGTAGAAGGTGAACCCGTCGAGCGTGAAGAGAGCGACATTGCCCTGGACGAACATGCCGTCCAGAAACCGCTGGGGGATGACCGTGTTGCTGACCAGGCTCGGGCTAAGTGGGTTCGACAGGTCGTAGACGATGAGGTTGAAGCCCGAGGCGTTCAGCGCCACCGTGGTGGCGACGATTAGGTCGTGCCCCACGACCTGGGCGATGTTGATGCCCCCCTTGACGATCACGTCCTGGGCGAACGTGCTGAGGAACTGCGGGTTGGACGGGTCGGTGACGTCGACGATCGAAACCCCGTTGGAGCCGACGGCGTAGGCCAGTTCCTGGTTGCCGTTGGCGTACAAGGCGGCCGAGCCCTCGTTGTCCCCGGTGGAGACCTGGCCGAGAACAGTCAGCGGCGCGGGGAAAGTGGTCGTGCCGTGGACCTGGACCGTGGTGGAGACCGTGTAGATGCCCGTCGGCACGGTCACCGGGGTGGTGGTCACACTCGACGTCACCGGCAGGCCGACAAACAGCGCACCCTGGCCCACGCTACCGGGGATCGGATTGCCCGACGAATCGAAGATGGTCGCGATCAGGGCGTAGGTCCCCTGCGCCAGGCCCGTCGTGTCGAGCATCCCGAGGTTCGCTGTCGCCAGCGCTGAGGTGATGCCAAGCGCCAGGGGCACCGGCGTCGAAGTGAAGACCGTGTTGCCGTTGGGGTCCTTCGCGATGAATGAAATGGTGTCTAACTGCGGCTGGTTCAGCGCGCTCTGCACCTGCGCCGAGACTTGCACCTGTCCACCGGGTGCGACGAACGGCGGGTTGGTCGTGACGGTGGCGACCTGGAGGAACGTGTCGCGCAGGGTCAGCGCGCCCGTTGTGGAGTTGGTGATCTCGGTCGCGCCTTCGGCCGTGGCCGTGACGGTGAAGCCGGTGTCGAAGAGCGCGTTGCCCGTCTCGGTGAGCGACAAGGTGACGCCGTTCGTGCCGCCCGCGATCGCCTGGCCCGGCATGAGCGTTACCGACGTCTGGCTGAAGGCGGACGTCACGTTCGCCGGTAGCCCGGAGACGCTGAGGTCGTAGGTGGTCGTCTGGCTGCCGGTGTTCTTCAGGTCGATCTGGAACACGGCGGGCGTCTGTGGCAGGGCCTGCTGGTAGGCGGTCATCAGCCCCAGCGTGAAACCATGAGCGGCCTCATCGGTGATGCCCTGCGCGAGCGCCCCCAGCGCAGTGCCAAGGTTGGTCAGCGCAGTCGACACGTCTGCGGCCGACGCCGCCGAGGCGATCGCCCCGCGTGCCGTGGTCATCCCCGCGGCGAACGAGGCGAGGAACGGGTCGTTGGTAACCTGGCTGATCAGGCTGTCGAGATTGGCCGTCGCCTGCCCCTTGGCCACCGGGTCCGTCGGATTCTGGTACAGGGTCGTGAGCGCGATGCTCAGGTCGTTGAGCCGATCACTGAGCGAGGTATTGCCCGCCGCGCCCGCGGCGACGGCCGCCCCAGAGATTGCCTCGACACCCGGAGCGACGACCTGCACCGGTATCTGGACGGTCTGGGTCGCGGGCGAGGCGGATGGCCCGAACGTCGCCGTGATCTTCGCTTCGAGCGTGCTGTTGAGCTGTGTCGAAACGTCGGGCGTCAGCGTGATCGTTTCGGGCGTCGTCTGGCCGACTGCCAGCGGCACCGAGGTTAGTGCGCTACCTGTCAAGCCGGTTGGCAGGGTGGCGGCCAGCGAGACGGTCTCAGGCACGTTGCCGACGTTGGTCAACGTGATCGTGTCGGTCACCGGGGTCCCGGGCGTGGTGCTTACTGACGATGGATTGTTGGCCACTGTGACGGCATCGATCGCGGGGACTGTGAACGTCTCGGTCTGCGTCTGGGTGATCGTCTTGTCGCTGGTACTGGTCGCCGTGACGGTGAATGAAAGCTGCGTCCCCGGCGGCGGGATGGGCTGGCCTGTGTTGGGCTGCATGTAAAGGCCGAGAATCCCCGTCTGCCCGGCCGGGACCGTGACGCTGGTGGCGCTTTTGAGGAGCGTGAAGCCGGTCGGGACGTTCGAGAACGTCAAGTTGTAGGAATCGGCGGCCGGGCCGAGGTTCTGGATCGTGGCGCGGAAGGCCGTGGGGAGCTGCGCGCCGTTGAAGGGCACCGTGAATTGCGTGTCAGGGTTGAGGGCGAATGTGATCCCCGGCTGGGTGGGCGTGATCGTCACGTCGACGGTCGTTTGCGCGACTAGGTTCGAATCGGTCTGCGACTGGGCGATGATCCGGATCGGATACGTGCCGCTTTGCAGGCCCGGAGCGGGCGTCCCGGTGACCTTTCCGCTGGCATCAACTGTCACAGTCCAACCCGGCGGCGCGCTGGCCGTGAGCGTGTACGTATCGGTGAAGCTCGTCTGGACGTTCGCCTGGAAGTTCACCGGCGTGTTCTGGTCGGTCGTGAGCGTCTTCGAGGTTGGGGTGACTTGAAGCACGTTTCCGGCGTTTCCGTCGAGCGACACCGCGTCCGTTCCATCTCCATTCGCTGACAGGTTGACCGTCCCGGCATAGCCCGTCAGTGTCGTCTCGTTTTTCGGATCAAGCCGCTTGCCGCCGACGGAGAGACTCCCCGTTCCTGGTCCAACCTCGATCGATCCATCCGTCGCCGTGATCGCCACCGATCCCGCGAAGTTCGGCGACGACATCGCCCCGCTGCCGCTCAGCGTGGCCAAATTCGTCGTGATCGTGTACGTCCCGGCGGGGAGGGCCTGGCCATTGAGCGTAAGGGCACCGCCGGGGGCTGTTAGCATGATCGAGACTGAGCCCGAAAACATTGCTGTGTACTTCTGCCAGTCGCCGCTGACGCCGAGGTTGCTCTCAGCCTGGCCATAGAACGACAGGCTGCCGGCGCCGTTGATGTTGTACTGAGCGTTTCCGGAAACAGAGACATCCGTGGGTGCTTGAGCCAAGAGGGTAACCGTACCGGAGCCAACGGCCGTACCCTGGGAATTGACGATGGTCGCACCCGTCGCGCCAAGGGAGGTAGCGAGGAATCTACTGGTTGTCGAACTGGTCCATGAAGACGCAAGCTGGCCCGACGCCGTTGCGCTTGATACTTGGGCGGTCCCCGAGGTTGATGACTCGGCGTTCACGGAGGCGCTGACTGACCCGCGGGTCTGAGAGACATTTGCCGGTGTGAGAGGAAGGGGCGGAAGTGGGTCGAGCAAGAATCCAGGTGCCAGGGGCGGATCGAGCGCAATCGCCCTAGCGATCAATTGGTCGATCACCAGTGGTATGTCTGCTATTGCTCCGAACATCGTCCCCAAGATTTGGGTCTGGAAGGGGCCGGCGGTGTTGACCGCAGTCTTCAGGGCCTGCCCCCAGGCCTGCGCCGCTTCGGTTGACGGGAACCCTCCCTTCAGGAGGAACCTCCTGCCGAAGGCATTCAGGGTAACCTGCGCGATCGTGTTACCCTCAGTGTCGGTCACCGCCGAGTATTCGAGAGTGGCCTGATGCCCACCGTCTTGCATCACGGCGATTGTCTCGCCGCTCGTCGGGTCAGACTGCCACCAGGCGATAGCGGGCGATCCGTTGACCACCACTGTCCGCTGTGGCACGGACACTTCTAGGCCGCTCTGGACAGCCGCCGTGATCCTGGCTTGGGCCTCGGCGGGGATTCCCAGCGAACTGACTATTTCGACATTAGCAGCCGTGATGGTGACGAATGGGATGCCGGCTGCGTAGGCCGCCAGCATGATACTGTAGGCACTCTCGTACAAAGCAGTCGTATCCGTACTCGGCGGGAAGGTCACGGACTCCAGTGCACTATCGGCGAAGCCGCGAGCGGCATTGAACACGACGGTCGCGTTTTTGGCCTGGCCCGGCGCCGCGAACGAGGAAATGCTGTTGGCCGCTAGGTCGATCGCGAGGGAGAAGTTCGGATTATCGCCATTAATGGCGCTCGTCTTGAAGAGAGTCACCCGGGGCATAGAGTAGTACGCAGCCACCCTCGCGTCGGCCGCCTCGTTGGACGCGAAATGATCCGAGTTGACCAGGAAGCCGGCCAGCTCAAAATCCGCGAGGGTGACGAGCGCATCGATCTGCTGCGAGGCGGTGCTGGAGTCAGCAGTCGCCACCGCGAAATCTTGGTCAGACTCTTGGGCAAGTGGCGCCAGAGTGGCGGGGCTCTGCAAGGAGGGCATTACGCTGATCGTGGTCAGGTCATATGGCGAGATGGTCGGAGTCGCCGAGGGATCGACGGACACGTTTGGCGTGACTAGGCCCTGGCGGGCGGCGTATCCAATGCGGTCAACAAGGGCTCGGCTGAAGGTTTCCGAAGTCGTCCCCGCTCCACTTTGGGTGACATTCAGGAATAAACCGGTAAGGATCTGGCTCGCGAGCGGAAAATTGGTCAGCACCTCCTGGTAGTCTTTCCCGTTCGCCTCTGCACCGCGAACTACCTCATCGTGGCTGACGTCAGGATAAGCCTCGTCGCCGATTTGGATGTAGGGCGAATACGTGTTCGTCGTGCTCGCGAGGAAGAAAAGGCCGAAGGACGAGGTGCTGATGAAATTCCCGATCGTTAGCGGGCGACCCGCCAGTTCCGCATCGAGAAACGTCTTATCGAGCACGGTCGTCTCCGTGAGTCCCGACTGGCCCAAGAGCTGACCGAAGAGCCCGCTGATTTGGTTATAAGTCTCCGCCACAAGCTGGACCTCGGTCTTCTGCCGCAGCGCGTCGGGGATCGTCGCAAACGTCCCCGTCGACGCCGTAAACGTCTGGCCGATCGCCGCGCCGGCCATCAGCGGGTCGGCGTCTTGCATGCCACTGCCTGCGTCGAACTGAAACCAGTAGTGCGACTCGGTTTCGGAGAGTAATTGCGGGTCATTGGCCGGGTCAGAGAGCTGTGTGCCGGCGGGGATGTAGCCAACCGTTTGAAATGACGCCGGGAACATTGACAGGATGAGTTGCTGCGCCTGGCTCTGTGAAAGTGTGCCCGAGACGTACTGTGCGGGGATGCCCGAACCGCGCATAAGGGCCACGCCCAGGTTGGCCACGTCGAGCGCATTGCCGGCACTACTCCAGAGCGTTCCGCGAACGCCGCGAAGAGATCCGGCGTAGGAGTTGTAGCCGATCTGCGTGTGCAGAAAG
>JBIOJM010000368.1:0-9814 GCA_044450785.1 Isosphaerales bacterium
ACCTCAGGCCGACACGAAGGCCAGCGACCCACTGTCACATCCGGCGGAGGAGAGAAGGGGCCACCGGTACTTGCTTCGTGAACGAAAATTACCGTCGATTATCTTGATCAGTCCGTTGTCAATTATCGTGATCGCTCTCACGAGCGGGGCGTAGCCCGTTCGCAGCTTCCCAAACAGGACATTTAGAGACTCGTAGAGGTCGGTGTGAGCCGTGCCTCGCCGCTGGTTCGCCAGCGTCCGTAGCCGGTTGACCGAGTAATAACGGGCGTAGCGGAGGCGGGCGGCGGGTGATGAGTCTGGCGGGTGTAGCATGTTCTGGTCGTCGCCGATCCGCTTGTCCTCGGCCACGAGTAGAAGGAGAAGTCGGTACACCATCCGCAGCAGCTCGCGGTAGAACTCCTGCGCGCTTAGCTCCCCGCTGCGCAGTGCCTCGTTCAGGGCCGTGTTTCCGCGCGTCGTGCGAAAGCCGGTCCCCAGGGCCTGGATCGCCCGCTCCACGCCGACCCGCAGCTTTTCCTGGGCCCGCGTTCCCTGCTCCTCGGCTAACTTCGACCAACGCTCAAGCCAGCATTCCTCGGGCCGGTCCTCGGTCAGAATCTCGACCCGGGACTGGTGGCAAAGGAGGAACAGCAGGAAGAAGTCGGAGTAGACCTCGCCCTCGAACATTGCCTCGAGGTCGAACTCGACGTTGGCCGCCCGGACCAGGCTGACGTTGTCGCGCAGGAGGATCAACCTGAGGCCGTTGGAGACGAACCCCCAGCGGTGCCGGGGCGAGCGGTTGAGGAACTCTTGCGTCAGGCTGTAAGGACTGCGTTGGGCCGCCCCGGTCGCCCCGGGCGCTCGGCGTTCGATGTCGTGACGCGATGAGGTGGATGGGAACGTGATCTTGCCACTGGTGGCTAATCGGGTAGAGCTTGCCGTCGATTTCCAGGCTCTTGCGGATCGACTGGAGCCAGCCATAGCCCAGCTCACGCAAGAGCGGTAGGAGCCACTTGTCGCGCGTCAGGGTTGTCCCCTGGTCACTCACAGGCAGGCGGCCGGCCGCATCACGAAACGCCTTCCAGTTGGCGAGACACGTGTTCCAGGCCCGGGCGGCCGCCTCGTTGAGCCGCTCTCCCGCGTTGAGGTGATACGACTCGGACGTCACGCCAGGCAAGGTCTTGTCGCCGTCGACGACGCGTGCGAGCAAATCGACCGGCAACAGTAGGCCGGAGGTCTGAACGGTCGTGAAGGGATTTCGCACGCGGGTTCGCACGTCGACAACTCCGCAATTCACCCGGCCATGCCGGTCGCCGCGTAGGACGGATTGGCAATCCGTCGATTTCGGTCGGACGGATTGCCAATCCGTCCTACGAGATTTTGAGCGTTAATTCACGCGCGACGCCTCAGCTTGTGGGCAGGTAGACATAGAGGCCCAGGATATCGGCCGGAAGCTGCGGCTCGATCGTTTCTTTCACGCCTCGCCGATGGCTGGCCTGCCGGACCCGCTTGTGGGCGGCCAGCAACTCCTGGCCCCGCTCTTTGGCGATTGCGTCGAGTTTCTTACGGATCGGCTCTAGGTTTTCGAGCACCTTGCGGACAAAGGATCGAGCGACATCGTCGGCGACGTTCTCGTCTGGCTCGGCGCCAAGCAGGCCATCGGCCACCTCCCGCGAGAGCCAGGTCGGCTCGGTCGGGGCCCCCGAAAAGGCGACGACCTGACAATCCTCGGCCAGGAGCGGTCGCGTCACGTCGTCGATGGTCGTGAGGATGTGGTACCGGAACCACACCAGCAGCAGCGTGGTCCGGGTTTCCACTGACTTAGTCCGGATGGCCCCACAGCGTGCGGCCAGTACGCGGCGGCCGCCGGCGAGGACCGGGTCGAGGGCCGATTCCATCGCGAAGCTCGCCAGCCCCTCGACAAGCGGGTGGGTGCGTGACAGATACAGCTCGTTCTCGCCGACCGGCAGCTCGAACCGGGCCCGCACCTCATCGCGGCCGGCCGCCGTCTCGCGGATCGCGGCCGGGGTCTCTTTCACGTCGAGCAGGATGAAATTGCGGCGTTTGGTTGCCGTTCCCCCATAGCCCCGCACGGCCGTGGTCACGAACTGCTCGACGTCGGTCGCGGAGCCGATCGCCGTGCGGATCGCCTCGACTTCCCGGGCGACCGACCGGTCGTCGAACTTGTGCTGGGCGAAGAGTGCCCGGCTCTTCTTCTCACGGTCAGCCGCACTCTTCCACTCGGAATCCAGCTCGTCAACCTTCGACTTCAGGTCGTCGTCCTCCTCAAAGAGCAGCAGTTGCTGCGCGTCCCGGTTCTTCAACAGGAGCCCCTCGTACAGGGCCTCCAGGACGGCGTTGCTCGACGATGGCACGGGGATGGAGATGCCGAGGTCCTTGCGGATCTTCTCGTGCTTGTCGATCAGCACCTTCAGCACAAGGCCGTCGATCTGGTTGTCCACGCCGTAGTAGGTGACGACCCGGACCTCGGGCTTCACCTGGCCGAAGCGATCGACGCGGCCCTCCCGTTGCTCGTGACGGGTCGGGTTCCAGGCAAGGTCGTAGTGGACCACGGTGTCGAAGTATTGCTGGAGGTTGACGCCCTCGCTCAAGCAGTCGGTGCAGACGAGGACGTATTTCTCCAGTCCATCCAGTCCCCGGATACGGTCGGCCCGGTCCTCGGGAGGGAGATTCCCGGTGATCGGGATCACCGTGACGTCCTTGGGCAGGCGAGATCGGAGCTCGTCGGCCAGGTATTCGGCGGTCGCGATGAATCGGCAAAAGACGATCGGCCGGTTGCCCGTCTGAATCAGGTCCTTCAGGATTGGGACGGCCTTGAGCAGCTTCGGGTCCCCCTTCCCTTTAAGTCGGTCGGCGGCCCGGGCCAGTTCCAGGAGCCGCTCGCGGTCGGGTGAGGCGACCGTTGTCTCCTCGTCGCCCTCGTTCGTGTCTGATCCCGCAACCCCGTCGGGCGTCTCGATGAGCTCGTCGATGTCCTCGTCGAGAACCAGGGGCCGGCTCACGGCGTCGACATCGTCGATGGTCTCCGCCCCGATCGCCCGCAGCTTGCTCCGCAGGGTCGCCGCGGCAGCCGCCGGGCTGCTGGCGGCGGCCCGCAGCAGGGCAAGCGCGGCCCACCACCGCATCCGCTGCCGGACCTTGGTCAGGTCGCGGGAGTCCTGGACTACCTCACGGGCGTACTTGAGCAGGCGGTCGAACAGCTTGCGATAGTCGGAGCTCGTGCCGAGCTGGTAGGTCTCCTCCTTCTCCTTGCGGACGGGAAAGGCGGTATCGTCGCCCACGTAGTGCAGAATGTCGCCGCGGCGACGCTGGACGAAGTGTTTGGCCAGCTCTTCGCGGTGCTTGCGGTTCTCATCACCAGAAAGGTTCGCGGGTAGGCCCGCGAAATCAGGCCGGAGTAAGGTGAGCAGCGAGCGGAACCCCTCCGGGTTCCCGCTGTGCGGCGTCGCCGTCACCAGGACCAGGTGCTGCAAGCCCTTACGGGAGAGCGACTGGATGAGTTGGTTTCGTTGCTGGCGGGCGGTGGTGCCCCGTCCGGGTTGCGCGGGGTTGGTGCAGGTGTGCGCCTCGTCGACGATGATCAGCTCAGGGCACGCCCGGATGAAGTCGTCGCGGCGGTTGTCCGTCTTGATGTAGTCGAGCGAGACGACCGTGAAATCGAAGACGTCGAAGACGGATCGGTTCCCGCAGACCCGGTCAAGCCTGCGCGCGGTGCTGGAGAGGACGAGCTCGGCGTCGATGTGGAACTTGTCCTTGAGCTCTGCCTGCCACTGCTCGGCGAGGTGCGGCGGGCAAAGGACCGCGAAGCGCCGGATCTCACCCCGGTCCAGTAGCTCGCGGGCGACGAGCAGGCTCTCGACCGTCTTGCCGATGCCGACGTCGTCGGCAACGAGCAGCCGGATCGGATCCATCTTCAAGGCCATCAGAAGCGGCACAAGCTGGTACGATCGGGGCTCGACGGCGATCTTGCCGAAGGAACGGAAAGGGCCGGCGCTGGACCGGAAGCCGAGTCGAATCGCGTCACGGAGCAGGCGGCACGACTGGTGGTCACCCAGGAAGTTGGGGTCGGGCGGGGGGAAGTCCGCGGACCGGATCTCTTCAATTTCCGGATCGATCCCGGCGACCTCCACGTCGGTGCCGCCGAGGGGCCGGACGACGAGGAAGTCTTCCTGCGACTCGGGCAGAACCACCCGCTCGCGGTTTCGTGCCTTGACCAGCGTTCCGACCGCGTATTTCACGGCGCCACCCCGCCCGATCCGGCCGGGTTCATCACTGCCTCATCGACCGTTCCGGTCTGGACGGCCCGGGGCTTGCCGAAGAGGTTCGGGTGGTCAGCGAGGATCTTGTCCCAGTCCGCTCCGTGGCCGAACCGGATGACGATGAACCCCGCATCTTCCATCTTCGTCGTAACCTCGCGGTCGCGTTGCTGGCGGTCGGGGAAGTCGTGCGTTGGCCCGTCCACATAGATGGCGGCCTTGTGCTTGTCGTAGAAAAAGTCGGGGCGCGTCCCGACCTTCTCGATGAACTTCTGGGCGGCACCGGGTAGGTTCAAGCCGCGCCGGGCGAGGTAGTCGAGCCAGGCCCGCTCGAGGTCGCTGCCTGCCTGCTGCCTGAGAGATGCAAGGTGTTCGGCGAATGTGTGAGCGGTAGGGGACGCTCGGAGCTTGCACCGGGTCAGGTCCAGTTAAGGTTTCCCTGACCTCTTGGCGGTCGAGCAACGGGTGATCGCGCTGATTGGCGTAGGTCATCAAGCAGTCATAGCAGGCAGCCTCGCAGTCTTCCGTGGCCCCCACGGAACGTCGTTCGTCGTGTCCCGTTGTCGGATCGAAGTGGCAGATCCGAAGGGCTTCACGGGCCAGCTCCTCCAGAGCCATCGGCTCGTCGAGCAGGCGTCGGAGCACGCCGGCCCCGCCCTCGGATGCTTCGTAAAACAGCATCTGCCGGCGGTCGTCGGGCGACGGCAACGGCTCGGCCCCGATCTCGTTGTCCTCGAGCTGATAGACAGCCTGGATCGCCTTCTTGAGGGCGGATTGGAGCGAGGTGAAAACCACGTCGTTCAGTCGTTCGGCCGGGTCGAGGATCAGGCAGTTCCGCCGGTCCTCGACAAACGGCACGACGCGGTCAGTTCTCGCGCCCATCGGATCGGCGGGATCTTCCTCTGCCGGAAGCTGGTCGGACGATTGCCAGTAGCCCCGCTCGCGGTCGAGCACAAAACCATACCGGTCTCTGTTGCTCCGCCGCCGCCATCCCAGGTTAATCCGCCAGATCGTCGTGGCATCGCCATAGACGAGCTTGAACAACGGCTGATCGCCCCGGGTGACCTCGCCCGTCCGGCAGTCGAGAACGCCCCCCACGTCCTTGAATCGGATCCCGCATCGGATTTCATAGCCAAGCCGCATCCGCTCCTCTTCGTCGCTGGTGATCCGGTCGCGCCTCTTGGTCGCCACGTTCTGGAGGCGAAGCAGGTTATCCAGGCGCTGGAGGTTCATCTGTCCGCAGTTTTGACAAAGATCGTCTCCGGCTTCCCCGGGGCCGAGCTCTTGAATGTAGCCGCACGAGCGGCATTGTTTGGCCGACTGGGTGATCGCCCCGTCACCGTCAGCAACTGGTAGAATGACCTTGTTGACGATGTAACGTGAGCCTTCGTGATAGATGATGCTTCGCGGCCCGAACTCGGTGATCGCCAGGAACCGGGGCCGGGACAGGAACTCATCCCGCCCCTGCACACGCTTCCGCGCGGGGATGAATGCCGAGAGAGGAAGGCGGGGAAAGTTATAGCCCGGCAGGAAGCCTTCGCTCGCGAAATACCGGTACGAGTAGAAGTCCGACTGAACAACGTTGCTGGCGTCGGTCAACAAGGTGATCTGGGACTCGGCCTCCCGGCGCAGCCGCTTGGCCTCTTCCCACTGCCGTTGCCGGGAGACGTCGGCGATGACCTGGTTCTGATAGTTCCATTGGGCCTTGGCCGCACGGAACAGGCTTCGCCAACGCTCGCAGGCGGCTTCGAAGTTCTGCATGGTCTGGTTCAAGACCTGGTCCAGCCAGCCGGGCTTGTACCAGGCGGCGCCTGCAAGCTCCTCGCTCAGTGTTTTGAGGATCGACTCCGTCTTGTCGCGGGCCGCGACCAGGGCGGTCTTCTTGGTCAGGCTTGCCCTGGGTCCGGGTTTCAGGTCCAGCGAAGGTGATGGCCCGTCGACATCAAGAATCTCGATGAGCGAATCCCCCAGGTACTGATCGGTCTCGGCCAGCCACACAGCGTGGACGTGGGCGCGGACGAGGTCCTCGTTGGCCAGATCAAGCCTCGGCAGGCTCACAGCCCCCGATACCATCAGGCCGGGCCGGCGGAAGAAATACTGGTCGTGGGAATTACCCGTGGCGCAGTAAGTCAGCACCAGCGCGGGCTGCCCGCTCCGACCGGCTCGGCCGCTCCGCTGGGCGTAGTTTGCCGGCGTCGGCGGCACATTCCGCATGTTGACGACGTTGAGCTGACGGATATCAACGCCCAGCTCCATCGTGGGAGAGCAATAGAGGACGGGGAGCTTGCCGGCCCCGAAATCCTGCTCGCGCTGCTGCCGCTCCTCGTACGGGACCTGGGCCGTGTGCTCACGGGCTTCGAATCCCCGGCAATCGCCCGCGACCGTGCGATAGAATTCGACGAAGAAGGGGTTGGTGCGGCCGCCCTCCTCAGGCAGATTGGGAACCCGGATCGGGTCGTGAAAAGCCTGCGTTCCTTTGCCGGCCTGCCAGGCCATGCACGCCGCCGAGAGGCGGTAACCCGGTATGCCGTCGTTTGCGATCGGTGCGGCGGCCTCGACGACGAACTGGGCTTTTCCCAGGACCCTGAAAAGGTCGACGCAGATCTGGTCCCGCTCCCTCACGGTGAGTTTGTGCCCGGTCTTCTCGAACTCCGGGAGGATTCCTGTTCGGCTCAAGAACTGGCCGAAGCCACTGCGTCCGGCCAGGTAGGAAAAGTAGCGGCGTTCCTGCGATTGGCGGGCCCGGGGGAAGACAGTGGTGGCCAGCTCCGGTCTCTCCTGCTCGTCGACGGCCCAGGGCGACCGCAGCCGCTGCGAGCTCTGTTGCAAAAGCCTCTCGTGGAATTCTTGGGTCAAGTATTCCACGTCGATCGCCAGCTCGCGCCGCAGGTAGTCCAGCAGGACTGTCGCGATATCCTGTCGGGTCTTGGGACCGGCTTGCACGAGTGCGGGATGGCAACCTTGCCAGTATTCGTCGGCCCGGCAGAGGTCGTCGAGCGAGATATACCTGATCTTGAGCAGGCCGCACTGCTCGAGGTTGGGTGAAGTGACTCTCCAACCGCGTCTCAGGTCGCGGTAAATCCGGTAGCCGATCACGTTCCGCATCGCCTTCTCGGTGTCGACCTTCTGAGCGAACTGGACGCCGGGCTCGCGTGCGTAGAGCTCCAGTGGGAAATCCAGGGCCTTGAAGATGCGGAGGGCCAGCTCGTCGTGAGCAATCCCATCGGAGCCGGCCGCGAGTGCGGCCTTGTAAAGGCCGGAGCGAAGCAGGCTGACTTCGATGAAGTCGTTGAAATGGCCTGCCTGGAGCGAGGCATCCTGGCGATTGTCGGTGAAGCTCAGCAGCTTCTTTGCGTGCTCCAGCAGCGAACCGTCCTTCTTGAGCGTCCGGACGATCGAGAGGCTCAAGATCGTTGTGGCGGTGCTCCGGCCGCCGCTCGAGAGCGTGGCGAGCCGGCCAAAGTCAGAGTCTCCGCGCCGGGCTCGGTAGGATACCCCGCAGTTCTGGCAGAATCGAAATGGGGCGGACGCGAAGAAGAAATCGAGGCCGTTCGGGTCGATAAATCCGCCCGGACTGATCGGCAACCGCCGGGGAATCTCTTCACGAAGAGCCGGTTTTAGCCTTGGCTGGCCGGAGTCGGTCTCGAACCAATCCTCCGGTAGGCGATCCATTTCCTCCTCCGGATCATCCGGCCAGAGCCGATTGGGGTCGCGATAGAGGAACCCCGCGACACCGTCTTCATCATTATTGAGCCGGTCGGAGATCTCTCGCGGCTTGAACCTGATCAGCCTCGAGTCAGGATCGGTGTGCTTCCAGACGATGAAATACTCAGCGCCGCACTCCCGACAGAAAGCGAGCGGTAGGAGGACCTGTTCCCGGTTGGATCCGGGGACGAATTGCTGGCCACTCAGCGAAAGGTAGCGCTCTCCAGGCTCCTGGAGCGAAGCGTGGACGGCATCTCCTGGACTGATGAACTGGTGAAGCCGGAACGCGAACGGCCTGGCGTGCGACTCGGGGTGTTCTTTGCAGTTGTAGCCCGCCAGCAGCCAATCGCGCACGACCCGTTCACATTCGGGCTCCTTTACGCCCGTCAGGCGGCTCAATTCTCCGGCAACGCCCCGCTCTCCGACGATCGGTCGTGGCGTGCCGCGCAGCAGGCGGCAGCCGTTGGGATCGCGACGAAGACCCAGGTAATCTTCGATCCAGCTCGCCATCGGGGACTGGACGAAAGCCTCGTACTCGGTCGGGATGGGTCTCGCGCCGAGGATGACCTTCCGAAGCGAATCGACCGTCTCCGCCCTTTTGAGGTCCGGTTCGACGGTTGCCCGGGTTAACGTCTCGCCGATCACGTTCTCCGGCCGGACTCCTGATCCGAAGAGCCGGGTCGCGACCCCTGCGATCTCGACTCGTTGCTGGTCGAGGCTACCCCCGCTCGCCATCGTGGCCGAGGTGCCGATGCAGAGCATGCGCTCGGCCGCACAGGCAACTCTCACCCGACGCACGAGGAGGGCGACGTCGGCGCCTTGGCGGCCCCGGTAGGTGTGCAGCTCGTCGAGCACCAGAAAACGCAGGTCGCGGGCCGCGTTGACCAGCGGGAGCTCGAACGGCCTGGTCAGCAACAGTTCGAGCATCACGTAATTGGTCAGCAAGATGTCCGGCGGATTCTGGATGATCCGGTCGCGCTGCTCCCGGTTTTCCTGGCCGGTGTAACGGTCAAAGCGCACGGGTTCCTTGCCCGCGCCGAATCCGATCCGCAGGAACTTCTCGAGCTCCCCGTAGTGGCTGTTACAAAGGGCGTTCATCGGGTAGACGACGATCGCCTGGATTCCCCGTTTCCCGCCGTGTCTCAGGACGTTGTCGACAATCGGGATCAGGTAGGCCAGGCTCTTCCCCGAGCCTGTTCCCGTTGTCAACACGTAGTTCTCGCCGCGCCTGGCGGCTTCGATCGCCTCGACCTGATGGCGCTGATCCTCGCAACCGTCAAACTCAGATAGCAATTTCCAAGAACCAGGAGGATTTATGCAACTGGCTCTTCGACTTTGCGGATCGTATTGGGTAGTGGGGCTGTGTGCGCGGATCGTCTCCAGCCATGAGTGCCGGGTGGGCTCGACCGGCCCGGCGATTGTGACGGCACGTCAAATACTACCAAGGCCGCGTCGCCACGTGATGCCATTCTCGACCTTGACATTTGATCACACAAAACCAAGGTTCGCACACTTGAAACCGGAGTGCGAGAGCTCATTCGACGGACATATCGGGTTCCCAATCATTTACGGCAAGAAGACGGACCCTCCACATCGGCGATTTTAGACGATTATGCGCGGCCGTGTGTCGACTTTTGAAAGGTGAAGGCCGTCCGGTCCTCGGCCCTCCGTCCTCCGTCCTTCCCAAGGCGGTCTCCAACTCGACACTTGATTTACTGACCGTTGCGCAAAGAATGTTAAGTCTTACTTACTCCATCTTCAATCCGGCCTGAGCAAAGAAAGACTGGACCAAACGAGGTTTCTGTCGAAGGCGGCTGATAGCGAGGTGGAACTGTTGGTGTAACTCTTCCAGA
>JBIOJM010000369.1:0-9788 GCA_044450785.1 Isosphaerales bacterium
CACCAGAAGCACGATGAACCAGCTCAGCAGCACCAGGGCGACCGAGGCGCCGTAGGTTTTCCAGTGATCGCCCATGCCGTTGCCGAGCATCTCCGCCAGCATCAATGAATTCGACAGCTTCGGGTTGGCGAGGACCAAGAGCCCCAGGAAGAGCGCGGGCTCGGCCAGGCAGGCGAAGGTCACTTCGCGCGCCGCCCCCATCCCCTCGAAGGCCGAACCGGTGTCGAGCGCCGCCGCCGCCGTGAAGAAGCGTCCCAGCCCGAGCAGATAAGCCAGCAGGATCAGATCGCCGGTGAACGAGATCGGCGCCGTCGCGCCCACCAGCGGAATCAGCAGCACGACGAGCAACGCCGTCACCAGGGCAACCACCGGCCCGGCCCGGAACACCCAGGTCGTCGTCGTGCTGAAGACCGAGCCTTTCTGAAAGAGCTTGATGAGATCGTAATACGGCTGCAACACCGGCGGCCCCACCCGGCCGGCGAACAGGGCCTTGGTCTTGGCGATCAAGCCCAGGAGCAAAGGCGGCAAGCCGAGCGCCAGGAGGACATGGACTGCGTCATGAAAGATCGTTTCCATCACGTCCCTCCTAACGCCAGAGCAGCAGGGCGATCAGGGCGAGGAAGATGTACAGCAGGTAGGTCTGGATGTTTCCGTGCTGGAAAACCCGGAACCAGGAGAACACCCATGCCGTGAAATGGAACGTCGGCAGCACGATTTCGTCGAGCACCGCGTCGGGCACCTCACTGTGGAAACAGGTCTCTCGTGGGAACAGGGGCAAATCC
Source organism: Isosphaerales bacterium (assembly GCA_044450785.1). GTDB lineage: Bacteria > Planctomycetota > Planctomycetia > Isosphaerales > Isosphaeraceae > JBIOJM01. Next base: position 783 of record JBIOJM010000369.1, read on the forward strand.
TGGGGCCGGTGTGTGTGCGGGCGAAGCACCCAGCCGAACATTCCGACCAGCATCTGCGCAAAGGACGATGAAGTGTACTGCATCCGGGGGGTGGGCGCCACGTAGCCGCAACCCCAGGTGACGCCTTCCTCAACAACACGGCGATCGAGCCGCGTCCACAGGATGGCGGCGCCGAGCAGCAGTGCGACGATCAAGAGCAGGCCCATGACGGTGATCCACATCAGAGGGGCCAGCGTGGCGAGGCGAGGGCCCGCGTCTTTCAAGTTGGGTGCCCAGGCCGAGACTCCTTGCTGGAGAATGGGGGCAATCAGGAGCGGGGCCAGCCCGATCAGGAGGCAGCAGGCAACCAGCACGCCCATCGGTGCGAGCATGCTCGGCGGAGATTCATGGGCGTGCCGGGCGTGTTCCGACCGGGCTGTCCCGAGGAAGACCGCCCCGTACGCCTTCACGAAGCACGCCGCGGCCAGAACGCCGATCAGGGCCAGTGCCGGGGCGGCAAACGATGCGCCGGCGAACGAGCTCCGCTCCCCATTCATGAGAGTGCCGAACAGGCCGAGGTAAATCAGGAACTCGCTGACGAAGCCGTTCAGGGGCGGCAGGCCACAGATCGCGACCGCCCCGACCTGGAAACAGAGGGAAGTCCGCGGCATCATCTTGGCCAGACCGCCCAGGTGGTCGATCTCGCGGGTGTGGGCGGCGTGGATGACTGAGCCGGCACTCAAGAACAGCAGGGACTTGAACAGCGCGTGGTTCCAGACGTGCAACAGGGCGCCGCCCAGGCCGAGGACGACCCAATCGGCGCGGTCCAGCGAGCGGCCGATCAGGGCCAGGCCGAGGCCCATGACGATGATGCCGATATTCTCGATGCTGTGATAGGCCAAGAGGCGCTTCAGGTCGTGCTGGCCGATGGCGAAGGCGACACCCAGGACACCTGAGGCCACGCCCAGCGCCAGGAGGATGATTCCCCATTCTCGTGGCGGGTGGGGTAGGAATGATGTGATCCGCACCAGTCCATAAATGCCCATCTTGATCAGTACGCCGGACATGATCGCCGACACGTGGCTGGGCGCCATCGCATGCGCGCTGGGCAGCCAGATATGCAGCGGCATGATGGCGGCTTTAAGTCCGAAACCCACCAGAGCGAGAACGAAGATCGCCGTCGCCGCGCCGGGACGCAGAGTCTCCTGGTTCAAAGGGCCGAGCGTGAAGGAACCGCTGACGGCATGAAGCGACGCGAAAAGGGCAAAAAGGGACAGGGTCGCCACGTGGGTCGCCACCAGGTAGAGCCAGCCAGCTTCGCGGACCTCCTTTTCGTGGTCTTCCGTGGCGACCAGGAAGAAGGCCGAGAGTGCCATGATCTCCCAGCCGAACAGAAATAAGATGCTGTTGCGGGCAATTACGAGGAGTGCCATGCCGGCGGTCAGGGTGCCGTAGAACAACCGCAGTTTCCGACCATTCTGGGGATGCTCCGTCTGCTTCCAATAGCCCAGGCCGTAGATGTTGCCCAGCAGCGAGATCAGGAAGACCGGCACGAGGAAGATCGCCGACAGGCCGTCGATGGCCACATTGAACTCAGCACCAGGCAGGGACCACTGCAACACGATCGGCTGGCTTTCTCCGGTCGCCCAGAACCAGACGACGCCCCCCAGGCCGAGTGCTGACCCGAGCACGGCAAGGAACGTGGTCACCCACTGTCCGGTCATCGAGATCCGCTTGAGAAGAAGGCCGGGGAGCCCGCTCGACGCGGCCATGATGATTCCCAGGAGCACCAGCGATTCGCTCATGACGTACCCCACCAGCCGCGCAGGGACACCCAGGCCAGGGCCAGTACGACCATGAACATGATATAGACCAGGTAGGCGTGGATCTTTCCCTGTTGGAGGATTCGGAGCCGAGAAAATCGCTCCGCCCAGCGCCGAAAGAACGGATCGTACACCTTCTCGGTGAACGGGTCAGGACACTCCGACCTGAAGTCACCCTGGGAAGGAAACATGCCCCGGGGGGCCTGCCGGTTCTTTCGGGGCCGGAGGAAGCGCGGCAGCAACCGCTCGGCGATCATCTCCGCGAAAGACCGCCCCGTGTACTGCATGCGCACCGTCGGCTTGACGTATCCGCAACCCCAGGTCGAACCTTCCGCCAGCGCGGTCCTGCGCAGCAGGACCGAGAACACGAGCGCCACTGCCCCGAAGGCCATGAGCGTCAAGGCGTTGATGTTGCCAATCAAGTGGAGCGGGGCTTGTGAGGATTCGAGCTCCTGCAGAGCATGACCAGCGTCTCCGCCGAGAACCTGATCCAATACCCCCGGCATCAAGCCGGCGACCCGCTGTGGAACGACCGCCACGGTGAGGCAAAGGAAGACCAGGAGGGCCATCGGCCCGAGCATCCAGGGTGAGGATTCGTGGGCGTGCGCGGCGGCTTCGCTGCGCGGTGAACCCAGCAGCACGATGCCCGTCAAACGGACGAAGGCAATCGCGGCCAGACCGCCGATCAGGGCAAGGAGGCTGACGGCCAGCAGAGGAATGAGGCCGCGGCCGCCGTCGGTTGCGAACCCCCACTTCATGAGGCTCAAGTAGATCAGCCACTTGCTGACGAAGCCGTTTGAGGGCGGCAGGGCGGCGATGGCCACGGCCCCGATCATCATGGCGCCGCCGGTCCAGGGCATCCTCTTGATCAATCCGCCCAGCTTTTCCATGTCCTTGGTGCCGGTCCCATGCAAGACGCTGCCGGCGGCGAAGAACATCAGGCCTTTCATGAGGGTGTGGTTCCAGATATGGAGCAAGCCGGCGGTCATCCCCAGCACGGCGACCGCGGGCATGCTGCTGGCCCATCCCCAGAGCCCCACGCCCAGCGCCAGGCCGATCAACCCCATGTTCTCGATGCTGGAATAGGCCAGCACGCGTTTGATGTCGCGCTGTTGCAGGGCCAGCGAGATGCCGACGATGGCCGTGAGCAAGCCGAGAGCGGACAGCGTCAGCCCCCACCAGGGAGCGGGTTGGCCCAGGAAGGTCAGGACGCGCAACAGCCCGTAGAGGCCCATCTTGATCATCACGCCTGACATCAAGGCGGAGACATGCGAGGGAGCGGCTGGATGGGCTTCGGGCAGCCAGACGTGGAAGGGAACAAAGCCTGCTTTTGCTCCAAAGCCAATGAGAGCGAGCACGAAGAGCAGTCCGGACCAGCCTGGATCCAGGGCCGGCATCGTGTGGAATGCGTCGAAATCCAGACTACCGGCGTGGCGGCCCAGGAGCACGAACGTCGCGACGAGGAAAACCACTCCCAGGTGGGTCGCAACCAGATAGATCCAACCAGCCCGACGCGCCTCCGGCTCTTCGTGTTCGAACGTCACGAGGAAGTAAGCGGACAGCGACATGACCTCCCAGGCCATCAGGAACAAGATCACGGTTCGAGCGATCAAGACCATGACCATTCCGGCCACGAACAGGTTGAAGAAGAACCAGGAACTGCCGATCGACTTCCTGCCGCGGTAGGGGAGCAGATAGCTACCACCATAAATCGCGGCGAGGGCAGACAGGCCCAGGACCGGCAGCAGAAAGAAGGCGCTCAGGGCGTCCAACCCAACGTAAAAAGCCCCGTGGGGAGCATCCCAGGCAACACGCACCGACCGGGATGGGCCTCCGAACAAGATGCTCAGGGTTGGAATCAGTCCAAGCGCGCACCAGACGGCGGCACCGCCCGCACCGAGCACCGTTGACAAAGCCGAACGGGAGCCGCTGGCTCGCCCACCATCCGGAGACAAATTGGATTCAGCCATGACATCCATGCGACTGGTTCATTTCCTCGATTCGACGGCAGGCGCGGCCAGGGAGGCTTCGACACGTCGTGCTTCGCGCATGATGTCTTCGCGCCGACCTCGGCGGATCACGACGGCCTTGAACTTGTCGTCGTGCAGGGCGAACGAGAGCCGCGAGAGCATCCGCAGATGGCTCCGAATGGTTGGGCAGATGAGCGAAAAGAGGACCTGCACGGGTTTGCCGTCAAGTGCTCCGAAGTCGACGGGCCGCTCGAGGAAACCGAGTGTGACCATCGGTTGTTCGACGTGGAGGACGATGGGGTTTCGAACGTGCGGCAGCGCGACGCCGTCGCCGATTGCCGTGGTTGCCGAAGCCTCCCGGGCCAGAAAGAGCCGCAAGAGCAACTCGCGGTCGACGCGATCCGGCAGTGGCAGGACCTGGACGAGGGCCCGCATGGCGCCGTCCTTGTTGGTGTCCTTGAGCCCGTGGAAGATTCCGCCAACCTCGAGCGCCTTCACCAGGCTCGGGCTCGACTCGTCTTCCGCCTCGAGGTGGTCGAACACCTCCACGGAGACCTTGATCCCGTTGGCCGTGGCCCACTCGAGCAAGTCAACCCGGTGGAAGCGATACTGGCCGCCCACGTGCTGGGAAGGTAGTCCCCGCTGATTGATCCAGCGAGTCACCGTGGACTCCGACACGTTGAGGAATTTGCTCACGTCCCGAACCGTCAATTGCATCGCCCTCTCCAGTCCCGTAGGAGAACCGTCGTCTGTGGCACGGAGCACAAAGGCGAGTTTGGCCATCAGGCGCGAGTGGGCCCGCGAGGTCGGGCTGGCGAACGTCAAGAGAGCGTCCACCGGCTTGCCATCACAGGCGCCGTAGGCGATCGGCTGGTATCAATTCACCCGCGACTCGGTCGTTCTCGCCTTTCAGCAACGAAGCTGGCAAAAACACTGGAGCTGATCGAGGGACCCGTCCCCGTGGGAAAACGTGACATACCCAGCGTCGCAAGCACGGTTTGACGAGACCGTGTTCAGACCGCCCGAGGGCGATGATACGTCGGAATCGAGGTCACGCTCTTCTTCCTCCGACAGAGACTCCGTCACGTCATCACCGGTCGAGGAGAAGGGGATCGTATGATTGGTGGTGGCACGAATCTGGGGGGGGACATCCCTGCCAGTTCTGAGGAGCGTTGGGAAGCGAACCGGGAGGTCGGAGTGGCAACCCGTTGAAGGGACGGAACTCAATATCACGCCAAAAACGAGAGCAATCGCGAACATCATGGAACTTTTGGAGTCTCGAGAGTTCCTGATTGATCTGATTCCGTAGAACGATCAAGAATGACTCTGCGCGAGGAGAATTCTCCACGGACAAACAAATCTATTCCAAACGATTCCGTTGGTCAACACCTGAAGTTGATGATGGTTACAGTTTACAATGCCGATCGGCCACGGAACGACTCCTCGTCCGAGGCAGCACTGCGCGAACTTCGTACGGTGGATGGAGGAATGGGCTGGATCGTCCCCGAATCGAATCCTGACAGTGTCGAGGTGACGATTTTCGGCGCAGGGTTGCCCGAGTTTTTGGTTCTTGACACCCTGGATGGGTCAGGGGATAACCCCAAGGCATGCGATGCGGACCGCCGAAACTTCAAGGGCACTCGGAAGAGAAGGTTCCCAAATGGAGGACAAGCCGTCGTCTGATCTCATCCCTTCCCACCCGCTGCGTTGGTTTCCCGAGTTCTGGGAGCTGGGCCGCAGGCGGCTCCATTCGCAGGCGCGGCTGCTGGGGCTGGCGCTGGGCGTGGGCGTCATTGCAGGTCTCGGGGCTATCGTCTTCTACGCGGCGTGCGAGCTCGTGGTCCACTATGCCCTCGATGGCCTGGCCGGCTACCGTCCCCAGCACCCGGGCGGGGAGCCCTCGCTGTGGTCGGAAACGGCGCAGGCGTTCCGGCCGTGGTTGCTGCTGCTCGTTCCCACGGTGGGCGGGATTCTGAGCGGGCTTCTCGTCTTCACCGTGGCCCCCGAGGCGGAAGGACACGGCACCGACGCGGCCATCGCGGCCTACCACTACCACCAGGGCCAGATCCGCCCACGCGTGCCGCTGGTCAAGATCGTAGCCAGCGCCCTGACCATCGGCTCGGGCGGCTCGGGTGGCCGAGAAGGCCCAATCGCCCAGATCGGCGCGGGCTTCGGGTCATTCCTGGGCAACGTGCTGGGCTTGCGTCCGGCGGAGCGGCGCATCCTGATGGCGGGGGGCATGGGAGCAGGCGTCGCCGCCATCTTCCGGGCGCCCTTGGCCGGGGCGCTGTTCGCCGCCGAGGTCCTCTACCGCTCCCCGGACTTCGAGTCCGAGGTAATCATGCCGGCCGCCCTGGCCAGCATCACGGCCTACTGCACCTTCGGCCTGGCCTTCGGCTGGGCCCCGCTCTTTTCGATCCCGCCCGAGACCCTCAACCTCCTCACGTTTACCAATCCCTGGCAGTTGGGGTCTTACCTGCTCTTGGCTGTCTTTGTGGTGGTGCTGGCGATGGTCTACACGCGGACCTTCTATGGGTTGACGCACCTGTTTCACCAGTTGCGGCTGCGGCCCCACGTGAAGCCTGCCATCGGGGCTTTCCTGAGCGGGGCGCTGGGCCTGGTCCTTTTTTACGTGCTCGGCGGCGAGCCACGGGTGCTCGCCGTGCTCTCCTTCGGCTACGGCATCCTCCAGGACTCCATGACCGTATCCCCCGCTGGGGAGTCGAGTCTCTTCCTCGCCCTGACTCTACTGGCCGTTGCCCTGGGTAAGATCCTGACCACCGGGCTGACCATCGGCAGCGGGGGATCGGGCGGCGTCTTCGGCCCCTCGATGGTCATCGGCGGGTGCGGCGGCGGGGCGCTGGGGATCCTCCTCCATCGGCTCTGGCCTGCGCTGGTCCCCCATCCGGCCACCTTCGTCATTGTGGGGATGGCCGGTTTCTTCGCCGCGGCTGCCAAGACGCCGTTCTCGACGCTGGTGATCGTCAGCGAGATGACGGGCAACTACAACCTGCTCTTGCCGACGCTCTGGGTCTGCGCCCTGGCCTTCCTCCTCTCGGATGAACAGTCGATCTACAGCTCGCAGGTTGAGAGTCGGTCCCGCTCCCCCGCCCACCAAGGCGACTACGTCCGGACGGTGCTAGCCCATCTCCGCGTCGCCCAGTTCATGACGCCACGGCAGGAGATACCCGTCCTCCATCCAGGCGATCGGCTACCGGAGGTCGTTGAGAAGCTCAGTAAGAATCCCCACGCCCTGCCGGTGGTTGATGCCGAGGACCGCATGCTGGGCGTCGTGACTTTGCAGGAATTGGTCCTTGCTTCACGGTCTCCGGATCTGCTCCCCTTGATCGTCGCGACGGATCTAATGCGCGGCGGGGTGACACCCCTCAAACCCGACGACCGCCTGGATCGGGCCATGGAGCTGTTCGTGGAGAACGATCTCTTGGCATTGCCCGTCGTCGATGGTACGCCCGAGGGGCGGCTCGTCGGAATCGTCAAGCGCGCCGACGTTTCGAGCGCGTACTTGCGTCATATTTCGGGCGCGGCTGCTCTCGCGAGTGGTCCAGCCCCAGTCCGCGTGTAGGGAACCGGAACAAACCGGGCGCCGGTCTTCCGCTCGAAGGCAAGACGCAGCGCGCCTTACCACGCAGACGGCGCCGTGGGTAATGGACGATCAGTCCCATTGATGGCATTGGTGGGAGAATCGCATCCCGAGGGTGTCCAAGCCCTGGATGCAATCGCGTTTCTGCACCCGGCCCGCCGGGATACGATCAGTCGGTATCTGAGTCCGGCTGACCAGATTGTCCGGAGGAACGCCCATGAAGGAGACGGTATTGTGGCGACGTCGCTGACGAAGGTCGAGTTGAATGATCCGGTGTCCCGGCACCTCCACCAGGATTTCGCACGGATCCGCGTGAGCCAGACGGTGAGTGAGGCGCTCGACGGCCTGCGCCGGCACCCTCCGCAGGGGCGGATCCTGTACCTCTACGTCGTGGACGACCAAGGTCGACTGGAAGGTGTGGTGCCGATGCGTCGCCTGCTGCTCGGGTCGCCGGAACATCCAGTGGCCGAGATCATGGTGCGCCAGGTGATCGCCCTGGTGGGCGCCTTTCGCCGCCGCTTCCCGTGGCTCGGCTGCAACATCGCCGCGGGCATCCTGGCGGCGTTCCTCTGCAGTGCCTACAAGGACGAGTTAGACCATAATGCCGACTTCCGGATTATGCCGACGGGGACCCTGATGACCTGGTTCTTTGGGAGGATTCCCGGGCTTTTGGGTTCGCCCCGCGCCAAGCCGACGCGGAATAATCCGGACGTCCCTTCCTTTGGGGGGCATTCTATCACCCAGAAAGGAGAGGGCCTGTGATCGAGCCGCACTGTCCAGATGTATTGCTATGCCGACCTGTGGCTGAAGTAAGAAGGCATTGAGATAGCAGCGGGACAAAATCCAGCGGTCGATGTGACCGACGCGCGCTGGCCCGATTTGGTCCGAATGCAATTCGTCGGGGCGACAAGTGGGCGGCACGCAACGGCTGCGCTTTTCGGGAGCAAGATAGCATGAGAGTCGCTATCAATGGTGCGGGCATCGCCGGCACCGCCTCGGCCTATTGGCTCCATCGCAGCGGCCATGAGGTCGTGCTGATCGAAAAAGCCCATCAGTTTCGCATAGGCGGATTTGCTGTTGATTTCTGGGGCGTGGGCTACACGGTTGCGGAACGGATGGGCATTCTGCCGGAGGTGCGAGAGCACGGGTACGCGATTCAGGAACTGCGGATTGTCGATGAGCGCGGGCGAAAGGTGGGTGGGTTCTCCACCGATACTCTTCGCCGAAGAATGAAGGACCGCTTCACGACCGTGCCGCGCGGCGATCTTGCTGCGGCGATATTCCGGACCATTGAAAATCGTATCGAAACGCTTTTCGGTAATAGCATATCGGCCATCGACGAACGCGCAACCGGCGTGCTTGTTTCCTTCGAGCACGGTGCCCCGCGCGAGTTCGACCTCGTGATTGGCGCCGACGGGTTGCATTCAAGCGTGCGCGACCTCGTCTTCGGGCCCGAACGTCAATTCGAGAGGCAACTCGGATACCGCGTCGCCGTCTTCGTGGTCTATGGCTACCAGCCACGCGCCGAACTGGTTTCCGTCACCACCCCGCGCCCCGGCCGCCCGGGCGGCCGCGTTTCTCTACGCGGCGACCGGACGATGTTTTCCTTCCTCTTCGTCAGCGAGAGGATGAC
>JBIOJM010000370.1:0-9774 GCA_044450785.1 Isosphaerales bacterium
AGCATAACGATGAAGGTCGCGGTTGAATTCCTGTTTGAAGCCGTACTGGGGAAAACCCGCCGTACGGAATTTTAGAGGGGGAGGGGAAAACACAGGAATTCCTTTGGGGTTTGCTGTGCGTCCCCTCTCTACTCGGGGGTTCAAGAATCCTTGTCCCCTTCTCTCTTCACTTTCCTTCTTGGCGATCTTGGCGTCTTGGCGGTTGATCGTTTTTCCCGACCTGTCACATAGCCTCGCCCATCTTGGCGGTAATCGGCTCAATCGACACTCCAGCGCCGCGGGTGTGCGACCTCGAACTTGCCGGCCGGCGGGCTGAACCGCACGCCCATCTGCCAGATCAGCTCCGGTTGGTGCTTGGCCAGCAGGTACTTCATCACGACCTCGTCGGATGGGGGCATCCCCGGATCCTCGAACACCACGCACAGCCGCGCCAGAGCCCGGCGGGTCTTGGCATCCCAGACCTCGATCAACCCGTGCGGCCGGCGCGGAATGCGATAGTACTTGTCGCCGTTCAAGACGGTCAGGCAGTCAAACTCGCAGAATTCGTGGAATTCCTTGGGCTCGACCACGTTGCGAACCAGCTCGGCGGCGACCAGCTCGGGCACTCCGGCCTGGTAATTCGACGCGTCGAGCCGCATGGGCTCATGCTCATTGGTCGCCTCCGGGAGACTCTTGCCCTCGATGACCCGGAAGATCTCCCAGGCGACAAGCCGCGTGTAGCCTGCCCGCAGCGCCGGACTGGAAATGACGAGTTGGGGAAACGACGCCGCCGCGCGAACGACCTCGTTCGCAAAGGCGCTGACCTCTCGCTGCAGTTTTTCCATCCAGTATCGAGGCATTCGGGCCCGGTCGCTCTCCGAGTAACGGAACGGCCGGGGCCCGACGTCGGGAATCCGCACGTCGGTTTCACCACCGTCGCGGTCCAGGGTTCGCAGGACCGAGTCGTAGGTGGCCTCACCGCGGACGAACCGTTCCGCCGCGTCGGCATGCCGCGCGCGTTTGACCCGAACGATCCGATAGCAGGGTCGTGCCAGGAAAATGACCTCGCGCGATTGCCCGTCGTCCCGGCTGCGGACGTCCTGAACCTCGATTTCCCATCGCAGGTATCCCGTGCGGATCATGGCGACGCCCAGCGAAAAAAAGGCGGAAGGCGGAAGGATGAATTAAACCCTCCTTTTTCATCCTTCATCCTTCATCCTTCATCCTTTCGGAGCCCCTCCTTGGATCGCCGGTACGATCAGGATCTCGGGCGCCGTTTTTTCGAACCGGCGGATTGGCGTCGATCGTCCCGGTCCGTCGAGCCGGAACGCCAGGCGTCCCGCAGTGCAATGCTCCGCGAACGCAGATTCCGCGACGGCGACCGTCTCGGGTTGGTCCTTGTCCCACTCGGCCAGAGTAAGGTCGCCATGTCCCGTCTTCAAGAGCCGTAGTTTCGCCATAACTGATGCACTCCCTCCCACTCCATTCCGCGGCCAGACCCAGCCGACTCCCTCTCTATCGTAGTTCGAACTCGAATCGCGTGCTCACGGACGATCGAAGGAAAAATCGATCCTCCGCGGCGCGGATCGTGATTCTAACCAAGCTCCCGCGTCCAGGCCATCGCGAATCATAGTGTTCAGTTTTCAGTTTTCAGTTTTCAGTTTTCAGTTTTCAGTGAATACCGTCCGAACTGTCTTCACTGCCCTGCCTAATGACCACTGAACACTGAAAACTGAACACTGAAAACTGAACACTCAAGATTGCCCCGCCGCGGCTGCCTTCGCCCTCTTCCGCTCTTCCTGCGGCTTGGGACGTTTCTTGCCGTAGGTCCCCCGAAAGATCTTGCCTCGCTTGGATCGCCTGTCTCCCTTGCCCATCTCTTCCCCTCCGAAAAAACATCTCGGACGTTTTCCGCAATCTGCTTGAGTTTCCGGTCCGATCCGATTAGGATAATGTGAATCACTGACGTTTGTCATTTTCTTGGCACGTCATCGTCTCGGGCGCCAGGAGTCCTGAAAATGCCCCGTCGTCGCTCGGTCTTGCCGGCGGGTCTGGTCCTGGGGTTGGCGTTTTGCATGGGTTGTCAGACCCGCGTCGATCCCACGGCGGCGCCGCGTGCCCCGGCCGTCCCAAAGACGGCCGGCGTCGAATTACATCCCGCACCGAAGCCGCCCCAGGCGGCCTCGGGCCACGCGCGAGAGCCAGCCTCCGCACAGGCGAACAAGGCCGCCCAGCCCGCGCCGGCGATCTCTCCGGTGGCGTTCACGATAACGGCGGACGCCCTTGGTTTGCAACTGCTGGCGTCCCGAAACGAGGGCGGATCGCCCCGCGATCTGACCGCCGACGTCGAATGGACGCTCGAGCCGCCCGGCATTGCCGAGATCGAGCCGGGAGGCTATCTCCGCCCGAAGGCGCCGGGAGTCGTGACCGTCCGGTCTGCGTTCGAAGGACAGTCCGGAGTCTCGAAAATCACCGTCGAACCGCGCGCGACTCGTTCCTGGGATTTCGCCCAGGACATCGTTCCCATCTTCACCCGGCTCGGATGCAACACGGGCTCGTGCCACGGCAAAGCCATCGGGCAGAATGGCTTCCATCTTTCGCTCTTCGGGTACGACCACGCCGGCGACTTCCAAGCATTGGCGCGTGACGCCGGTCAGCGCCGGCTCTCGAAGCTGGTTCCAGCGCAGAGCCTCTTCCTCGCCAAGGCGACGGGCCGCGTCGCCCATGGCGGCGGCCTCCGGATGCGAATCGGCTCGCCGGAATATCAAACATTGCTGGCGTGGGTTCGGGACGGGGCACCGGAACAGCTCGGCAAAACGCACGGGGCCGTCGTCAAGCTGAATGTCGAGCCCGCCGCGGCGATCCTGGCCGAGCCCGGCCCGCGGCAGTTCCGCGTCGTCGCCGCCTACGCCGATGGCCACCAGCGCGATGTGACCCGGCTGGCGTCGTTTCGCGTCAACGACGATCGGGCCGCCTCCGTGACCCCGGAAGGACGGGTGAAGCAACTCCTCCGCGCCGAGACCGATCTGATCGTGCGCTATCAATCGCACGTCCTCACCACCCGGCTGGCGACGGTCATCAACCCCGGCCTCAGCTTCGACTTCTCCAAGCTCAAACGGCGAAACTTCATCGACGATGAGCTGTTCAAGCGCCTCGAGTCGCTCAAGGTCCCCCCCAGCCCGCCGGCCGGCGACGCCGCGTTCCTGCGCCGCGCTGTCCTCGATCTGACGGGGCAGCAACCGGCCCCCGACGAGGTCCGCGGCTTCCTCGCCGATGCCGGCCCGGACAAGCGCATGAAGCTGATCGACCGGCTGCTCGCCAAGCCGGAGTTCGTCCTCTTCTGGCGGATCAAGCTGGGCGACCTCCTCCAGATCAGCTCCGCCCGGCAAGGCAACGGCGCCTACCGGTACCAGGCATGGATCGACACCTGCTTGAAGAAGAACCGCCCCTGGGACGACGTGGTTCGCACACTCTTGACCGCCGTGGGAGATCCCACCAACCTCGAGACGGGCGGGCCCGTCAATTACGCAATGGACTCGCCGGATGCCAACGTCCAGGCAGAGCAGACGGCCCAGCGGTTCCTGGGCCTCCGGCTCAGGTGCGCCCAGTGTCACGATCATCCCTTCGACGTCTGGACGCAGGATGCCTACTTCGGCCTGGCTTCCTTCTTCGCAAAGCTCAAGCGCTCGGGCGGCGGTCCCATGATGGGGCGCACCACCGTCACGATCGATCCCCAGGGTCGGGTGATTCATCTTCGAACCCAAAAGCCGGTCGAACCGCAACTGCTAGACGGCAAGACGGTGTCGGTCCCCGCCAAGGAAGATCCCCGCAAGGCCCTGGCCGCCTGGATCACCGCGCCCGATAACCCGTACTTCGGCCGGGCCATGGCCAACTGGGTCTGGGCCCAGCTCTTCGGCAAGGGCTTGGTCGACCCGCCCGACGACATGAGCCGGGCCAACCCGGCGATCCATCCCGAATTGCTCGACGCCCTGGCACGCCATTTCGTCACCGGCAAGTACGACCTGCGCGAGCTGATCCGAACCATCGCTGGCTCCGAAGCCTACGGTCTGTCGTCGGGCACCGTCACGGGCAACGAGCGAGACACGCGCCTCTTCTCGCACCATCTGCCCCGGCCGCTGACCGCGCACCAGATGGCCGACGCGCTGGCCCAGGCGACCGACGTCGCCAATCGTTATCCAGGCGCCGACCCGACCCGGCGCGCCATCCAGGTGCCCGACCCGATGACCGCGAGCTCCATCCTCGACACCTTCGGACGTTGCTCCCGAGCTGCTTCCTGCGGGTCGACTTCCGCGCCCACGCTCACCCTCCGTCAGGCCCTGCTCTTGATCGGCGGCGATGTCATCGAGAGCAAGGTCACGAGCTTGAACGGCTACCTGGCGAGCGCGCTCAAGCTCGAGCTCGAGCCCGAAGAGCTCATCGAAAACCTCTATTACCGTACCGTCTGCCGTCCCCCCACCGCCCTAGAGGTGTCCCACTGGGCCGCCGAGCTGAAACAGGCTTCCTCGCAGCGCGCGGCCGCCGAGGACCTCTTCTGGGCACTCTTGAACTCGCGTGAGTTTGCCTTCAACCATTGATCACTTGCCAAGTCGGGCGACAGGTTGCGCCGCCCGAGCTCGTCCTGAACAGAGAGAGGGGATTTTCAATGTCTGGGATTCCGAGCCGGCAGCCGTGCCGCGGCCCGAGCCGCCGCGAAGTCCTCCGGATGGGTTCACTCGGCTTCATCGGGCTCGGGCTCGACGAGTGGTTCCGGCTGCGCGCCCAGGCCGGGTCTCGGTCCGGCAGCCCGTCGAAGGTCAAGAACTGCATCCTGATCTGGCTGGCCGGCGGCCCTTCACACATCGACACCTTCGACCCCAAGCCGGGCGCCGCCGCGGACGTCCGGGGTGAGTTCAAGCCCATCGCCACCTCGGTGCCCGGTGTGACGATCAGCGAGGTATTGCCGAACCTGGCCCGCGTCATGAACCGCGTGACCTTGATCCGCAGCATGACCTCACCCGAATCCGACCACGACCGGGCCGCCCACCACCTGATGACCGGTTACCGCCCATCGCCGGCCCTGGTCTACCCGGGATATGGAAGCGTCGTGGCCAAGGCGCGCGAGGCGGCGCGAGGCATGCTCCCATCGTACGTCGCCCTGCCCGACGCCCCGATCTTCGCCTCGAGCGGTTTTCTGACACCGGCCTACGATGCGTTCTCGGTCGCGAGCGACCCCAACCAGGCGAACTTCCGAGTCCAGAACTTGACGCCCCCCGACCGGTTGACCCTGGAACGTCTGCTCCGCCGCCGCGACATGGTCAAATCGCTGGACGAGTTCGCCCGCGACGTACCGGGAACTCCACTGACAACCAGCCGCGACCAGTTCGCCGAGCGGGCCTATTCGCTGCTCACCTCCACTGCCGCTCAGGCCGCGTTTCGAATCAATGACGAGCCGGCCGCCTTACGCGACAAGTACGGGCGGACGACCGCCGGGCAGTCGTGCCTGCTGGCGCGCCGGCTTGTCGAGGCGGGCGTCTCTTTTGTCACGGTCAACGACCGTGGGGCCGGCCCGCTCGGCTGGGATACGCACGTGCAGAACTTTCGCACCATCAAGAACACCCTCGCGCCCCCCCTGGACAAGGGTGTCGCCGCACTCATCGAAGACCTCTCCGATCGAGGCCTGTTCGAGAATACGCTGGTCGTCATGATGGGAGAATTCGGCCGGACACCCAAGATCAACCCCAACGCCGGCCGCGATCATCACGGCCGGGCCAACTCGGTCCTGCTCTTCGGCGCGGGAATCCCGGGAGGCCTGGTCCTCGGCCGGACCGATGCCAACGGCGATACTCCGACCGAGAGGCCCGTGACTCCAAACGACCTGGCGTCCGTGCTCTATCACAAGCTGGGAATCGACCCGGACACCAAGTACGAAGCATCGGACGGTCGGCCCGTACGCATCGTCGACGTGTACAATCCCCCGCGGGAGCTTCTGTAATTGGTCCTTAGTCCTTGGTCCTTGGTCCTTGGCGGGCGATCGCCGACTCGAAACACCGGTCGCTAGTCATTGGCCTTCGCATCCCATTCTCCGCCTGGCGCTCGCGCAGGGCGACCAAGGACCAAGGACCAAGGACTAACGACCAAGGACCAAGGACCAAGGACCAAGGACCAAGGACCAACGACCAAGGACTAACGACCAAGGACCAAGGACCAAGGACCAAGGACCAAGGACTAAGGACTTGATTCCTGGGAGCATTGTGGTAAGTGTGGAGATAGTCCTGGGTTCACGCCTCGGTTGATTTCTTCCCTGAGTATCAATACCAAAAAACGCCGCAGAGGCCCGCGTGCGGGACCGGCCCATATGTGGTAAACTACGCCGATCCGGTACGGTTCCCGTTCTCGCCAGGAGTTTAACACCGATGTCGCAAGGTCCCCGCCGTCATCTCCGCCTCGAAAATGTTGACGGAGTGACCGTTGTCAGTTTCGTTGACTCCAAGATCGTCACCGAGGAGAACATCCAGGAGGTAGGCGACCAGCTCTACAGCTTGGTTGAGGACGAGGGTCACAAGAACCTGCTGCTGAATTTCGGCAATGTTCAGTACCTTTCGAGTGCCGCGCTCGGCAAGCTGATCAACCTCAAGAAGAAAGCGGCCGCGGTCAAGGGCAAGCTCAAGCTCTGCTGCATCCACCCCGACCTGCTCGAGGTCTTCCGCATTACCCGGCTCGACCAAGTCTTCGAGATTTATGGCGACGAGCAGTCGGCCCTCGACAAGTTTTGATCGAACGCCTTCTGTGAATGAGTCGCTGACACCGATGATGCAGCAGTATCGCGAGCTCAAAGCCCGCGATCCGGATGCTCTTCTGCTCTTTCGGATGGGCGATTTCTACGAAATGTTCGGCGAGGACGCCGAACGGGCCGCGCCCTTGCTCGGCCTGGCCTTGACCTCTCGCGACAAGGGGGCCGACTCGCTGCCGATGGCGGGTTTCCCCCATCCGGCCCTCGATTCTTACCTGGCCAAGATCATTCAGGCAGGCCTCCGCGCAGCGGTCTGCGAACAAGTGGAGGACCCGCGCGAGGCCAAGGGGCTGGTCAAGCGCGACGTGGTCCGGATCGTGACTCCGGGCACGTTGACGGACGACGACTTGCTCGATCCTCGCACGGCCAATTATCTGGCGTCGATCGTCGAGGTGGGCGGTAAGCTGGGGCTGGCCTGGGTCGAGCTCTCGACTGGGCGGTTTTCGCTCACGAGCCTGATGCGGACCGAGCTCATCGACGAGATCGCGCGGCTCAACCCGGCCGAGATCCTGATCTCGGAG
Source organism: Isosphaerales bacterium (assembly GCA_044450785.1). Taxonomy (GTDB): domain Bacteria; phylum Planctomycetota; class Planctomycetia; order Isosphaerales; family Isosphaeraceae; genus JBIOJM01. Next base: position 7,291 of record JBIOJM010000370.1, read on the forward strand.
CTGGCCCTCGATGCACCTTGGGCGCGCTTGCTCCGCGGCCAGTCCGGCTCGTTGATCACGGTCCGCCCTTCCTGGGACTTCCAGCCCGAACAGGCCCGCAAGACGCTCAACGAACAGTTCCGGACCACGACCCTGGCCGGGTTCGGCATCGACGATCGAAGCCACGAAGTCCAGGCCGCCGGCGCGCTCACCGCCTACCTGCGCGACACACAGAAGTCGTCGCTCGGGCATATCACCCGGCTCATCCCCTACCGCCGCGCCGATACGCTGGCGCTCGACGAGATGACCCGGCGCAGCCTCGAGCTGGTCCGCACCCTCCGCGAAGGAAAACGCGAAGGCTCCCTGCTCAGCGTCATCGACTGCTCGGCCACGCCGATGGGAGCTCGGCAACTGGCCGAGTGGCTCACGGCGCCGCTCACCTCCGCCGAGCTCATCACCGAACGACTCGACGCCGTCGAGGAGTTGTTCAACCAGTCGGCCCTCCGGGGCGATATCAGGACCTTGCTCAGCCAGTCATACGACCTGGAGCGGCTGGCCGCGCGCGTCGGAACGGGGCGGGCCACCCCGCGCGACCTGGTCGCGCTGGCCAAGACCCTCGCGATCCTTCCCAAGCTCAAGGCCCGGCTGACCGCTCGAGCGTCGCAGCGCTTGAATCAGCTCGAGGCGGCCCTGGAGCTCTGTCCCGAGGTCCGCGCGGAGATCGAGGCCGCGCTGGTCGACGACCCGCCCCTGACGGTCAAGGAAGGTGGGTTGATCCGCGAAGGCTACCATCCCGGTCTCGACGAGCTGCGAGCCGATGCCAAGGGAGGTAAGTCATGGATCGCCAGGTTCCAGGCCGATCAGGTGCGGCGCACCGGGATCCAGAACCTCAAGGTCGGATATAACAAGGTCTTCGGCTACTACATCGAGATCACTCACGCCCAGGCGCAGGCCCGGGGCGCCAGTATCCCCAGCGATTACATCCGCAAGCAGACCGTCAAGAACGCCGAGCGGTACATCACGCCGGAGCTCAAGGAACACGAGGAGAAAGTCCTCCGCGCCGAGGACCGCGCCTGCGAGCTGGAATATGAGCTGTTCACGACGCTGCGCGACCGGGTCTCGGCCGAGGCCCCGCGGTTGATCCAGGCCGGTGCGGTCCTCGCCCAGCTCGATGTGCTGGCCGCCTTGGCCGAGCTCGCCAACCGGCACGGCTACTGCCGCCCGGAGATCGTCGCGGATCCGATCTTCGAGGTCGAGGCCGGCCGCCATCCCGTGCTCGACTCGCTCCTGGCCGCCGGCCAGTTCGTGCCCAACGACGTCCAGCTCGGCACCGACCGCGGATCAATCCTCGTGATCACCGGACCGAACATGGCGGGCAAGAGCACGTATATCCGCCAGGTCGCCTTGATCGCGATCATGGCGCACCTGGGGAGTTTCGTCCCCGCCAGACGTGCCCGGATCGGCATCGTCGACCGCTTGTTCGCCCGCGTCGGTGCGACCGACGACCTCAGCCGCAGCCAGAGCACCTTCATGGTCGAGATGACGGAGACGGCCAACATCCTCAACAACGCCTCGCCCCACAGCCTCGTGATCTTGGACGAGATCGGCCGCGGCACCAGCACCTTCGACGGCATCTCCCTGGCCTGGGCCATCACCGAGCACATCCACGATGCGATCGGCTGCCGCACCCTCTTCGCCACCCACTACCACGAGCTGGTGGAGCTCGAGAAGACCAAGCCTCGCCTCAAGAATGCCAACGTGGCGGTCCGCGAAGCGGACGGGGAGATCCTCTTCCTGTACCAGATCGTCCCCGGCGGGGCCGACCAGAGCTACGGCATCCACGTTGCCCGGCTGGCGGGCGTGCCCGCCACCGTCCTCGAGCGAGCCCGTGAGATCCTCAAGTTCCTCGAGAAGCAACATGGGCCCGATCCCGGCTTGCCCGAGGGGCCGATCCGGCGCAAGGTGAAAACCGGTCGAGCCCTGACCGGAAGCCTGTTCGCCGCGCTTCCGGACCCACTTCTCAATGAGCTCCGCCAGGTCGATCCCAATGGACTTACGCCGGAACAGACCGTAGACCTGCTCCGGCGGCTTCGCGAGCTGGCGGGCTGATCGTGGGATCAATGAGAGGCTAACCCGATGCGCCAGGTTTGATGTTGCGCTGTTTTCTGCTGAATTCACGACACGGCCCGGTATTCCTTCACAAAGAGACTACACACGGGCGTGTTTTCAAGCGTCATTTGCGTCGCTTGCGTCGTTTGCGTCACGCCGTCGCATGGACTTGAGCTGCGTCCGGGTCTCCGTGAATCTGCTCGTGGGGGCAACTCTCTATCTCACCCACACTTACGTGCGGCTCTTCCGGTATCGGAGGTTTTGTGCTCATGATCTCGATGAAACGCTTTTCGCGGGTTTTGAGGAACGTAATGGAGACGCCGTGCATGCCCAATTGGGGGGCGATGCGGCGCAGCGCCACCGAGAGCGACCGCGGCGTTTTCGGCCAACCGGGCG
>JBIOJM010000371.1:0-9739 GCA_044450785.1 Isosphaerales bacterium
CGTATGACATGCCTCTACCTCGCCCTAGAGCATGACGTCGCTCGCCGGTTCGGGCACCGGCAGCGGCGTCATTGATCTCTCGGGGCCATGAACGGTCCAGAGTGCCCCGATGAAGAACGAATAATCCCGCCGCGGCAGGAAAGTTGATCCATGCCGTGAGCCGAGGATCATGAAGCTGAACACGAATGCGGCCATGATCGCCTGAACGAACAGGATGAGCAACAGGCCCACCGTGTAGCTCGCCCAGCCCGGGATGGCCCAGCTCGTCGCCAGTCGCACGATCACCGCCGCGATGATCCCGCCGAGCGTCACGAGCGCCAGCAGGACCGACATGACGAGAAGCCGGACGCCGACGACGTCACTGTACACCGAGATCGCGCTCAAGCCGTGCGCCACCAACGACACGAAGTTCATCGTCGAGCGACCGCAGAGACGCTCGGACCGGCGGGTCGGAACCATGGAGTAAGGCTGGCGGGATCGGAAAACCGCGGCCGCATAGTGGTTCCAGAGCTCGGCCACGACAACCAGGCTCGACAACCGCCGGCGCGGGATCGCGCTGAAATTGCCGACCCGCACGCCCTTGCCCGTGAGGGCAAAATGCAGGAGCTTGTACAGCGCATAAAACACCCTGAATTTGACCGATTCCGACCGCCGGCTCCGTTCGGCGAAAACGATCTTGCCATTTTCCTCTTCCCGGAGCCGCGCCAGCAATCGAGGGACGTCCGCGGGGTCATCCTCACCGTCGCCGTCCATGATCACGACCGCGTCCGCGTGAAGGCAGTCCTCGACGTAGGCCAGGCCGACGGCGATCGCCCGCTGGTGTCCCAGGTTGCGCCTGAGTCTCAGCACATCGACCCGAGCCAGGGCGACGAACGAGACCGGGCCCACGATCTCGTCCGGCGGAGCGGTCGAGCCGTCGTCCACCACGAGCACGTCGGCCTTCAGACCAACGGCGGCCAAGACCGAATCCAGCCTGGGGAGCAACCGGACCAACGATTCCCAGTCGTTGAAGACCGGGATCAGGACCACGATCTCGGCCGGCTCCGTGGGGCGAGAGCTCTCAGCCGCCCGAGCAGCGTTTCGCTGGGCCTGACGATCGGGCCCCCCACCCTCCTTGACGCCTCGCGGCTGAAATTCGTGATTCCGGTGGGCATCGATCCGGTGACTCGTAGGGCGACGTTCCATGTCCGGCCACCTTTCTCGTCGTTCAGAACAACCGGGAACCCGGAGGCCACAAGAGGCCTGATCATCGCGTCGATGATCGAGCCGGGACGGGGCCCCTGTTTTCAGTGAGCCGAGTCCGGCCTGGATCGGCCGCTCCTTCCACCGGTTTGCGCCGCCAGATCGTGTAACACGCGGGATCGAGCACGACATCTTCGGCCGGCTCGAAACCGAGGTCTTCGAGGAGCTTTTCGTTGATATTCTCACCCCAGTAATTGGTGACGTCCACCACGTAATCCGCTCCACCAATCTCCGCCAGGACTCGCTCGGGCATCGCCACCGGCCAGCGGCCGTAGAGCGGGTGGGCATCTTTCTCGGAGAAGAAGTTCTGTCCAGCGTAGCGCTTGGCATGGAGTGGAATCGTGGGGTCCTCGGGACAGACGACGGTTCCCGGTAATTCCCGCGCCAGTGCGACGGCCTTCCAGTACGCCTGATCCCACGGGGATGCGGATACGATCAGACCGTTCGCGTAGGTCAGGTGCGGGAAGGTCGTCATGAGCAGAAGCAACGCGAGAAAGCTCGCGAACATCAAGCGCGAGGGCAGCGGTCTAGCGGGATTGTCCAGACGCTTCAAGAGCCGCGGCAAACGGAGAATACAGAAGGCCATCATTGGCAAGAGCGCCGGCAGCAGGCTATTGGGCCAGCCACCAACCTTGGCGTGCGAGACCGCACTGAACGGGATGGCCACGGCGAGCGCGGCCAGGAGCCACACGACGCGCGGATCGCTCGGAAGCGATCCGTCATCGATCAGGAGCCACTCGGCGAGCAGTACGAGGAACAAAGGCGAATCGAGCAGCAATTCCCAGAGGAACTTGGTGGCCCTGGGCCAATTGATGGAATAGGCACCCGGGACCTCGATCATGTAGTGATAGACTGTCGGGCTCAGAAATCGGAGTCCCAGGATCGCTCCAACGACGACTGCCAGGGGGAACAATGCCAGGAGGACCTCCGATGATCGCGGCCGCCGCCACCGCAAGATCAGTGCAACCAGCGGTACGACCGAGAAGATGGTGACCGACTGCTTGAAGAAGAAGCCGACGACCAGGCAGGCTGAGCCCAGCACGACAGAGGGCCCGCGCCGGCGCTCCTGCCCGGAGGCGAACAGGAGCACGGCCGCGGTCGCGAACATGAGGGCCGTCATGTCGGGCCGGTTCTCCGCGAAATACTGCCCGGACCGATGGTTCACACCCAGGATCGCGGCCCACGCGACCGCAAGATACCAGGCGGAACGCTCGCCCCGCAGACCCACTGCCAGCAAGGTTACCGTGACGAGCGCCGAAACCAGCGAAAGGACGCGCCCGGAGACGTTGTTCGGCCCGATCCAGCGGAACAGCTCGCCCTGCACCCAGGGAACGAACGCCCCGTACATGTGCGTCGCGTGGCCCCGTGGAGAAAGGTCGTAGACGGGCATTCCGTGAACGCTGCGCCATGCCTCGACGATCTCGATCGACTCCCAGGGGTTCCTGGGAGCGGCAGCGCGGACAAGGCGAATCAGGTTGAACCCGCTGATCAGCCCGATGAGCACCGCCGCGATCAGCAACGGTGTGCGGCACGGCCAGCTCGATCGGATTGCCGTCTGCTCTTTGGCTGGATGATCCATCATCAGAGCCCGCGAGTGGAAGCTGGTGTGCCGGGGTGAGTCATCATCGCGCATCTCATCCATGAGTGGAGATGGTTGGCGAATCACTGTCGTCGGGGGCCTGGTATAATCGAACTGGCCCGGTTCGGCAAGCCAGGATGATCTCAGACCCAACCATGGCGCTTGCGCAGCCACCACTCCAGCGTGAGCAGGGCCGCGAAGATCAAGAGGAACGGCCAGTTGTCCCAGACCTTGTATTCGGAGGGGCTCGTGAATTCCGTGTACGACGACCGGTCGATGCTCTTGAGGTACGTGATCAGTTTTTCGGGCGTGACCGGCTCGCCGCCGGTGAGTTTCGCCATCTCACGTGCGAGCTTGAGGTCGGCTGAGGGGTTTTCCAGCTCGCGATCGTCCTGGTAGACCAGGAATCGGGCTGTGTCGCGGCCGATCTCCGCACCATTCCGCCGGGCGATGCAAGTTGCCGTATAGTTGCCGGGCTGGCCGAGGTTCTCCGTGGCATACTTGGAGGCCCGCGCTTCATCTCCCTGGTTATACATTTCGACCGGTTCGACCACCGGATTGGGGCCCTCTCGCTCGATCTTGCACTCGTAACTGACGTTTGGTATGGCCGCGGCCTTGGCATCGCGGACGGTGGCGGTGAGCTCGAGCTTCTCGCCCACGCCGACGCGGCGGGGCAGGAGGGTCAGCTTGACGTGGTTCTCGCTGTCGTCTTCCTTGTGCGAGAGCCAGAAAATGGACTGGCGCCAGAACTTTCGATGGGCGATCCGGCCCTCCTCCGTCGCCCGGGCCCAGACCCAGGTTTCACCGCCGTAGGTGATGATGCGGCCGCTCTTGCCGATCTCCATGCTCATCATGAGCGGCTCGGCATTGGGACCGGGTGAGGTTGCGAGCAATGCAGCGTTCGCCTTCCGCTCGCCGACGCGGTTGCACCCCAGCACCGGCGGCATCGCCTGCCAGATCCGAGCCGTCTCGGCTCGGTTCGCCCCGACCTGGAGGATGAAGCTGTCCAACCCGAGCGCAGTCGGCACCAGCTTGATTCCCTCCTCGGGCTCGTACTGACCGTCGCCCGGATCGATCGCGGCCGGGAGGATGTCGGCGACGTCCGTGCCGGCCCAACCGCCGGCGCCGAAGCTGGAGCGGCCGCCGAGCATCATGAAGCCCGCGCCCTTTCGCACAGCCTCGGCCAGGAGCCGGTGTTGCTTCACGCTCAGGTAATCGGCGGGCAGGTCGGAGAGGACGTAGACGTTGTACTTGCCGGGAGCGAACTCCGCGTCGTCGATCTCGGACGTGTCGCCCTGGGCTGCACGACGAATCACGACGCCTTCGACCAGGATGTCGCGCGAAGTGCCGATGGCCCTCCACAAGTAGCGATAATCCCAGGTGAAATTGGAGCCCTGGAGGAACAAGACGTTCAAGCCGCCGGAGAGGACCGTGACAAAGGTACTGATCTGGTTGTTGGTGACGACCAGCTCGCCGTCCTGTTGAGCGGCCTTGATCGTGATCAGCTTTTCTCCGGGCGTTTGTGGGATGTATTTCAGACCGGTGACCGGAACGGAATCGACGCCGTCGGGGATTTTCACCTGGGTCTTCGCGACGGGCTCCGCCTGGCCCTCGACGTAGAGCTCGACCTTGATCGTTTGGTTGGCAAATCCGCGAGCGACGATCGTGGCCCGCACTTCGAGCTGATTTTTCACGAAGACGGTCGGGCTAGTGACGATGTCGCGGACCTGGATGTCCTTGTGCACCGCCCCGGCGTTCTCGGTGCCAAGACCCACGGTGACGATCGGAACTCCCCGCCCGTTCAGTTGCCGGGCAGCCTCCAGCGGATCGGTCCCCTTGTTCGAGGCGAAGTCGGAAAGGATCACCATCCGGGCCATCCGCCGGTTGGAGCCTTCCTGGCGCTTCTGGGCGTCGAGCATCGCGGCCGCCAGGTCTGTCTCCCGGCCCTTGGGCTTGTCGAGCTTCGTGAGGTCATCCTGCTTCGGCTCGGTCAACTTCGAGTCGAACTCGTAGAACTTGACGTCGAGGTCGGGACCGAGGGTCTTGGCGAACTCCCTCGCCTGCTTGGTGGTTTGCTGCGCGACCTCCCATCGCGTCCGCCCCCCGACCTCATCTCCAATCAGCATGCTGGTGCTGGAGTCGAGCAGAACGACCACCGAGGCGGCTTGCTTCTTCTTCTCCTTGAGGAAGACCGAAGGCCGCAGCGACGCGACCAGGCAGAGCAGTAAGGCCAGCAGTCGAAGCGAGAGCGCAAACCAGCGCCAGCGGCCGACGGAACCCTTCAACCGCCGCGAATACGCCCACAGAGTCAGCGCGGTCGCGGCCAGGATCGCCCCGACCAGGAACGGCCAGGAGCCGATCGGACTCAAAGTGATGCTGATACCCTGGTCCATTTGCGTCTCCGATCCGCGGCATAGTTTTCAGTTTTCAGTTTTCAGTTCAAGGAAGCGCGGTTTCGTGTTTCGTGTTCACGGGCAACTGAAAACTGAAAACTGAAAACTGAAAACTTACGAGACCGCGCCGGCGGTCTTGGCGCGGGCAGGCTCCTTGTAGAAGGTATTGGCCAGGAAATTCTCCAGTGTCACCACCATCAAGATCAAGAACATCAGCCAGGGAAACACCTCATACCCAAATCGCACGATCTTATCCATCTTCGTGTGGGCCGCCGCATCCTCCGCGAGGAGATAGCCGTCCTTGCCGAAGATGCTGTCGAGATCGTTCTTCTCCAGAGGCGCGAACTGGCTCTCGCCGCGGGGCACGTTCACGCTGAAGCCCATCATCTTCTCGCGATTATCGACCGCCTTGGCCTTGACCGTCCAGGGGCCGAGGTCGGGAGGCGCCCCGATCTCCAGGAATTCACTGCTGGGGGAAGGGAGCAGCCGCGGCTTGGTCGCCGGACTTGGGCCGGTGACCAGGAAACTCGTGAAGTGGAATGTGGGGTCGAGCTTGAGGAGTACACTCTCGCCCGCATCGAAGTTGAGCAGTTCCTTCGACGTTCCGGCCAGGTACGGCACGGTTTGATCCATCAGGGCCAGGAACGACCAGCCATACGCCGGGAAGGGGAACTCGCTCCATGCGCCGGGGTCTGAACGCATGTCGCCGCCGCTGTCGGGGCGGCGCGAAAGGGGCGTCGTCCAGAGCAGGACCCGGCCCGTCTTCTTGCCCTTGAACGACCGCTCGACCAGGGCGGGCTCGCCGTCGGAGAATTTCAAGAGCGTGCGCGTCCCCTCCACGGGTTGCTTGATCGGCCAGTAAATGTAAACAGGTACTTGTGCGAGCATGCCGTCCAGGTCCTGACCGTAGCGCTGGAACAAGGGATGGGTGATGTTGCCGATCTTGCCGAGGGTAATTCGCCCCGGGGGCCTCTTGGGACGCTCGGCGAGCTGAGCCGGCAAGAACTGGACGGCGATCACATTGTTGTAGCTCGCGGGGAGACTGCGGTTTCCGGGCGCGACGACGAGCCCGCCTCCTTCGTGGACATAGTGGTTGAGCACGCCCCACCAATCAGGGTCGTCGAGCTGCTTGACGTTGAGCACGAAGATGCAGGAGTAGGCCTGAAGATCACCGATGAATTTGCGGCCCAGGTCGGCGGCATGGATCTTCTCCACCTGGTACGGCCTGGCCGTGGACGAGGTCGGGTCGGGATCGAGTGCGGCGGCGACGTGCTCGGCGTCGTAGGTTTGGTCGGAGACGACCAGGACCTTGAGCGGCGGCCGGACCTTGAAGGTGAAGTATCGCTCGTCGTCGATCTCGAAGGGATCCGGAGTACCACGCAGCTTGATTTTACCCTGATGGAGCTCGCCCTCTCGCAGCCGCGGCGGCGTGACGAAGGTCACTTCCTGTTGCGCGTTGGGAGGGATCACGACGGATTTCTCGTCGCGCTTGATCCCATCGAGCTCGAACTCGACCAGGCGGGTCGACGCATGCGGGCCCTCGTTGCGCAGGCGAGCGCGAATCTCCACCGGTTGACCCTGGGTGGCCACGCTCGACTCGGGTTCGGCCGAGTCGATGCCGACGTTCTGGATCTCATGGGGAGCCAGGCTCAGGATGAACGTGAGGAGCTTCGAGCCTTTGCTCGAGTTGAGCTTGGCGACCAGGTCGAGCCCTTCGGCCGGCCGATCGACGTGCCAGGCGGAGCGGGCCCGGTCGGTCAGGACGTAGACGACGTGCGTCGGCCGGTCGCAGTCGGCGACCGCGGCGTAAACCTGGCCCATCGCCGGATTGAGCGGCCGGTTGACTCGCCGGATCGTCAAGCCGTCGATGCGCTTCAGCGCCGCCGATGGCGGCAGTCCGATCGGGGAGCCCGTTTCGGCCGAGTCGACGATGAACACCAGGCTCGAGTCGGGAAGCTTGGAGACGATCTCCCTGGCGCGGCGCTTCGCCTCGTCCAGGCGGGTCTTGTCCTTCTCCTTGTACTCCATCGAGAGACTGGTGTCGAACACCAGGCCGAGGGCCGTCGGCACCGATTCGTCACCGAGGGGGACCTGCGAGTAGAGCCGCGGCCGTGCCAGGGCCAGCGCCATCAAGGCCAGGATCGCCATCCGCGCCAGGAGCAGCAGCCAGTTCTTGACCCGGAGCCGCTTCTTCGACTGCCGTTGACGTTCGCGGATCAACCGCAGCGCGGGAAAGATGACGTGCTTGGGCGTCTGGCGCATGAACAGGTGCAGGATGACGGGAAGCGCCGCCAGCGCCGCCCCGGCGGCCAGACCCGCGTTGATCAACGAGAATGACATGGCCGTTCTAGACTCCGTCAAGCCCTCGCTTGCCGTGTGAGCAGGTAGCTCATCAGGGCCTTATCGAAGGGCATCCCCGTGTGCAGCGGAACGTAGTCGATGCGAGACCGGACGCAGTCGTTACGGTACGTGGCCCGAAACTTCTCGACCTCATCCAGATAATCGGCCTTGATCGCCTCGGCGTCGACCTCGATCGTCTCGTTGGTCTCGTTGTCCTCGAGACGAAGCATCCCCTCGAAAGGAAACTCGGCCTCCGCCTCGTCCAGGATGTGAAAGATGATCAGGTCATGTCCCTTGAATCGCAGGCGATGGATGGCCTTCAAGATCGTCTCCGGGTCGCCCAAGAGGTCGCTGAAAAGCATGACCAAACTGCGGTGCCGGATCATGCTCGCGACCTGGTGCAGGCTTTCCTCGATCTGGGTGGTCCCGGCCGGTTTCAGCTTGGCCAGGAGCGACAGGATGTTACCGAGCTGGGATCGTTTGCTCCCTGGGGCCAGGCTCTGGCGGACCTTCTGGTCAAAGGCGATCAGTCCCACGGGGTCCTGCTGGTGGATCATCAGGTAGCAGAGGGCCGCGGCCAGGCTGATGCTGTACTCGAACTTGGTCAACTCCTGACGGTAAGTGTAGCCCATCGAGCCGGATAGGTCCATCACCAGATACCCGGTCAGGTTGGTCTCGGCCTGGAACTTCTTGACGTAGAAGCGGTCCGTCTTGGCGTAAACATTCCAGTCGATGTCCGCGATGTTGTCGCCCGGTGAGTACTTGCGGTGCTCTGAGAACTCGACCGAGAATCCCTGGAACGGACTGGCATGCAGACCGGCGATGAAACCCTCGACGATGAACTTGGCGCGCAGGTCGAGCCGCGCGACCTGGCGAATCACCTCGGGCTTCAGGTATTTCTCGGCTGTGCCCGCCACTCCAACCCTCCCGGCCCACCGATCATTTTGCAGGCGGGCGTTCATATTTCGGCGTTTCGGGCTCGCGGATCTCGGCGATCAGGCGCTTCACCAGGGTGTCCGTCGACTGACCCTCCGCCTGCGCTTGAAAGTTGGTGCTGATCCGGTGCCGGAGCACCGGGACAGCCACTTTCCGGATGTCGTCCAGGGACACGCTGAACCGGCCATCCATCGCCGCCATGGCCTTGCCGGCCAAGATCAGGTTCTGGCCGGCGCGCGGCCCGGCGCCATAATCCACCAGGTCCTTGATGAACTGAGGCGCCTTCTCGTCGGCCGGACGGGTCGATCGCACCAGCCGCGCCACGTAATCGACCGCGTATTCCGAGACCGGGACCGACGTGACCAGCTTCTGCAAGTTCACGATCGCCCTGCCCGAAAGCACCTTCTTCAAGTCGGGCTGTTCCCCCTTGGTCGTGGCCAGGAGGATCCTTTTTTCCTCGTCCAGGGAAGGGTAGCCCACCCGGACGTCGAACATGAAACGGTCGAGCTGGGCTTCGGGGAGCGGATACGTCCCCTCTTGTTCGATGGGGTTCTGGGTGGCGATCACGAAGAAGGGATCGGGGAGGGGCATCGTTTCCTGCCCGACGGTGACCTCCCGCTCCTGCATCGCCTGCAGCAGGGCCGCCTGCGTCTTGGGTGGAGTTCGGTTGATCTCGTCGGCCAGGATAATGTTGGCGAAGAGCGGCCCGGGAACGAAACGGAACGCACGACGGCCGGCCTCGGGCTCTTCCAGCACGTTGGTCCCCGTGATGTCCGATGGCATCAGGTCAGGCGTGAACTGGATCCGCTTGAACGAGACGTCCAGAATCCTGGCGATCGAGCTGACCATCAACGTCTTGGCCAGCCCGGGGACCCCGACCAGGAGCACGTGGCCCCGGGTGAAGACCGCCGCCAAAATCAGATCGACCACCTCGCGCTGGCCGATGATGACCTTGTTCAGCTCGGTGACCAGCACATCGCGCGAGTGGCGGAACTCGTCGAGAAGCTGCGTAATCCGATCGCCCACGGTAGACATGCGACAGGTCGACCTGTTTGTCGGGTTAGCTGACCTATGAAACGGGGTGCGACCCCACGAGCAAGAGGACGGACGCGCATACCCCGGCGCAAGACTGGCGAAGCGCATCAGACGACCACTCTATTCTAAGGCGACGGCGACGCACGATTCAAGCACGCGCGGACGGCACGCTGCAATTCAGACGTAAGGAGGCGGGGCGTCCGGCGGCGGGGGC
>JBIOJM010000372.1:0-9727 GCA_044450785.1 Isosphaerales bacterium
GGCCTCGCTGGCAGGTGTCAGAAAAACGCCTCCCTGTGAGCGCTCCCCGGCCGGGTGCGCCATGGGGTCCGGCGCGGTGGCGATTCAGGGCTTCGTAGGCGGGTGTGAGGCCGCGAAGCGGGACCCGTTGCTGGAGGACTGGAAGACCTCGTCCGGCGGCACGGGGAGGTCAGGGAAAGTCTTGCGGTACTTCTCCCCAAAGGGGTGGTTCTGGTTCCACTCCGCCAGGCTCAGGTTGCGCCCGACGATGCGGCCGGCAATCTTGATCATGTCCTCGGTGTCGAGGGACCAGAGCCTCGCTATGTTGTCGTAGCCCGAAAGTGCAGTGACGGCTATGCGGCCGGTCGGCCCGACGACGGTCGTGACCGTGTTCCACTCGCGGTGGCGGAGGATGATCGAACTGGACAGCGTCGACGTCCGGTGGAGGTCTCAGATCCGGACGCTGTTGTCGAGAGCGGTGACGGCGAGGTACTTGTCCTGGCTGAGGTCCACGCTCTTGAGGGACCCACCGTGGTTGCCGAAGGAGATCGGCGGCTGGGACGGGTCGCCGAGGTCCCAGGTCGCGGCGCGCGGGCCGCTGAAAGCGACGAGCCGGCGGCCGTCGCTGCTGAAGGCGAGGGCCGAGATGTCGTTGGGCCGGTCCTTCACATCCACGCCCTGGGGCGGCAGATAATCAGCCGACAAATCCCAGAGCCGGAAGCCGGCGCGCTGATCGTCGCCTCCCCCGCCGGCAGCGCACCAGCGGCCGTCCGGGCTGATCGCCAGGGCCCTCGGCGCCTTCAGGAGCAATTCGGGCTTGTGCGCCAACCGCCTGAGCGTCTCCAGACGCCAGACGCGGAGGTCGCCGCTAAAGCGGTCCCGCAGCGGCTCGGCTGCCTTGCGGAAGCGAAAGATCTCCTCGCTCAGCCCCGCCCGACAGTTGAGGACGTCCATGTGAGGCAGCCGGAATTTCAGCAGGTCCTTGGTCTCGGACGGCGGCCCCTCGTAGATGGCGATCGGCAGGTACCCACTGGTCCGTAGGGCCGCCACCTTTCGCGCCAGTTGGAGCTGCGACCGCGCCCAGACCGGTTGTGCGGCACCGAAGAGGTCGTCGGAGTGAGCGTAGCTGATGAAGATGTCCGGCTGATCGGCTTGCACATAGCCTGGCATGGCCAATCCACCCCTTTTGGGCCCGCTCGGCCCGAACCTCTGCGGACCCTGTACGAACTCACGTCCGAGCGGTGGGACGCGCGGTGTTAAAGATGATTATCATGGCACGGCGGCTCCCACGGACGCAATAAGAATCGATCGCTACCCCGATCTGTTGGCGGCAGGAAAACCTGTTGATTCCGCCTCGCCGGCTGGCTACCGATGTTCACGATCCCTGAATCCGCTATAAATCGCCAATCGGCGGGACAGACCACTTGCAGCCCGTGATCGGCTTCAATACATTCTCTTGGCCTGGCGGCAAGGTCGCGGCGACCGACCAGGGCGTCGTGGCTTCACGTAAGCTGGGGGGACGCACCGCGGCCGGAGGCTCGGCCCTGTCCACAGCGGTGCACTTTCTCCGAGGAGCCTTGGGATATGGAATCGAATCTCGTCTTCTCCCACGTGGCCCTGGCCTGTAGCGACCCGCTCGCGACCGAGCGATTCTACGCCGCGCACTTCGGTTTCCGCCGTGCTCGGGTCATCCCGCTGGGGCAGGAGCAGATCGTATACCTCAAGTCGGCAGCGGTGTACCTCGAGCTGTTTCGCGCGCGGGCGAGCCGTCCTCTCCCGCCCGCCGTCGAGGACGGGCCCTGGTTCCCGGGCGTGCGCCACCTCGCGTTCCAGGTCGAGAACGTCGAGGCCCAGCTTAGGGCAATGGGCGCCGACGCCGTGATTACCCTCGGCCCGATGAGCTTCGACGCCTTCATCCCCGGCTGGCGGACCGTCTGGGTGAAGGACCCGGACGGCAACATCGTGGAGATCAGCCAGGGTTACGTCGATGAAGCCAATCCACCTTCCCGCTAGAGGAGAGCCGGCCATGCGAAATGTGAGTCAGTCCCCTCGGCCGGCAGGCGACAGTCGTCTGGCTGTTTCAGATCCTCTCCGAGTTGCAGGAACCAGGAAAAGGACGACCGCATGACACCCGCGACGATGACAAAGCTGGAGCCGGGCCGAGTGGCCCGTCCAGCGTCCACGAAGATCGCCGTGCAATTCGTCTTCGCCCCAAGCGTGAAGCGCGACGTCTTCCAGAACGTCCGCCTCACCGGGAGCTGGGACGGCGAGGGCCGGTATTCTGACGACTGGTCCACGGCCCCGATGGAAAGATACATCAGCGAGGACGGCTGCCCCTGCTACAGGGCCCAAATCGGGCTGGATGAGACGCAGGCCGGGTGGACGTTCCGCTGGGGCGTGATCGTCGACGGCGCGGCGGGGAAGGACAAGTGGGGCATCACCAGCGAGGTCCGCGACCCGTCCTCGTTCGATCGATCGCGCGCCTTCTCGCTCCGGCCGCGGGACGGTGGTGCCGTCCAGGAGGAGCGTTACTACCTGACCCACAACCGCCGCTTGGGCGCGCAGAAGCACCGCCGCGTGGGGGCAGCCAAGGACGGCATCCGCTTCTCGGTCTGGGCACCCAACGCCCGGGCGGTCGAGGTCGTCTTCGGCACGTTCTTTGATGTCAACGACGCCAAGCGGGCCCCGCGAGACGAGCCGTTGCCGGGGGGATCGATCGCCGGCGGCTACATCGCCGACGACGGCCAGGGGATGCACCCCAAGCGGGGACCGTTCCCGCTGACCCGGGGGGATGACGGCGTCTGGGTCACGGCTGAGAACAACCCCCGGCTGGAGGATTTCGCGGCCTACGATCACAAGCCCTACATGTACCGGATCACCAAGGATGACGGGACGGTCGCCTACAAGAGCGACCTGTATGCGCGCTGCCAGGTCGGTAGTGGGAAGTTTGACCCCGAAGGCAAGCCCTACTCCGACCTGACCACCAAGCTCGACGGCCCCGGCAGTTGTTCGGCCGTCGTCGACTCGGACCAGGTCACCGCATTCTTCGCGGATCCGAACGGGCGCTGGCCCGAGTCGAACTGGGTGACGGCGGATCAGTTCTGGAAGGACGAGAAGGACCTGATCGGCAACGCGAAGCCCGTCCCCCGCCGGGTCGATGACCTGGTGATCTACGAGCTGCACGTCGGGGCGCTCGGGGGCCCGGATAAAAAGGGACCTGGCACCCTCAAGGACGCGATCGACCTCCTCGACTACCTGGTCGACCTGGGGGTCAACGCCGTCGAGTTGCTGCCGATGTCCCAGTTCAGCGGGGAGGAGAACTGGGGCTACGGTACCTCGCACTACTATGCGATCGAGTACAGCGGCGGCGGGCGCGACCAGTACAAGTATTTCATCAAGGCGTGCCACCGGCGCGGGATCGCGGTCATCTTCGACGTGGTCTACAATCACTTCACGCCCAACGCCGGGCGGGCCGAGTGGGGGTACGATACCAACGACGTGGTGAAGAACCCCTACTACTGGTACGAGGGTGTCCCCTCCGACTACCCCGCTTATCAGCGGGCGGTCGACGCCAGCATCCGGGACCTCGGCGGTTACGTCGACAACATGTCGACGGGCTTCGCCCCGCGGTTCTACGAGGAGACGGTCCGGAAGATGTTCATCAGCAGCGCCGTCATGCTCATGGAGGAATTCCATGTCGACGGGTTCCGGGTCGACCAGACCACGTCGATTCACTCGTACAACGTCCTGCACGCCGACGGGAGGCCCGTGCCCAACGCCAACCTCATCGGCGCGAAGTTTCTCCGCGAGCTGACGAGCACGTTGCGCCTGATCAAGCCCGACGTGATCCTGACCGCCGAGGACCACTCGGGCTGGGACAAGGTCACACAGCCGACCGACGTCGGCGGCTTGGGCTTCGACGCAGTCTGGTACGCCGATTTCTACCACCACTTGATCGGCGACACGGACAAGGGGAGCGACTACGCCAAGCTCATCAAGAACGCGTCTTACGGCGACGACCGCGGCCTGGCCATGGACTACTTCGCCGGGACGCTGAGTAACAGCGGCGCCAACCACGTCGTGTACAACGAGTCGCACGATGAGGCGGGCAACGCCCAAGGCACCCAGCGGACGATCGTCGTGGCCTCCAATGGCGCGCCCCTGATCGGCGAGACGAGGCGCTACGCGGAGGCCCGCTGCCGCTTCGCCTTCGGCGCCAGCGTGCTCTCGGCCGGGACCCCCATGTTTCTGTTCGGCGAGGAGATCGGCGCCCAGAAGGATTTCCTCTACAACCACATCTTCGCCAATCGGGAGGACCTCTACGGAGAACGCCTGACGACCGGCAAGTTCCTCTTCGCGTTCTACCGTGACCTGATCCGTCTCAGGCTGGGTAGTCCGGGGCTGCGGACCCGCGCCATCGACATGCTCCACGTGCACGACGCCAACCGGGTCCTCGCCTGGAGGCGCTGGGGCGAGGGTGAGGACTATTTAGTCCTGGCAAGCCTCAACAACCACCCGTTCCGGGATGGCTATGAGATCGCCAATTCGCGGCTCCCCGACGGCCGCTGGAAGCAGGTCTTCAACAGCGACTCCGCACGCTACGGCGGAGACGACGCGGGCAATGACGGAGTCGAGATCACCTCGGGCGGCGGCGCGTTGCGCACTGTGATCCCGGCCAACGGATTCATCGTTTTGAAGCGAATCTGATCAAGTTGTTCAAGGAACCAGGACTCCAGCGTCGGACGCGCCACTGATCGAACGTTCGTTCTTGCGTTTTCGGAACGAACGCCACTTTCGCCACGTGCCTCAACACGACCAGTTCAACTGCCTTGGGAGATTCACGATGTTAGGCAATTTCACGCAGCAACTGACCATCATGGGGACCGTTGTCTCGGTGGACCCGAGCGGCGCGACCCCGTCCTTCACGCTGAAGAGCCGTGGCGGCGACGTCGTCAAGGCCACGATCGCCGACGACACCTTCTTTCCGGCGCTCAGGAATCTGGACGGTCTTGACCGGGACCGGATCGCCGCGCCGGTCGACTCCGGTGCTCAAGGGCTGGGGCCGAAGCTGGCCAAGTACGCCATACCCGGGCGACTCATCGTTGCCGAAGGGATTTATCAGGTCCATGGCGGGCGAGAGTGGTTCGATGTCAAGAGATTTCATGTGCTTCATTCACACACCGGCCAGTTTCTCTTCGACCACACTCACTGGTGGATCACCCAGATCAGCACGATGGGAGATAAATGGCTGGATGATCTCTTCGGTGATCGCCGGTCTTACGAACTCGACGATTTCGCCGCCTTCTACCGCACGCAACTGAACATCCTCGGCCTGCCGACCGACGACAACGTCCAGGAAATGGCAACTGTCTCGCGATTCATCTACGGCCTCTCCTCGGCCTACTTGATGAACGGAGACATTCGCTTCTACAACGCGGCCAAGGCCGGAGTCGAGTTTCAGCGAGAAGCTTTCCGAAGCCTCAGCGCGGATGGGCGTTTCTGCTTCTGGGCCTACGGCCGCCGCAAGGGGCGTTACGGAACCAAGTTGATCATGGCGTCGGAGAATCCCGAGCATGATGGCACGATCTCGGCATATGAACAGATATACTCAATGGCCGGGCTCGCCCAGTATTACCGGATCACAGCCGACTGGCATGTCCTTCACGACATCCGACGTACCGTGGCGGCGATCGAGGAGTTCTTCCTCGACAAGTCGGAGTATGGCGGCTATTTCTCCCACATCGACCCGGTGACCTTCAGCGGCCGCAGTCCCGCCCTCGGTGACAATTCTGCCCAGAAGAACTGGAATTCGGTCGGCGACCACATCCCGGCCTACCTGGTCAACCTGGTCCTCGCGCTCGATCCTCTGCCCAAGGGCCGAGAGCAAGATCTCTCCGCCTTCCGCGAGACCTGCCTGCGGATTCTCGATCGCACGGCCCACCTGATTGTTGACAAGTTCCCCGATCCCGACCCGAAGGTTCCGTTTGTCAACGAGAAATTCGATGAGAAATGGAACCCCAACCAAGCTTATCGCGAGAACAAGAACCGGGCCATCGTCGGCCACAACCTCAAGATCGCCTGGAACCTGACTCGCATCGCCCGCTACTATCTTGCGGCGGGCAAGCCCGACCAGGCCGCGAAAATGATGAGTCTGGCCGATCGGCTGGGTGAAACCATGGCCAAGGCCGGAATCGACCAGCTCCGCAGCGGCTGCTGGGACATGGTCGAGCGCAACCCCCGAGATGGCCGTCCGGTCGAAATCAACTGGGGCAACACCAAGGATTTCTGGCAGCAAGAGCAAGCCATACTGGCCTACCTGATCCTCCACGGCTATACCTCCAAGCCGGAATACCTCCAACTCGCTCAGGAGCTGGAATCGTTCTGGAACCTCTTCTTCCTCGATCGGGACCGGTGGGGCGTCTTCTTCCGACTCACCGACAATGGAGTTCCAGTCATCGAGGGGGAGTACGGAAAGAAGGGCGGGCGCGATGTCGCAGGATATCATGCCTTCGAGCTCAATTATCTCGCCCATACCTACAACCGTACATTCCTCTACAAGCAAAGGCGTGAGGACAACGTCTTCTGTCAGCATTTCAAGCCCCATGCCAACAGTGGGCAGCGGTCGATCAACGTCTTGCCCGACTTCACCGCGCCCGGCGAGCTCGAGGTCGTCGGCGTCGTCGTCAATGGCGTGCGCCGGCCCAATGTCGACCCCAATCAATTCCAGATTGAGTTCGACGCTTCCGACCTGGGGACCGACGTGATCGTGGAGTTCTGTCCCACCAAGGAACGGAACGAGAAGAACAGGAAGGGCGCCGGCCTCTAACCGCGCTGCAACCGAGCGCAGACCCAGGCGTCGCCGAAAAAAGCCATTCCGCCTCCGCCCGGGGGGACAGCCGTGCCACTGCAATATCAACTGATCGCGCTCGGTCCGAACGCGAAACTCGTTGAGGACCGTGTGCGTGAAGAGCTTTTGGACGGTTTCCGGGAACTCGACCTCGACCCGGCGTGCGACCTCGCCATCCTGGGGGTCGACCAGCGCTCGCAGTTCAACGCCAAGTGCAGCGTTGTCGGCCTCTGGTATGGCGGGGATTCCCCGTTCGAGGGCGAGGCGGAGCACACGGAGGCCCTTGATTCGCTGCTGGCCATGGGCGCGGCGCTGTTTCCGCTCGTCGAGAGCCTCGACGTCTTCGCGAAGAAGATTCCCAGGCCGTTGCAGCCGGTCAACGGCATCGAGTGGGGCGACGCCCGCCTGACGGGCGACATCCTGAAGGCCTTTGGCCTGACGCGCGAGCTTCGTCAGGCCTTCATCAGCTACAAGCGGAGCGACTCGGCGGGGATCGCCAAGCAGCTCGCTCACATCCTGTTCGACCGCGGTTATCAGGTCTTCCTCGACACCGCCTCGGTGGAGCGCGGGGTCGCCTTCCAGGACGTCCTGCACGAGCGCCTCGCCAACATTGACCTCGTCATCCTGCTGGACAGTCCCCACGCCCTCGATTCGGTCTGGGTCCACGAAGAGCTGGACATGGTGAACCAGTTGGGCCTCGGGGTCCTCCAAGTGGCGTGGACGAAGCCGGACCCAAACGAACCCACGGGCGTCAAGCTCCTGGCGACGCCGGGAACCGAGTTCAGCTTTCGATACGGGCTCGAGCCGAAGCACTTCGAGGACCCGGGGAAGTCGATCGGGCCCGACGCGACGCTCAAGGCGGGAGCGCTGAAGGAGGTAGCGGACCGAGCCGAGCAGGCTCGCATCCGCTCCCTTGGCGCCCGGCGGATGAGGGTTGTATCCTACGTGCGCGCGGAGGCCTCACGGTTCGACCTGGCGGTCAATGTCCGGCCCGCCGGCCCGGTGGAGATCCTGAAGGACGGCCGTGTCATCTCCACGTTCTTTCCGATCGTCGGGCTGCCCGATGCCTGGGTCATCTACGAGCAGGAGAGGAGGATCCTCGAGGGCAAGGGCGGCGCGACTCCGGCCGGCGACATCGGCGTCTACAGGGTCCTCTACGACGGTCTGGGGATCCTCGATGATCGGCTCAAGCACCTGCGCTGGCTGAACGATAACCTCCAGCTCAAGACTCTCCGAACCGAACACCTGCAGGACTGGCTGAAAACCCATGAACAAGAGTGCAATCTTCCTTTCGGCGAGCGTGCCGGAGCGTGAGCTTGACCGCTACGTGCCGGATCCGGTGGCGATCCGCGAGGCAGTCCGTGCCCTTGTGGCGGAGACGGTCCGCGACCGAATGCTCATCTTCGGCGGGCACCCCGCGATCTCGCCCCTCGTGGAACACGCCGCGCGGGACTTGAACGCGACTGACAACGTGCATATCTATCAATCGCGATTCTTCGAGAGCCGAATCCCGGACGTGGCCAAGAAGTTCAAGAACCTGATCTGGACGAACGAGGTCCCCGGCGACAGGCTCGCTAGCCTGACTCTCATGCGAAACGAGATGATCCGGTCGGAGCCCTTCGCCGCCGCTGTGTTCATCGGCGGGATGGACGGCCTGGACGAGGAGTGGAGCCTATTCAGCTCGATACACCCCAATGCCCCGGCTCTACCCGTCGCCAGCACCGAGGGCGCCGCGCGGCTGCTCTGGCAGAACTGGACGCCGCAAGCGGGACTGCCGCCCAACGCCAAGATTCGGCTCGACCAAGACTTACAATATCGCCTCTTGTTCCGCGACCTCCTGACGTAGGCGGAGGCAAGGGCAGTCCGGGTCGGTTGACGATCAGTCGACTCTGAACAATTCTGCGTTCACCATTTAGGGGGGGGGGCATGGCGAGCAAACAATCGGACCCTTTCATCGCCGAACGAGTCGAGTCGCTAGCGATCATGCACTTGACGCGTCGACCGGATCTGACCGTGCACCGGGAAACCCGTAAAGGCCATCAGGTCACGGACCTTCTGGTCGAGATCACCGAAGCAGGGGAACCGTCCGGCTGGAAGAAGTTCGGGGTCTACCTCCAGGGGACGAAGGCGCCCGTTACCGTGCAGGACGCTAATGGCAAATTGACATTGAGTCTTCGCCGATTCTTCAACACCTACGGCGAGCCCGCTATTCCATTCTGCCTCTTCTACTTCACGATGGAGAACAATCAGGGCTACTTCACTTGGGTGTCGGAGCCGGTGGTCGAAAAGGGTCGGTTTCGGCTGAAGTATCACAAGGAGAAGGCCGACTGCGTCCTGCTCAACCGTGAGGTCCTCGATCAAATCGTGGAGGCGGTCAATGCCTATTACGCCGCTCTGTACAGCGACGCAATCAGATCCTAGTGGGTCAAGGGGTTCGAAGAGAATGAACCAGACAATTCTTCGTGGGCTCGTCGTCGTTTGCTTGTTGTCGTTGGGGCTCAATGATTGCCGCTTGGGTTGCTCCCGGGCGAGCGCCGGCGATGTTCCTGCCGTGCCGCGGAGCAAGCCAACGGTGCGGATCGCCGCAGCCCAACCGAGGAACCGCACGATCGACTTCCGGCTGAAGCCCGCGGACGTACTTGCTGAAGTGCAGAAGTCCCTCACCGAGCTGGAGAAGATCGTCACCAAGGCCGGCGGGGCCGGCTGCGATGCGCTGGCCCTCCCGGAGGACACATTGGGTCTCTTGAAGTGGGAGATGGCCAACCGGGCGGCACTCAAGGACGTGCTGCCCCAGGCGGTGAACCGCATGCTCGACCGCCTCGGCCGGGCGGCGGCCAAGCACGGCATGTATCTGGTCGTCTGCAACGACACCGTCGAGCCGGATGGTACCAGCCACAACAC
>JBIOJM010000373.1:0-9690 GCA_044450785.1 Isosphaerales bacterium
GCCCCGACGCTCGACTGTCTTAGCGCGCCGGGCACCCGCCCAGGTTGGCAAGGTGGTGCACGCCCCAATGTGTCGCGACTTCTCGCAGGCGGGCTCGGCTGGCCGCAAAGAAGCGGCCGAGAAGCCGGCCCCGGCTGAGCTTCTCCAATCGCGCCCACCAGCTCTCCGCGCTGCTTCCGAGCCGATCAAAGATCCCCGCGAGCTCGCGAGAAATGGCGGCCTTCCCCTCGCGGAACAGCCGACCGGTGTAGTCGACCAGAAGGAGATAGCTTCCCAGCGAGAATCCTGCCAGCATGCCTTCGCGAGACGAATCCAACTGACGTCGGTCCTCAATCGGGCACAGCGACAGTGACTCTTCCAGACCGGCTGCCGCTCGCGAACCCGCCACGCTGCCACTGAACGCCGCTTCGAGCCGAGCGATCTGGCCCTGGTCCTCAACGTGCCCCACGCGCGTTTTGATCGACGTGTACCCGCTCGTTTCAGGAACCAGAGCGATTCCGGCGGCCACCGGGTTCAGATCACTGTACGCACAGACGGCCAGGAGCGATTCGTCGTCGAGAATCGCCACGCTCTTGAAGCGCCCCTCGAAGAACGCACCACGAGCTCAAACAATGCTCGTCCAGTGCCGCGCGTCGCAGTAACGGGCCAGGTGACCCACATTCTCCGTCGCCACGATGATCTGATCGCCCGGTTGACCGATCGTGACTGCACAAGCTGCCACGATAACGTCGGCGTCGAGGGCCTCAGGCGAGGCGGTTGGTAAGCCGTGCTGGCGGGCGTCGGCCCAGAACACGGTTGCGTGCCGCCAGACGAGCGTAAGCACAGGAAAGTACGAAAGCCCCCCGATGTCACGAGATCATCGAGCCGGCGAAGGGATGCAACTGCTCCGATGCGTGTTAACTCACGCCTTACTTCGTAATCGGCAATCTCGGGAACTACCACCACGACGCCCCGAGCGATCAAGCCTCGGAACCAGCCACGGCATTGATCCGGGATCGGCGAACCGTGACGTCCGCAAGCCAGTCCGAGCGGGCCGGAGTCAAGAAGCACAATCTCCCGCATGACTCAGTAATAGTCCTTGAACAGCGGCCGATGGGGACGCATCGCATCGATGCCGCGCATCCACTCTTCGTCGGGAGGGTCGCCCGGATTGTCGGGGATCCGTTCGATTTCGTCAATCCGACGCAATGCCGACTCGATGTACTGGCGATGCTCCTCCTCAGTCATTTGCCGCAATTTACCGTCTGGCCCACAACAAGATGCCGGCAACGGCCCCGGTCTTAGATCGAGCATTCTTCGTTCCATGATCGTGACAGCCTCCGTTTCCACACCCGAGGATCCCAAGAAGGCGGCAGGCACGCCCCACGCCAAGGGACGAATCGCGCGTGCCTATCGCCCGACAACAAACCGCTCGAAGCGACACCTGGAAGGACTCGTAAACGACTCAGCAAGAATCCCGGCCCCGGTCGATTTCGCGTTCGGACCTACCCCCGCCGATTCGGGCAAGCCCTTCGAAACGACAGGGCACTCTGACGACACCGCAAACGATCACACTCACCGTGCGGTTCATCTCATTGTACCCTTTCCGGAAAGCCGCATGGCAACCCGGTTTCATTGCAACCGCTCGCGAGCTGTCGCCACCCACGCTGTGTCCTTGAGCCGAGCTTGAACCCAATCATCGGAAATCGGCAGCGGCTGTCGGGATTTATCGCGAGGCGGAAAGAGCCGCCCCCAGCGCCGCACAACCTCCTCGTCCGACCAACATTTGGCGACCTCCGGGTCAAGCCGCAGTAACAAATGCAGGTGATTCGTCATCGCCGCGAACCCGCCGACGGCCACGGCGAAGATTTGGGCAAGCTCTTCGATCCGATTTTCAATCCAGGCTTTACGGTCCTCGGGCACCTCGGTGAGCAAGTCCGCGCCGCGCACGCATTTTGACATGCAGTGGTACCACCGGGTCACGCAGGGGTCGACGAGATGCGAGCGAGCGATTGTCATGGGAAGTCTCCAAGGATGATGTACAAACACTACCCAGGCGGCGAGTCAAGTGCGCACCACAAACTCGCACCTGGATTGCCGGCTTCTTGATCGCGATGATTCAGAAATGATTGGCCGCGAGTCGTTTACGGCTGCGCGTGAATTGTGTGTCCTTTTGTCCTTCCAAGTAAGTTACGAGCCTTTCAACAGTTCTTCCCAGCTCGTGAGATCCGGCCGCAGGATCCGCTCGCCGAGGGATTCGAGACGGTCCACGTCCTGAATTGCTTCCAGGGCAGCGGCAGTCGCGGGGTCAGGTTCTCCGTACTGTTGAGTACCAAGACGGACTAAGAACCTGCGAGCTTCAGCAACCGAGCCCTCCCTGAGGATTCTCTCGTATGTCGTCGATTGATGCATGATTTGTACTCCTTCCAGGAGACGCATCGCCTGCTCTTCAGAATAACGGAGCCCCATCAACAACCACGTAGCGGTCCAAAGTTTGGCAGCCAGGGGAGGTGGCTCTCGGTTGATCCGATCGCCCATGCGCTGCACCAAGGCGGGCAGGTCCGGCACGCTCACGGCGGCGAGTGGTGCCAGCGGGACCAGCTCGACGCCCGCGGTCAAGTAGACCTCGGGATCATCCTGCCACAGCCGAACCACCTTGTAATTATAGCGATTCGTTTGCCAACCGTCAGGCAAATTACGCTCAATTGAACTCCACGCGCACACTCCTTCCCGATACAGCCGGGCAAGTCAGGCGAAGACATCCGTCGTCAGGTCATCGAGTGTCGGCAACGGCTGTCTGCGGGCCTCCTCGACGGCCGCTCGGAACCCGGCCTGGGCTTGCGCCCGGACTGCGTCGAGCTCGGCCTGGCCGGCAAGCTCGCGCTCGCAAAGCAGCCGCTCCAGCCGGTCGATCGGGTCGCGGCCGAACCATTCTTCGCGCTCCTCCTTGGGTTGATAGTGGCAGGCGTCGCGCCGGGAGTGGCCGGTGCGGCGATAGGTGAGCAGCTCGAGCAACACCGGTCCCCGGCCGCGCCGGCAGTCGTCCGCGGCCGACCTGGCTGCCTCGTAGACCGCCAGGACGTCGTTGCCGTCGACCCGCTCGCCCTTGATGCCGTACGCGGCCGCCCGGTCGACGATCCGCGGGTTGCGCATCACGCCATCGACCCGCGTCGACGCGCCGTACAAGTTGTTCTCGCAGACCAAGAGGACCGGAAGGTCCCAGATGGCGGCCAGGTTCACACCCTCGTGAAATGCCCCCTCGGCGACGGCGCCGTCGCCGAAGAAGCATGCGACGATCCGCCGGCTCTTCTGCATCTTGAACGCCAGCGCCATGCCGGCGGCGAGCGGAACGCCACCGGCAACGATCGCGATGCCGGGGACCATCCCCTTGTCCATGTTCCCCACATGCATGGACCCGCCTTTGCCCCGGCAGCAGCCGGTGGCTGCGCCGAACAACTCGAAGAGCAGCTCCTCGGTCGTCAGCCCCTTGGCGAGGGCATGCCCGTGGCCCCGGAAGGTGGAAGTGATGAAATCACTCTCGTCCAGGGCCGCGCAGACACCGACGGCCGTCGCTTCCTGCCCCTGGCATTGGTGGATCGTGCCCGGCATCGCCCCCTCCAGGAACAGGAACTTGACCCCCTCCTCGAATTCGCGGATCAAGACCATGCGCCGGTGAAGCATCAGCAAGAAGTCGCGCGTGTAATCCGAGGGGCTCACCGGGCGTGACGAGGCGGCCTGAACCTGACGGTTCCGCGCGAAGAACGAGACGCGCTGCGCACCGGTCACCGCGGCGGGACCGGTGCTGATGCCCGCTGTTCCACGTTCGGGCACGGCCACGGGCCCGACCGGGCCCGGATCGCATCGAACGTCCAAGGCCGGCGCGGGATCCCGGCGAGTGGCCAGATTAGCCGGTGCTTCCTCCTCGACCTCGAATGTCGCGATGACCTGGCCGGAGGTCGCTTCTCCGCCGGCGGAAACCGCGATGGCAAGGAGCGTCCCGGTCACGGCCGACTCCACCGGCAGGATCGCCTTGTCGGTCTCGACCTCCAACAACGGCTGGCCGCGCCGCACGGTCTGGCCTATCTCGGCCAACCAACCCACCACAGTGACCGTGTCGTCCACCGTCGACAGGTCAGGCATTCGCATCACGACATCCATCATCGATCCCCGGAATCAGTAGGCAGTAGGCAGTAGGCAGTAGGCAGTAGACAGTAGACAGTAGACAGTAGGCAGTAGGCGGCTGCGGCTTGCCACTCCCCGCACCCCGCTCACCACTACCCAAAGGCTTTCCCGCGGCAGCGAAGCCAGTCGATGCGTTCGAGCACGGCGTCGCGAACCGCGAGGCGCCCTGCCACGAGCGCGTCCTCCGGTCCTCCCATCCCGAGCAGCAGATGTGGATCGGAAGAGTCCCGGCCGAGTGCCGCGCGCATTGCCTTGAGGTAGCGTTGCTTGAGATAGGTGCCGAAATTGACCTTGGCGACGCCGAGCGTGATGGCCTCGCCCAAGGCTCCGGCGGCGATCCCCGTGCCGCCGTGCAGGACAAGGGGAACGGGTACCCGCCGGTGGATCTCCGCCAGCAGCCTCAAGTCAAGGCCCTGTTCTCCGGTCGTCTGAATGTGGACATTCCCCACGCTAACGGCCAGGAGGTCGATCCCCGTCGCCGCGACGAACGCGGCGGCCGTCGCCGGGTCGGTGGGTGTACCGCGATTTGCCGGACCAGCGCCACCAGCCGCCCCGAGCGGCAGTTCGCCGACCTCGGCTTCGACGGCAATGTCCCGAGAGTGGCCGAGTCGAGTGATTGCGGCGACGCGGTCGATCAATTCCGCGTAAGCGGCTTCGGGATCGGCAAGCATGACCAGGTTGAATCCCGCGTCCATGGCCGCGACGACCCAATCGTCGCGCGGGCACTCGTTGAAAATCAGACCGCAGGGTACCAGTGAAGACTGGGCAGCCGCTCGACCCAGGGCCGCATACAGGGCCAGTCGTTCAGCCACGGGGCGCGGACCGCTCAAGAAAGCACCGTTAAAACCGAGAATCACCGGCGAACGGGCCTGCTCGGCGGCGTCGACCACGCCTTGAAGCGATTCAAGGTTCCAGCTTTCGAAGTAGCCGACGGCATAGCCCCCCTCCAAGGCGCGCCGCATCATCGGGCCAATCGCTTCCAGGGGCATGCACCGTCTCCGCGGCATCGCCAGCCGGAAAAGGAGAGGGTCCCCTTCAACTCAAGTGCTCGAGACCTCCCCGATCCGACTCAACCTTACACAGGCCGAGGCGGCAGTTCCAGGCCCTTGGCCAGCGCAAAGGGGTCAGGAGCCGTGTTGGGTCTTCGTTCGGGGACGCCCCCGGGGGCGGAACAGCGACTCCAGGCGGAGGCGAGCGGCGACCTCGGCCTGCCGCGGCGCCGCTCCGAAGGGCTGACCGCGTTGGATGCTTCGCCGCACAGGTTTCTCTTCCATTTTATCCAAGAACGGCTCCTGAGCCCTTTATTGTTTGACCCCTTTATCGGTCGTCTGCCGCAGTGCCGCGGCCTCGCGCTCATAGCCTGCTGCGTCGGTGACCCGGCCAAGTTCACGACACACGCCGGCAAGGTAGGCGAGCCTCTCGGCGAGTGCGGCCTTGCGCTCGCTGTCCCCAGGCAGCTCCGCGGCGCGCACCCTGGCGATTTCCACGCCCTTCTCGATTGGCTCAACGGCCGCGGCGAACTGGCCTTTCCGGCTCAGGGATTCGGAGATGTTGATCAAGGCCGTCGACAGCCCGGTCCGGGCCACGTCCAGCCGGGGCTGGGTGGCCAGCAGCCTCTCATAAATCTCCCTGGCCCGGCGGCCGCTGCGGACCGATTCATCGAGCCGGCCGGCGTGCCCCAGAACATGGCCCTGGTTGAGGTAGCCCTGGGCCAGATCGCACTGAAACATCATGCTGGTGGGTTCGGACTTGACGACCTCTTCGAGCAGGCTGCAGCACCGCTGGAGCAGTTCTACCCCCTCGGAATGTCGCCCCAGATCATACACGATGAGGCCCAGGTTCTGACACGAACGGGCCACGTTACGGCGGCGGACCAAGTTGGTGGGATCCAGCGCCAGAAGCTGCTCGCGGAGCTCGATCGCTTTGCGCAAGTCCCGGGCGCGGTCCTGGGGGTCCTCTTCCCGTAACGCCAGGTTGTTGAACGTGAGGGCCAGGTCGTCGCGGTAACTTTGCACCGAGGGTGCTTCGACGACGAGCTGCTGGAGGATCCGCAGTACCTCTCTGTAGGCGAGAAGGGACCCGGGTGCATCGTGCAGCAGCGAGCGAAGGTTCGCGACGTTGCCCAGGCTTCCCGCAAGGTTGCGCCGGCCCTCGCGATCCTGGGGCGCTTCTTCGACCAGCTTGCGGAACAGCTTGCTGCTTTTCTCGTGACCGCGCACCGCCGTCTCCAGGCGGCCGAGCTGGGTCTCCATGCGCGCGATGTGGTCCAGACATGCCGCCTGCCTCATGCGTGCGCCGCGGTCGGCCGGGTCGCGACCCACCGCAGCCTGAAACAGAGACTCGGCCTGACGGAACGCCGCGATGGCGTCGGACCGGTCGCCGTCTTCGGTCGTCAGACAGCCCACACGGTAGCAGGCTTCGGCCAGGTCGGCCTGAAGCGAGGGGTCGTCGCGTCGCTGGCGGAGGAAGTCGCGGTAATAGCCCAGCAGATCGCGGAACATCTCGCGGCGAACCGATTCCAGGCCAGGCCGAAAGAACATGGGCTCGCTGAAAGTCCGGGTGTAGAACGCGTCGACCAGGCGGCGCGCCTCGCGAAAATTGTGCTCGGCCTGTGCCCGCTGGGCCTCGGCTCGCCGCCATTGCCAGACGACCCCGGCGAGGCCGGTGAGCGACACGACGGTCAGGGACGCCGCCAGCCCGGC
This sequence comes from Isosphaerales bacterium, assembly GCA_044450785.1. Taxonomy (GTDB): domain Bacteria; phylum Planctomycetota; class Planctomycetia; order Isosphaerales; family Isosphaeraceae; genus JBIOJM01. Next base: position 6,864 of record JBIOJM010000373.1, read on the forward strand.
AACCAGTGGGCGGCGGCGGCTGAAGCTCCAGGTCCGTTCCAGAATCCCGGCGGGCCGGGCCAGGATCGTCTCTGCCCGGAGGAAGCGTCCCAGGTCGTCGGCCAGATCGCGGGCGGTCGGATACCGTGCGGCAGGGTCCCTGGCCATCGCCTTCAGGCAGATCGTCTCGATGTCTCGGGGTAGCGCGCTATTGATCCGGCGCGGCGGACGCGGGTCCATGTCGATCACCTGGCGGAGCACCGAACCCGCGGTGCCGCGAAATGGCGGCTCGCCGGTCAGCGCTTCGTAGAGGGTGGCACCCAGGCTGTAGACGTCGGACCGCGCGTCGACGGCTTCTCCCCGGGCTTGCTCGGGGCTCATGTAAGCCGGCGTGCCGACGGCTGCACGATCCTGGGTCACTTCGCTCGATTGCCCGGCCGGTCGAGCAAGACCGAAGTCCGTGATCTTGGTCCGTCTCTTGGCCGGGTCGAGCATCACGTTGGACGGCTTGATGTCGCGATGGACCAGACCAACAGCGTGGGCCGCGGCCAGTCCCTCGGCCACCTGCAGAGCCACGCTGGCGGCCTCACGAGGGCCCAGGCGCCCCGCCCGCCGGATCGCCTCGGCCAGCGTGGGGCCGTCCAGGCATTCCATCACGATGTAAGGAAGACCATCGCCCGGATTGGCGACGGAGTAGACCTCGACCACGTGATCGTGCCGCACTCGGGCCGCAGCGCGGGCCTCGCGGACGAACCGCGCCCGGTCGCGTCCGTGAGCGAGGGCCGGACGGAGGACCTTCAAAGCCACGACCCGGTCCAGCACGTCGTCGCGCACCCGGAAGACGATCCCCATTCCCCCGTAGCCCAGGAGCTCGAGCACGCGATAGGGGCCCAGCGTGCCGAGGTCTGCTTCATGGCGGGGCCGCCCGAGGAACTCGAGCGTGGGCGGCTCGGCCGCGCGTCCCTCGGCCAGGACGCATTCCGTGCTCATCTTCGCGCCCATCTCCAGCAGTCGGGCGAGTCCCGGGCCGTCCGTCGCGCCGGGCTCGGTTGGAGGGAGATCCCTGGCCCACTCCCGGAGGTCGGGTTCGTCGGAGATCCGGTCCAGCGCTTCCCGGCAACTGGCGCACCCCTCCAGGTGAGCGCTCAACTGCGCACGGACACCAGCGGGAGGTTCGCCAGCAAGGAACTCGTCAAGCTCGTGCGGAGTGGGGCAGTGCGTCACGGCCGGTCCCTGCCGGCGTTGCCGGCCTTCAGTTGAGTGGAACGTAATGGGGCAGGTCTTCGGCCAGGAGCATCAGCTCGTCACGAAGCCGCTTGAGCACGCGTGACTTGGCCAGGTAGACTGCCTCGATCGGTAGTGCCAGGTCGCGCGCTACATCGCTCGACGCCCGGTCGTCAAGCCAGACCCCCTCAAAAGCTCTCCAGGTTGGCGGCTCGAATCGATCCCGGATGCGATCAAGCGCTGCGCTCAAGAGGTGGGCATGGAACTCGGCAACCCACTCACCGTCGGCCTCGGAAGCGCCCAGGTTCTCCACGGATCTGTCGACCAATACCCCGCGCACTCCCCGAACTTCGTTCTCCAGGAACCGGGAGACCTTGTTCCTCACGACCGCACCGAGCCAGTCGCGGAACCGGCCCACTCCTGGTTGGTACTCGAAGTCACGAATCGACCGCGCCACCTGGGCCAGGACTTCCTGGCCCACATCCGCGGCGTCGGCGTCCTGAAGCCCGCGGCGGCGGCACGATCGGTAGATCAAGGGCGCGTAGACCGAAACGAAGGTCTGCCAGGACTCCACGTCAGATGCGTCCCGGATGCGCAACAGCAAGCTCGGCTGCGTCGGCCCGGGTTCCGGCTCTGCCATCATCCCTATTCCCATCAGCGGCGATGATCTTGCACGCAACGACCTCATTTTCCCCGAAACGACCGAGTATTGCAACGATGCATCCACTTCGTCAATTTGGTCAAGTCTGCCACGTTCTTTTTTTCCCACTCGGGATAGATCGGCCAAACCTGCGCATATATGCCAGAGTCGGGACCAAGGCCGAAGCCGCCATGCGCCTGTTTCACCTGTTCCCTGGGAGCCACTCATGTCCACGCCAAATCCACGTCGTTTTCTCCTTGGCTCGAGACGCCTACGCCGGGCCCGGGTCTTCCGTCGGAATTACCGTTGCGAGCTGATCGAATCCCTGGAACCGCGAACCCTTCTCGCCAACGTGTCGTGGATCCTGGCGGGCAACGGAGACTGGAACACGGCCGCCAACTGGAGCACCGGCAAGGTGCCTGGCGCCGGCGACGACGTGAACCTCGATGGCCCGTCCGGCTCTTACGTGATCACGTATTCGTCGGGAACCAGCGCCGTCAACAGCATCAATGGCAGCAAGGACCAGCTCTCCTTGACGGGCGGCTCGCTGGAGGTCGACGCGGCGTCGGAGTTCGACGGCACGCTCAACCTCAGCGGAGGGACCCTGGTCGCCAACGGCGAGATCACGCTCAAGGGGAACAATAGCTGGTCAGGTTCGACCATCTCGGGGACCGCGGACGTTTCGAATGACGGCGTCATGACCATCGGCGCCAGTACGGCCTATCTGTCCGGTACATGGAACAACACGGGGACCCTCGCTCTCGGCAGCGGCGCACAGGTCAGTCTGAGTTCGGGAGGCCTGCTGAACAACCAGGCGACCGGACTGATCGACCTTCATGACTACTCGTTACCGATCGTCGGCACCGGCGCGGTCAACAACGCGGGCACGATCCGCATGTCGTCGGGGACGAACATCAACATCAGTGTCCCGGTGAACAACTCCGCCTCGGGCATCATCGACGTCGAGACCGGCACGTTGAACGC
>JBIOJM010000374.1:0-9634 GCA_044450785.1 Isosphaerales bacterium
ACGTTCCGTGACTTTCAAGCCGCCATCCAAGAGGTTCTGGACGGTCTGACGACCAAGTATGCCGAGCCACTGGCCTCGTTGATGACGCTCAATTTCCAGCAATTCGATGATGTCGCACTTATGGCCGCGTAAGGTATAAGTCCGCGATCGTGGGGCCCGCGAACGGCTTGTGTCCCGTGACCAGGGTATACAAGGTCGCCGCCATGCCGTAGACGTCGAGGGCCGGGCTGACTTTTCCGGCGAACGCCTCGGGAGCCATGTAGGGGATCGTGCCGGCCAGGTCGGTAGCATCGCCCAACCGGGCCCCCACGCCCAAGTCGGTCAAGAGCGCCTCGTCGATCTCCGGGTCCCAAAGGATGTTAGCCGGCTTGACGTCGCGGTGGACGATGCCCTTGGCATGCACCGCCAGCAGCCCCTCGCCCACGTCGGCCACGTAACGGGCCGCCGTTTGCCATTCGAGCGGTCCTTCTCGAACCAGCCGGTCGGCCAGCGACCCTCCGAGAACGTACTGCAGCACCAGCACCGGATCCTGCTCGGATTCGACCCAGCCCAACACCTGGACCAGGTTGGGGTGGTGGATGCTAACCAGCAGCTTGGCCTCGTTACAGAGGGCTTCGAGGGCGCTCTGGCGCTTCTCCTGGGAAGCGCGCGACTTGATCATTTTGAGCGCCACCTTGCGCCGGAAGAGTTTCAAGTCCTCGGCCAGCCAGATTTCGCTGAACCCTCCCGAGCCCAGGAATCTCAGGATGTTATACCCTTCAACGATCGGCATCGTCAGTGATGAAGTGGAGGGTGGCTCTTTCACTTTCTCGGCGTCAGGCGACGCGGGAGCATCGGGAAACGTGGCCGGAAAGGCATCAGCGAGCAACGCACGGTCCTGAGGAAACCGATCCAGGTATTCCTGCCGGCGAGGGCGTTCCCCCGCTTGGAGGCGAATCTCGAGCTCGATGCCGAGCAGGCTGCACAACAATTCGGGGCGGTGTGGATCGGGGCCGGCATCCAAGAATTCCTCGATCCGGGGCCGCTGGCCCTTCCGCCAGGCCGATTCGAAGCGGTCGGCGATGTCGGCGATTCGCTCCAGGGCATCGAGTGGGGCATAGGACATGGCTCAACCTCGCCGCGTGACACGGGTGGTCCCTTGAGAAAACACGATGAGGATCAAACCGAGTGGTCGGTCGTAGGAGTTGACCCGTGGCTCCTGTTGCCCGCCAATTCGTCTCGCACCCCCGGGTCGCGCCCGAGGGTCTGCCGGATCAGCCGCATCTTGATCTCCACGGTGCGCTCGGTGCGGTCGATCTTCCGCCCAATTTCGGCGTTGGTGTAGCCTTTGAGCTTCCAGACGATGATCTGCCTCAGGTCTTTGCGAAGCCGGCCGAGAATCCGGGCAAGCTCGATGCGTGAGATGGCCTCGTCTTCGGGCGAGATTGCCGTGAGGTCGGCGATCTCCGCAATCACGCTCGCACTGAAATCGAGTTCTCCTCCGGAAGGTGCCAGCGATCGCTCGCGGCGAATATCGCGGCGGGCGCGCTGATGATGATGCGCCGTGTTGGCCACCTTGCACATGGTCATCCAGACCAGGAACCGCCAGAGCTCCTCCCGGTTCGAGAGCGGGCAGCCCTGATTCTGCTGGACCGCGAAGAAGCTTTGGAACATGCTCTGGACGATGTCGTTTTCATCTTCTCGGACCCGGATCTTGGCGTTCAGCCGGTGCCGCACCAGGGCGCAGAGTCGCTGGGCGAACCGCTCCCAGATGCGCCGCGCAGCCTCATCGCGAACGCACTGGTCCGGCGCGCGCAAATCGGCAACTGCCCGCGTCATCGAACCCTCGGACATCGCCGAACGGGTTAGCGCTGCACCCTTTAGCTTCGAATTCTCGGCCTCGGGCCGAGGGCCGTCAAGAACGGCGGACGAGGGTCGTCTCGAGGTCATGGCGATCTCCAGGTGATCCCGAATCGTGGATCGCTTCTGATGGATGGTTTCCCCTACTCAATCTGTAAAGATCCGCTCCCGATACCCGAAATCGATTTTTGTGGGCGCCACGAATTCGATCCAGATCGGCTGACCTCCCCAAGTTGCGGAGGAGCTTTACGCGTGAGTTGGCTCTCGAGGTGAGCTGGCTGTCGCTCTCTGACTTTAACGCCGTCACCGAGGCGAAACCACCGAAAAATGGGTTTCGGCATGTTGGGACGAAAAACGCATTGTCCGCTCAGGCGGATCGACGCTCTGGGAATCGGCTCTGCCGGTTCCGTCCAACGGGCAAACGAAATCGAATGAGGAGATCAGGCGATGACTCGACCCTTGAGTGAATTGTGGCAGACTGTGCAAGTGATGGAGCCCCAGCAAGATTCGGGCCTTCAGGTCTTCGGGCTGCGCTGGCAGTCGGAATCAACATTGAGCTATAGCACGCTCGACGAGGCCCTGGCGGCTGGTACCTTGGAGGTCACGGAGGTCACCGAGGGAGGAAGCGTACCGACGCTGAAAGTGGTGAACCGGGCTGACGCCATGGCATTTCTCATGGCCGGGGAGCAGCTCATCGGCTCCAAGCAGAACCGCGTGCTCAACGTGAGCATCATGGCGCCGGCGCAGACGACCCTGTCAGTACCGGTCAGTTGCGTCGAGGCGGGGCGGTGGAATTACCGGTCGGCCAAGTTCGCCAGTGGCGGGACCAGTTCGCACGGCCTGCTGCGGAAAATGCTATCGAAACAGACCGGCAAGAATTACCGCGACTCAGGTCAGCCGTCGTCTGATCAAGGGGCTGTCTGGGGCGAGGTCGCGCGCAAGCTGGGGGCGATGGGCTCCGCATCTCCTTCGCAGGCATTCGATCAGGTTTACAAGGACCATCAAACGCGGCTGGGCGAGCTGGTCGGGCGGATGAGCCCGCCGGATGGTTGTCACGGAGTCATCTTCGCGGTCGGCGGACAGATCGCCGGCGCCGACCTGTTCGACCGGCCGGCGACCTTGTCCAAGCTCTGGAGCAAGCTGGTGCGGGCCTACGCGCTCGACGCCCTCGAGACCGGCTTGACGGAGACGACGACTGCTGAGGTGGTGTCCCGCTGGGTCCACTCGGCCGCCGTGGCGAGAGCCGAGCCGTTCCCGTCGCCAGGACTGGGCCGCGATTTCCGGCTCGAAGCACCGGGACTCTTTGGCTCGGCCCTGGTGGTCGATGATCAAGCCGTCCATGTTGAGCTGTTTGCCGAGCCCGCTTCCCCGGGAAAATGACAGGAGCCGCCGCTCGGGCCGGCTTCGAGTCCGAACTCACCGGCTCCCAAACCGGAAGACTCATCAACCCACACCCAGGAATCTTCCTCCATCGACGCGGAAGCACGCACCGGTGACGAAGTTCGTCCCTTCGAGCAAATAGAGGATGAGCCGGTTCACGTCGGCTGGCAAGCCGAATCGTTGGAGCGGGGTCTGGGCCAGGACGGCCTGTTTTTCGTCCGCGGTCAAGTCGGCGGGCGGCTCGATCATGGCCGGCTGGATCATCGCGACGGGGATATGGGGGGCCAGCTCCCTGGCGAGGGCAAGGGTCATGGTCGTCAACCCCCCCTTGGCAACGAGGTAAGGAAGGTAGTCCTTGTAGGGGCGTTCCGTTGCCCAGTCGCCCATGACCACGATTTTTCCCTTGATTCCGTCCTCGCCGGGCTGGGCGAGCATGAGCCGGGCAGCGGCGAGGGCCGTGTGATACGGGGCGGCGAGGTTGGCGGCGATCATGTCGTCGAAATCGCGCGGGGAGAGATCGGCCAGCGGCGTGCGGCGGTACACGCTCGCCATGCTCACAAGCGCATCAAGCCGCCCGAAGCGGCCGGCGACCTCATTGACGGCGTTCTCAGCCTGTGTGGGCCGCGACAGGTCGGCCGCGACGGCCAGGCCGGCGACACCGAGCGCCCGGGCGCTCTCGATCGTCCGCTCGATCACCGCCCGGCTGGTGTGAAAGGTCATCGCGACGTGGGTGCCACGGGCGGCCAGCATCAAGGCCAGCTCGCCCCCGACGCGGCGGCCGCCGGTGATCAGCACGACCTTGCCGCGGAGATCACCGGTCGAGAGCGTCGTCGATGGCTCCATGCTCCATGCCTTTCCAGTGGGTGTCGGAGATACCGGCGCGGTGATTCACGACGCGTGCCAGCACGAACAAGAGGTCGCTCAAGCGATTCACGTAGGCGATCAATGGTTTTGGAACGTCTTGATCCGGCCGGTGCGACAGCTTGACGATCAAGCGCTCGGCGCGGCGGCAGACCGTCCGCGCCAGGTGGATCTGCGCGGCCGCTCCAAGACCGCCCGGCAGAATGAACTGGACCAGGGGCGCAAGCTCGGTTTCCAGCGCGTCGATCGCCGTTTCGAGCTGCTCGACGTGCCGGGCGGTGACGGCGTTGTGGAACGGGCCTTGGGGCGAGGCGTCGGCCAGCGCCGAGCCGACGACGAACAAGTCGTTCTGGAGCTGCGCAACCAATCGGTCGGCGGCGGGATCCAACCCCTGCGTCCGGGCCAGCCCCAGCACGGCATTCAGCTCATCGATCGTGCCGTACGCCTCGATCCGGGGGTCGTCCTTGGGCACGCGACCGCTTCCCAGGAGGCCCGTCATCCCGTCATCGCCCGCCTTGGTATAGATACGCACGGCCGGTTCTCGTCCTTTCCCATGCCCATTGGCGATCCACGCGTCTCGCCTTATACTAGGCACGTCGGTGGGCAGTGACCACTGGAATTGTGCTGGTGGGTCTGAGTCGTTAGAGCCCACCCTACGAATTGGCCAGCGAGCGTCGGAGCGAGCCCAATGCCCTTATCCTTGCTGTTGTTCCTCGCGGCGGCCCTGACCGCACAGCACCCTGCGACCGGGTCGAATCCGGCTCCGGCCCTTTCGGCCGAGGAGGTGGCTCGTCTCGAGGCCGTTCATCTGACAAAAATCCGCCAGGTGACCTTCGGACTATCGCGCGCCGGCGAAGGTTATTTCAGCCCGGACGGCCGCTCGATCGTCTTTCAGGCGGTTCCCAACCTGCCTCCCACGATTTTCCACCACCCCAAGCCCGATGAGGAGGGGTATCAGATCTTTCTGGCCGCGCTCGAGGAAGACGCTCCAATCCGGATGGTCAGTACGGGCAAGGGGCGCTGCACGTGCCCTTTTTTCCACCCTGACGGCAAGTCGATCCTCTTCGCCTCGACCCACTTGAGCCCCAGCACGGACGCCGCGCCGCCCAAGGGCCCGGCCTACAGCCGGACGGCGCGATATCGCTGGGAGTTTCCCGAGTCGATGGACATCTTCACCGCCGATCTCGAGGGGAAGAATCTGGTGCGATTGACGAGCGCGCCCGGCTATGATGCCGAGGCCAGTTATTCACCCGACGGCTCCCAGATCGTGTTCACTTCGTTCCGGGACGGCGACGCCGAGATCTACATCATGGACTCGGACGGCCGGAACCCGCGCCGGATCACACACGCCAAGGGCTACGACGGCGGCCCGTTTTTCTCGCCCGACGGCAAGCGGATCATCTACCGTAGCGACCGCAAGGGGAACGACTTGTTGCAGATCTATATCAACAATACCAGCGGAACCGCGGAACGGGCCTTGACCCAGAACGAATTCGTCAACTGGGGGCCGTACTTCCACCCGGACGGTCGCCACATCATCTACGCGACCAGCAAGCACGGGCACACCAACTATGAACTCTATCTGATGGACGTGGACGCCGGCGGTGAAGAGCGGATCACCTATCACGAAGGATTCGACGGCCTGCCGGTATTCAGCCCGGACGGCAAGCGGCTCATGTGGACCTCGAGCGGGCGCCCCGCCGACCGCAAGAGCCAGCTCTTCATCGCGGATTTTACCCTCGAGCCAGCGCCTCGCTCCGCCGAGGCGGCGGCAACCCGTTAAGACTGGCTGATCACAGCACGAACGACACCAACGTACCCCTCCAGGAGAACCAGAAAGCCATGGGACCGAAGGATATCATCCGAAAAACGATCGACGTGAGCGACTTCATCCTCCAGAGCTACTTGAAGGACCTTTCCGACGCCGATTTGAAGCTGGTACCTGTGGAGGGCATGCATCCGATCGCGCTGCAGCTCGGGCACCTGATCTCAGCCGAGCGGATGTTTGTTGAGATGGTCAGACCCGGGATCAGTCCTCCCTTGCCAACGGGTTTTGAGGATGCCCATAGCCTCAAGGACCCTCCAAAGGACGACTCGAAGTACCTGACCAAGGATGAGTACGTCAAGCTCTACGAATCGCAGCGTGCCGCCCTCAAGTCCGTCGTCGACGTCGTGCCGGATTCTGATCTGGAGGATACTCGTGATGGAAAACTACCCGAGTTTGCTCCGACGGTCGCCGACGTCTTGAACATGGCCGGCGTGCACTCGCTGAACCATTCCGGCCAGTTTGTGGCGGTACGGCGGGCACTCAAGAAGCCGATCGCATTTTGAGGAAGTGGTCAGTCGTCAGTTTGATAAGTTGTCAGTTGTCAGTTGAAGGAAGCTCGGGTTCGTGTTTCGCTTTCACTGACAACTGACAACTCAGAACTGGCAACTGCTGATCAGTGCCCTTTACTCAACGTGAGCGACCCTTCTCCTTCCCACACGTAGCCAATGGGGTCGGAGGATCCCAACTTAAAAGGGGCGGTCGTTGCATACATGATCCAACTGCCGCTGACCCCGTGAAACTCCCCGGTGCATTCAGGGGGGTAGGGGACAAACTCGGCGATAAAATACGCAACGTACCAGCCGGCTCGGTGAGGGACAGGGACCAGCTCAAACGTACCTGGGTTCGTCGCACCGAAATCCTTTCGGCCGTAATAGCAGGCCAGGTTGTCCCCATTTGCGGCGGTGAACACAAAAGGCACCGGACTTCCAAACTGACCGGTGATGGTCCCGTCAGGTAAAGGAGGATTCGCCGTGTCCGTTTCGACCTCCCCCTCGCCGTAGTACCAGCCCAAATCGGTGGCTAAGCCAACAGCCCAGTGAGGTCGACCGGGCTCGCCCGGTAGCGGAAGCCCCTGTGGTGCGATTCCCCCACCGATGATGTTGAAGGGTTTGACCTGCGCTTCTGCCTGGCTCGGTGCCAGGACCAGGGCAAGGGCGCAAAACGTAAGGCCGGCTGCTAAGCGGTTTCGGAACATGCGGTGACTCCCAGGGTCATAATGGTGATCAAAAGTCTCGAATGCCGCGCTGAACAATTGGCGCGGGTTCGATTCGCCGGGGACGGAGCTGAACCTCGCATGCACGGGTCTGAACACCCTCCTACCCCGTGCAAACGCGAACGCACTCCCTCTCGACAACAAGGAACACGAACACCCGAAAACCGAACGCTCGATTTGCTGGGATTTCCCCAAAACTGTCCGGCCAACGGTTTCGGAATTTGACGCAACACACTCTATCCGAGTGGGTTATCGCAAGAAATGAGATCGCACGATATCAACTGACAACTTTTTCCCCCTCGGACGGCCGAGGCCGGCCCTCGGCCAGGAGCAGCCGGTTCAAGAGGGAGGGACTGACCACGCCTCGAAATCGGATCTTGCCGTTGACCGCCACGACCGGGACCGCGGTTCCATACTTCGCGGCGAGAGCGGGATCGCCGTCGACGTCCACCTCCTCGATCAGGAACCTGTGGCGCTTCTGAGCGTTCTTGAGCAGGTCGAGCGCCTTGTGGCAGCAGCCACATTGCGCGCGGGTGTAGACAGTGAACGTCAGGTGCCCGGCCCGAGGTGCCCGGTGGAGGAGACGCGCCAACAATGAGGTCATGGCATTCTCGAGGCTAGCGTTCCGGCAAGCTGAAATCGTGGTCGTAGAATTCCAGGCGCCCGCACTTCTCACAACGATAGAGGTCGAGGGGCTTGATTTTCTCGCCCAGGTCGGCCAGTTCACCGAGGAAGAAGTGCCAGCCGGGATTCACGCCACCGATTCGGATCGGCAACTGCCCCAGACCGCGGAGGCCGACTTTGCAGTTGGGACAGGTCGGGGTTACGTTGGGATCCACGGTGTTCGATCTCCCTGAGTTGGCTTCATGATCGGGCTCCAGAAAAGATGGGGCCAGCAGCGGAGGGCTCGATCTCAAGCCTCGTCGCTAGCGGGCTCCATCTCCGATGGGGCCATTGTATGAACAAATTCGACGAGCGTTTGCTCGTACGGGTCCAGCTTTTCGATCAGTTTCTTCCAGACCAGGTGTTGGCGCTCCCCTTCATCCATCGCTTCAAACTCATCGGAGGTCACCACGGCGACAACCTTGAATCCGTTGTCGGGCTCGATCTCGACTGCCAAACTCGACAGTGGGAGTTCCTCCAACACCTTCTTGACCTTATCTTGAATTTTCATCGGTCTGAGCTCCTCGAACTTCCGCTCGTCAGAATCTGGAAAGAACATCTTGTCCGAGCCGTTCCACGGCCTCGAGCCATCGGGAGACAGCCAAATTCGAAGAGGTGTAAACGTTGACGAGATTTCTCACCCGACCGAGGTTGTCCTGGAACCGATTTCGGATTTCATCAAGGATGGTCGTCATTCAGGCCGTTCCACCAGGGGACGTCACAGACCTCACCTCAACCAGGTTATCAAAGAACGTCGCGCCGCCTCCCATGTCGGTCAAGGCCGAGGACGTGGTGCCGTTGACGTTGAAACCGCCCGGCGAGAGCTTGTTCCAGTAGATGCCGGTGGCGACGGCCACTCCGGGCCGAACGCTGCCGGTCAGGGCGACGCGGGCGTGGAAGTGGCCGCGGTCGTTGTAGACCTCGGCCCACTGGCCGTCGACCAGGCCGCGCCACTGGGCATCCTCGTCCGCGATCTCGATCGTCGGCTCCCCGGCCGCGGCTCGATGGCGGAGGGAATTCGCGAACGTCGAGTTGAGGAACTGGGGCCGGGGTGGGCTGAGCAGTTGGAGCGGATACCGCGCCGCAAGGTCGCGACGCGTCTGCGGGTCCTCATGAGGCGGAATGTAAGCCGGCAGCGGGTCCAGGCCGTCGGCCTTCATCGTCTCGGAGTAGAATTCGCATTTGCCCGAAGGGGTCGGAAACACGCCGTCGGCGAATGGCGTGAAGACCTCGGGGAGGTTGAGCCGGACCGCCCCTTCGGCTTTGAGCCGTTCGAGCGTGATCCCCTCGAGGGTCGGGCCGCCGTCCAAGACCTGGCGGATCAAGGTCTCGTCGTCGGGGAACAGCTCCGGCTCGAAGCCGAGCCGCCGCGACAGGGCGCGGAACACGTCGTTGTTCGAGCGGCACTCGCCCCGCGGTGCGATCGCCGGCGGGTTATACATCACGTCGTGGTGGCCGTATGAGCCGTGGACGTCCACCTGCTCGAGCTGGGAGGTGGCGGGCAGAACGACGTCGGCGTAATCCACCGTGTCGGTCGCGAAGAGCTCGTGCACCACGACGAACAGGTCCTCGCGGCGCAATCCCGTCAAGACTTTGCTCTGGTTGGGTGTGACCGCGGCGGGGTTGCAGTTGTAGACGTAGAGGGCCTGCACGGGCGGCCCCTGCAGCTCGCCCGCCAGCGCCTCGCCGAGCTGGTTCATGTTGACGACGCGCGTGCCCGGCGGCGCCAGGTCGGGACGAGTCAGCCGGTCCATGGCGAAGTCGTAGGTGCCGCTGGTCGAGAGCAGCACTCCGCCGCCGGGATAGCGCCACGAGCCGGTGATCGCGGGGAGACAGGCGATCGTCCTTAC
>JBIOJM010000375.1:0-9556 GCA_044450785.1 Isosphaerales bacterium
AAGTGGGAACTCAGGCAGGTTCCCAGGAGAGAAAGCACAAAAAGGTCGCGTAATCAATGGCATGGGCGCGATCACACCCGTTTGAAGGGGGCAGCGTCGACCAGAATCTGTCGACCCGGAAGGGCCTCGGAGACGAGCGGCGCGGGGGGGGACAGTTCGGGCCGGGCCGGGTTCCATGGGTCACCTCCTTGTTGCAGCCGATGATATGCTTGCCATCACCGGGCAAGTTCCAGCAAGGCTGTTACGGCTACGATAGGCGATGCGGCCTTTTGGTGAGAAGCCGGGTCTGACGGGGTGTCGCCAACCAGAGATCGACAATCCCTTCCTCCACGACAAACCGTCGCCCGATCAGGCCTTCGCGGCGCTGGCCGCTGCTAACATTCTCGCGATTACCTCGAACAGTGCTGCCTGAAGGTGACCGGCGCGCAACCGTTGGAGATTCGTGGCCGATCTGTCCGACGGCGCAGGGCGGGCCACTCGATTGCACCGGGCCATTCTTGAAGTAAGATAGACAGGATCGTGAGCCTGGATCGGTTCCAGGCTTCTTTCGGCGGTAGAAGATTCACTAGCAATCATACTCGCAAACAAGGAGATTCGCATGAGAACGTCGAGTCCCAACGATCCGGGACGGCCGCGAACGCGACGCGAGGTGATCACGAGCACGGGTGGGGTCCTGGCCGCCTCGGCGCTCACCAACGTCGCGGTTCCACTCGTCCATGCCGGCGAGAACAATACGATCAAGCTCGCCCTGGTCGGCTGCGGCGACCGGGGCACGGGTGCGGTCGGCGACGCATTCTCGACGATGGGAGGCGCGGTCCAGCTCTACGCCATGGCCGACCTGTTCGAGGACAGGCTTCAGTCCAGCTTGAAGACGCTCATCACCACCTTGGAAATCTGAACCCCTCGAAAGGTCGTCATGGAAAACCCAGGCGTGTCGGCGTCCAGTCGCCGGCAGTTTCTCAGAGCGGCATCACTCGCGGGGGCATCGCTGGCGACTGCCCCCGTGCCATCCTCTCGGGGACCCGAGACGGAGAAGCCCCCAGGCGCGGATCTCGACCACGGTTACAAGTACCGCATCGCCTTCGGCTGCTGGATCAACGACATGCGCAGTGGGGCCCTGCCGCTCCAGCAGTGGCCGGCGCCCCATCTCGACGAGGTCACCGTTTCGAGCATCCTCGCGGCCATGGACGTGCAGAGCAGGGCAGGCTTCAATCTCATCGACGCCTGGGGACTCTTTGCCACCTACGGCTACCCGCCAGACGTCACCAGCGCATTTGCCGATGCCGGCCGCGGCTCCCAGGTGAAGCGGCTGATCGAGGCGGCCGCCCAGCGCGGCATGAAGTACCTGTTCGGAATGGGGCTCTTCAGTTGGGGCTATGACCAGATCATCCGCGCCGACCCCGCCGTGCGCGGCCGGACCAAGACCGGACAGCCGCTCGACCATGTGATGTGCGGGGCCACCGAAAAAGCGTGGAGCTACGTGGAGAAGATCCTCGACACGGCCTTGTCGAACTTCGATTTCGGCGGTGTGCACCTCGAGTCCGCCGACCTCGGCTGGTGCGATTGCCCCGAATGCGGAGGCAAGTACGGCACCGTCGGCTACAACGTCCGGCTGAACGTCCGTGCCGCGGACTACATCAAGCGCAAGTGGCCGGAAAAGATCGTCACTTGCATCCCCATCAACTGGCTGGGCGGCTCGGGCCGGGCTCATTTCGATCGGGCCGAGCAGGACCAGATCATCGAGCTGAGCAAACATGTAGACTGCTTTATGGATCAGGGCTGGACCGGCACGTTCATCGCCGACGAAGAGCGCAAGGCGTTCATCCAAAAACTCCATTGTGATTATGGTACGTCGGGCGGTCTCTGGGTCTACCATTGCGGCCGCTGGGACCGCCTGTCCTATTTCCTTCCCTATCCGCGGCGGGCCGCGGCCGCGATCAGCCGCCACCACCACGACGGTGCCCGGGGTTGCATGTTCTACCAGGGGCCGGTGATCAACCCCGGCGTGGAAGTGAACATTGCCGTCGGCGGTCGGATTCTATTCGATACCAGGCGTGCCGCCGGGGATGCTCTGACGGAGGTGATCGAGCTCTATTACCGGCCTCGGAATTCCGCTTCACACAAGAAGCTGGTGGACGCCTTCCTCCGCGCCGAGGATGCATACTTCGGCCAGTGGGACCCCAAGAGGTTCGCCGCCCAGGGCCGCTCGATGCCGGGCGAATTGCACCTGACCGATCTGTTCGGTACGTCGCCCGGCCCAGCGCGTTTTCTCCTGGAGCCGTTCCTCAACGCCGAAGGACGCCGGGAGTACAAGAAACGGCTGATCGCGATCCTCGAGGATCTCGCCGGCCTGGAGGGCAGCTTCGAGGACGCAGGGCGACTGGCGCGGATCGAGAAATCGATCACGGTGATGCTGACTGTTCTTGATTCGATCCGAGCGGCGAAGCAGGAAGCCTAGCGCGGTTTGCCGACGATTCGCGGAAAAGGGGTCAGGAGCCGTTCCGTAAAACGGCTCCTGACCCCTTTCCCAGAGCTATCCACTTGGAGGTGCGTCGATGACGTCCCGACAGCGTGTCTTGGCCTCCCTCGACCATTGCGAGCCGGACCGAATCCCGATTGACCTCTCCGGGCACCGGTCCTCCGGCATCGCGGCAATCGCATACCCAAAACTGCGCGAGTGCCTGGGCTTGCCCCCCAAGCCGATCCGGGTTTACGACCCGATCCAGCAACTGGCCATCGTCGACGAAGATGTCCTTGACCGTTTCGGTGTGGATACCATCGAGTTGGGCCGAGGATTTGCGCTTGCTGAGGCCGCGTGGGCCGATTGGACCTTGCCCGACGGTACCCCCTGCAAGATGCCCACCTGGGCCTTACCCGAACGCCGCCAGGGAGAATGGGTGTTCTGTTCCAGGGCGGGAACCGCCATTGGCAGGCTGCCCGACGGCGCACTTTTCTTCGAGCAGTGCCACTGGCCTTTCCTCGAGCACGGTGATCTCGGGCACCTGGAGGACGCGTTCGCCGAAAGCATGTGGACGGCGTTGCGTTCGCCACCTGGCGCGCCCGGGATGGATGGCGAGGCCCTCTCGGCCGGGGCCAGGCGGCTGCGGGAGAGCACCGACCGCGCCATCATCGGTCTCTTCGGTGGCAATCTCCTGGAAACCGGCCAGTTTCTCTATCGCAACGACAATTTCCTGATGCTGCTCGCCGGAGAACGGGCGCGCGCTCATGCCTTCCTCGACCGGCTACTCGAGCACCACCTGGCCAACCTGGAGCGGTTCCTGGGTGCGGTTGGACCGTTCATCGACATCATTCTCTTCGGCGATGATCTGGGCATGCAGACCGGTCCGCAGATCTCGCCGGCCATGTACCGCGAATTTTTCAAACCCCGGCACGCGTCCATGTGGCTCCGCGCCAAGGAGCTGGCCGGTGTGAAAGTGATGCTTCACTGTTGTGGCGGGGTCCGTCCGTTGCTCCCTGACCTGATCGATGCCGGGCTCGATGCCATCAACCCGGTGCAGATCTCCTGCCGCGGCATGGATGCCACGGAGCTGAAGCGGGATTTCGGCCGGGACATCACCTTCTGGGGGGGCGGCTGTGACACCCAGCAGGTCCTTCCGGGTCACACCCCCGATCAGGTTCGATCTCATGTCCAGGGGCAAGTGAAGATTCTCTCTCCTGGCGGCGGATTCGTGTTCCAACAGGTCCACAACATCATGGCCGACGTTCCTGCCGAGAACATCGTGGCGATGCTCGATGCGGTGCGGGAAGCGTCCGGGCTCTCGTCTTAACAAGACCCCGGGTCGTAGGCCTCCCGTTCAGCTCCGGCCTGACCAGGGACGCGATGGATTCTTGGTACCACCCCGGATACCCCGTCCGCTGCGCCATCGACGCCGACACGTCGCGCCACATCGCGGCGGTGTTCTCCCAGGTCCGCGCCAATCCAGCCGGCGACCGGCCCCGCGTTACCGTGTTCGCCGATTACCTCGCCCTCGATGTCTTTAGCCAGAAAAACGCCTGCGTCATCCAGGCGGAGGCTTATGTAAGGAAACGCAACGGTTACGAACTTCTGATCGGTTTTTGCCCAACACGCTCGTGTGCGCCATACGTCCTCGACGTTTACCTCATAACCGTTAGCATTCAGCCCTTTATTCCCGAGTCGTCTCGCCCGTCCGCGGAGCGGACGCCGACCTGATCGGGTCGCCCTCGCCGCGGTCCCGCGAACCGACTCCCTTCGGTACGAACTCGTAGAGGACGTAATGCTCGGTCCTCGGCAACGCCTTGGGCTCGGCCATGTCGACGACGAGCATCCGGCACTCCCTCAAGCGATAGCCTTTCTTCATGGCTTCCAGCCAGGCTGCGACCGGGGCTTCGGCCGGATCGGAGAGCGGCAGAACGCATCGGAGGGGTCGATTCCCGGAGACGTTTCGCCACTGGGGTTTTCTCCCATGCCGTCGTTGCGGGGAGTAGATCATCTGGTTGCAGAGATAAACCGCCACGTTCAGGTTCGCCGAATTCCACTCACCCAGACCGAGGTCCCACCGCAGGCAGACCGGCTCGGCTCCTCGGCCGATTTCGGGCCAGAATCGGCGTGCGAACTGGCGAGCCCGCTGGGCGTGTACCGTACGGTAAGGATGGAATGACTCGGCGGCCAGCGGGACGAGCCCAACGCCCGCGAGAAAGAACAGGCCCGCGCGGACGGCTCGAAGCCGAAGCCGAGGATCGCGAATCATGGCGAAAAGAGCGGCTGACCCGAGCCCGGCAAGCAGGCAGATGCTCGGCACCAGGTATTGCATGACTCGCGCCGGTGAACCGTCCGCCACGCCGCCGTAGGGGTAGCGCCTGATCGCCGCGGCCGCGAGCGCCACGCCGAACGGAACCAGGCAGGTCAGGACGATCACCCTCTGCCGCCGGTACCATAACAGGGCCGCTCCCAGGGCGAACAGCAGCAAGGTCAGGCTGCTCGCTCCTCTCTCTCCCCCGCATGGATAGGCGAACATGCTCCCGGTGTGCACAGTAACGAGCCATCGAGCGAGCTTTATCGGGTCATCCAGCGGCGGGAATGCGGCCCCCCACTGGGCCTGCATGGCCGTCAGGGTGGCAGCAGCCTGGGCGCGGGTGAAGAAGGCATAGAGCGCGAGGAACATCCCGACCGTGCTCAGGAAGAATGTCGCGTAGGCGATCCAGACCTCCCGCCGCCGGGCCTTCGCGACCGCCGGCGCGAGCGCCAGCACGATGCCGCCGGCGACAAAGACCGCCGGATGCGAGAGTGAAACCGCAACGGGCGCAATCGCCGCGAGGCCCCACATCCAGCCGGCTCGGTTCGGTGTCCGCAACCAGTGAAGGGCTGCCGCCAGGAGTGCAAGCGACGCCAGCAGGTCCGATGCGTAGGGCTTGACATCAGCGGCGTGACGGATCGGGTGGTAGGACACCGCGAAGATCGCCACCGCCATGAGCAAGGGAAGGCCGCGCACGACACGGCCGGCCACATGGCGGAAGAGCACGACGCCGGCCAGGGCACAGCCCAGCGGGAACAGCCGTAACGACCACTCGGAAAAGCCGAGCAGTTTGACAAACGTCAGCTCGGCCCAGAGGAACAGGATCGGGCAGACCTGCCCGTAGTCGAGCGGCCGAAGCAGGTCGAGGTAGTCGCGGCGGATGAAGTTGACCGCAACGAAGGCCTCATCCCACCAGAGCGGGCAATTCATCGAGTAACGGGCGATCCGAAGCAGCACACCCAGACCGACGAAGGCCCAGGTTGCCTGCTCCAGGCGCCGGGCTGCGAGATGTGTCTTGCCCCACACCGGCGTCAAGCCGGCGGGCCGATGATCAACCTGGATTGACGACGATATCGCTGACAATCGAATGCCGCGCTCCGAATGCCGCTTGACCTTGTCATGCGACGGTGTCGAGCCACTGCGGCCCCATCACCTCGTTCATGACCCGGGGACGGGATGTTAGCCCGCCCTGCGACTTCGGGCAAGTTCAACTGAGGAACGAGGGGAGGATTTGGACTTTACTGTCTTGGGCGTTCGGGCCACCTTACGGGACACGCTTACGTCTTGGGCTGTGTTCTCTCTTTCCGCGCGGCGACGTCGACGCAATGATGAGAAGGGAAGGGATTCGTTCCATCGTCGCGTCATGACGTCGTCTGTCCCAAGCCTTTCTTGAAACGGCTCGCGTCCATGAGCTCTCTCCCTCACCGACGGCTGTTCCTCTCGTGCGCGACCAGCGAGTTTGGCTCGTACCGCGAGCTCCTAACTGGTGACCTCAAGCGCCCGACGCTCGAGGTCAAGGTCCAGGAAGATTTCGGGGTTGCCGGCGGGACGACGTTAGAAAAACTCGACGAGTACATCCGGGCGTGCGATGGGGTGATTCACCTGATCGGCGACGCGACGGGGTCGATCCCTGAAGCCCCGGCCGTCGAGCGGCTGCTGGAGCGTTATCCTGACCTCGCCGACCGCCTGAAACCGCTGGCGCCTGCCCTGGCCGGCGGCGCGCCCGGGATTTCCTACACCCAGTGGGAAGCGTATCTCGCCATCTACCACGACCGGCCCATCTACATCTACCGTCCGGCTCCGGATGCGCCGCGCGATCCCAAGTTCGTCGCGGACAACGCTCAGAAACAAGCCCAGGCGCGGCACTATGAGCGAATCTGCGCGCTGGGGCGCGACCGGGGCCAGTTCGCCAACCAGGAGCGGCTCAGCTCGAAGGTGCTGCGCGACCTCGTCGAGATCCTGCCGTCGCTGGGCGAGATCAACGGTGTCGACGTGGCGCCGTCGCGGCTTCGTCATCACGCCGGCGAGCTGATCGGCCGTGACGGGGCTCTGGACCGGCTCGATGCAGCCTGGGCGAGCGAGGATACGCGCGTCCTGGTCGTGCACGCCTGGGGTGGCGTCGGTAAGACCTCCCTGGCCGCGACCTGGCGGGCCGAGATGGCGTTGAAGCGCTGGCGGGGCGCGCGGCGGGTCTTCGACTGGTCGTTTTACCACCTGGGCACTCGCCCCGAGGGAGACTCCGAGTACCAGGGAGCTTCGTCCGACCGCTTCTTCGCCGAGGCGCTCGCATTCTTCGGCGATCCCAACCCGCCGGCCGGCTCACCCTGGGACAAAGGCGCGCGGCTGGCCAGGCTGGTTGCGCGAGAGCGGAGCCTGCTCATCCTCGACGGCCTGGAGCCGCTCCAGTACCCGCCAGGCCATCGGGCCGGCCTGGCCGGTCAGCTCAAAGACCTCGCGCTGGCTGCGCTTCTGAAAGGGCTGGCTGAGCGGCCACACGACGGTCTTTGCTTGGTCACGAGCCGCCAGTCGGTCACCGACCTGGAGCCCAATTATGAGAGGACGGCCCAGGATTGGGAGCTGGATCGGCTCGACGATCAAGCCGGCGCGGCCCTGCTGGCACACCTGGGCGTGGTGGGAACCGAGATAGAGCTGAGAGAGGTCTCGCACGCCGTGGGAGGCCATGCCCTGACGCTCCGGTTGCTAGGAGGGTGGCTAAAGAAGGCCCATCACGGCGACATCCGCAAGTGGAAGCTTGTCAAGTTTGAAAAGGCCGATGCGAGCACCCAGGGCGGCCACGCGTTCAAGGTGATGAAGGCGTACGAAGACTGGCTGGCATCTGTCGGCGAGCAGGGCCAGCGCCAGCTTGCCATG
The DNA here is from genome assembly GCA_044450785.1 of Isosphaerales bacterium. Taxonomy (GTDB): domain Bacteria; phylum Planctomycetota; class Planctomycetia; order Isosphaerales; family Isosphaeraceae; genus JBIOJM01. The sequence continues at coordinate 7,647 of JBIOJM010000375.1, forward strand.
CTGCGGCTCCTCGGCCTTTTTGACCGCCCCGCTGATCCCGGATGCCTGCGCGCTCTGCGTGCCGCGCCCGCCATCCCCGGCTTGACCGACACTCTGGCCGAACTGGCCGGCGAGGACTGGGAAGCGGCCGTGAGCGAACTGGAAGAGCTTCAGCTCGTTACTCGCTTGCCCTTCGCGTCCCAGACGCTGCGAGGTTATGACAAGCAGACTGCCGACCACGCGATGACGGCCCGCCTACGAGACGAAGTGGTTTCCCTGCCCGAGCCGACGTCCGATCCGCTCCGTGCCACGCTACGCGGGGAGGCCCTGGAAGCCCACCCGCTGGTGCGGGACTACTTCGCGCGCCAGGTGCGGGAAAGAGAGCCCGATGCGTGGCGCGCTGCCCACCGGCGGCTCTACGAGCATCTCCGCAACCGCGTCCCTTACTGGCCCGAGGGCCTCTCTGGGCTAGAGCCGCTCTGCCAGGCCGTCGCCCACGGCTGTCAGGCCGGCCTTTATCAAGAGGTTTGTGAAGCGGTCTATGCGAGTCGCATCAACCGCGGCACTGGTCCAGGCGGAAACTACAGCACTAATATGTTGGGCGCGTTCGGCACCGACTTGGGTGCCGTGGCCTGCTTCTTTGCCGAGCCCTGGCGGCTCCCCGCGCCCTCGCTCAACGAGGTGGATCGCGGCTGGCTGCTCAACGCTGCTGCGGTCGACCTGCGAGCCCTGGGCCGGCTGACCGAGGCGCTCGAGCCCATGCGGGGCTCTCTGGAGATGGCGCTCGCGCAACCAGATTGGGAGAATGCTGCCATTGCCGTCAGGAACCTCAGCCAGCTCGGGCTGACCTTGGGCGACATAGCGACTGCGGTCGCCGACGCGACTTGGGCCGTCAAGTACGCCGACCATAGTGGAAAGCCATTTCCGCGCGTCGACACGCGCACGGCTTTGGCCGAAGCACTCCACCAGGCCGGCCGGCGCGAAGGCGATGATGGCGCCGAGTCGCACTTCCGCGAGGCCGAACGGATGCAGGCCGCATGGCAGCGGGATTATCCGCGGCTCCGCCGTCTGGGCGGTTTCCGGTTTTGCGACCTGCTCCTGTCGCCGGCCGAACGGGCCGCGTGGACACAAACTCCTCTGAATGTCGCGTGTGAGGCCAAACTACCACATCCCAGTTTGCTCGCGGGGCTGGCGGATGTCCGTGAGCGGGGCGAGGAGTTACTCCAGATCGCCGAACGAGGTCGCGTGCTCATCGACATCGCCTTGGCCCACCTGACACGTGGCCGGGCCGCGCTCTACCTATCGTTGCTCTCATCCGGCCCGGAGGCACATACGGCGCGAACGACCGCCCGCGTGCACATCGCGGCCGCGGTGGACGGACTTCGTGCCGCTGGCAGTCTGCATCACGTACCCCGCGGCCTCGTCACGCGCGCATGGCTACGCTTCGTCGACGGCGATCAGGCCGGCGCTGAGGCCGATCTGAACGCCGCCTGGGAGATCGCCGAGCGCGGCCCGATGCCGCTCTATCAGGCCGACATTCTCCTGCACCGTGCCCGATTGTTCCGCGACCGGACGGCCCTGGCCCGAGCCCGCGAGCTGATCGACCGCCACGGATATCACCGCCGCGACGAAGAGCTTCGCGACGCCGAGTCCGCGCTCGGCCCCCCTTGATTCCGCCACGCAGGGCAGTTCTCCCGGGACACGAACCCGACTCGCCAGTTTTGAAGTTGCGCGTTCGCCCCGCAGGGGCCGTAACATATCAGCCCAGGGCGACGCCCTGGGAACAGACCAACGACACGAATCAGCAGAAGTGGGTAAGGGAGAGGCCGGGGTAAACGGCCACTCCCTCCCCGTTGTCGCAGTGGGGTCAATTCCCCACATTTACCGGCGTGCGGGTCTCGCACCGGGCGACCCCAACCAAAGTTGCCCCG
>JBIOJM010000376.1:0-9487 GCA_044450785.1 Isosphaerales bacterium
CCCCCGAACCGATGCTCCGTCCCCCGTCACCCGAGCGCGCCGCCCCGCCGGCGCCCGAGCGCGCCGCCGCGCCGTCGCCCAAGCCGGCGATCGTGCCGGCGCGCGCCAGGCCCGCGGACACCGGACCGGCCGGCCTGGATTCCCAGGTCCTGACGCACCGCGTCGTGGGCTCGCTCCAGCGGCGGCCGCCCGCGGCCGAGCTCCCGGTCAAGGTGCGTTCGAGCAACGGCATCGTCACGCTCGCGGGCCACGTGCCCTCGGCCTATGAAGCCATGCTCGTCTACCGGGCGACCGAGCAGACGCCCGGCGTCCACGACGTCGTCGATCGCCTCGAATTCACCGTCCCCGACGAGGACCACCCCAACCCCTTGTTGCAAAAAGGACGACCCGAAGACCTCGAACCCTATCTCGCATCCCAGATCCGCCGCCACGTCGGCGACCTCGCCCACATCGACCGCATCCATGCCCGCGGCGACGTCCTCGAGCTGCGGGGTTCCTTGCTCGACGCCCAAGATCGCGATCGGCTGCTCGCGATCTTGCGCTCGATCCCCGTCCTCCATGGCTTCCGCCTTGAATCCGAGTTCACCGCCGAATAGGAAAACCGGTAGGGCCGACACTCTTGTCGGCCATTGTTGATGCCGCGCCGGCCCGGCAAGCCGGCCGTTCTCTCCACGCGCGAAGGATCCGCCGACGCGGTTTGGCAGGATGCTCGCAAAATAGGCAAAATTTGAGGGCATTGGGCGCTCGGATTGATTCAAATCGTCCCAAGATCTTGGTGAAGTTTGATCTTGATCGAATCTGCATGATGCACGTAGGATGAGCACCGCTTTTGGGTAAGGCGAGGGCATTCCATCGCTTGCCATCGGTTTCTCGTGGTCTTGCAATCCTCCAGACACCTCGGATCGAGGGAGGGGGTTTCGAACGCATGATCGCCAACAGGGACGGAGGCGTCTTGCCAGAGCCTTCGGAATCGTTGACCGCTCGTCGCTCGATGCGCCGCCCAACGATTCTCCCGCCCGATGCCCTGGAATCGGCCCTGGAACGAACCAGCGACTGGCTCTTGGCGCAGCAGACCGAGGAAGGCTACTGGGTTGGCGAGCTCGAGGGCGACACGATCCTCGAGTCGGAATATATCCTGTTGATGGCGTTCCTCGGTCGCGAGTCCGACCCTGTTTGCAATCAAGTCGCGCGTTACATTCGGGATCACCAGCTCGGCGATGGGGGCTGGGCGATCTATCCGGGGGGCCCGACCGACGTGAGTGCGTCGGTCAAGGCCTATTTCGCGCTCAAGATCGTGGGGACCTCGCCGGATGAGCCGTCGATGGCGCGGGCTCGCCAGGCCATCCTCGCAGCCGGCGGCGCCGGCCAATGCAATAGTTTCACGCGATTTTACCTGGCGTTGTTGGGCCAGATCGGCTACGACGAATGCCCCTGCGTTCCACCGGAGCTGGTGCTCATTCCCAGGCGCTGGAGTTTCAGCTTGAGCGCCATGTCGGCGTGGACGCGGACGATCGTGGTCCCGCTGTCGATCATGTCGTACTTCAAGCCGGTCCGCGTGCTTGCCCCCGAGCGCGGGATCGGGGAGTTGTTTCGTTGCGACCGGGACCGGCCGGCGCGCCACCCAGCCCGATGGGTTTCCTGGACGACCTTCTTTCTCGGGGTCGATCGTGCCCTCAAGTGGCTTGACCGCTGGATGCCCGCCGCATGGCGGCAGCCGGCGATCCGGGCGGCGCACCGCTGGATGCTCGAGCACTGTGAAAACACGGATGGTCTGGGCGCGATCTTCCCGCCGATGGTTTACTCGATCATCGCGCTTCGATGTTTGGATTACGACCTGGAATCGCCCGCCGTGCAGTGGGCGATGAAGCAACTGAACGACCTCCAGATCGCCGAGGACGAGCGCGTTCGCGTGCAACCCTGCCTCTCGCCCGTCTGGGATACGGCGATCGCCACGATCGCGCTGGCCGATGCCCGGGTCCCGAGCGAGCATCCCGCCTGGCGCCGCGCGGTCGAGTGGCTGCTGGCCAAGGAAGTGCGGAACCCCGGTGACTGGCAGACGCGCCGCCCGGCAGTGGAGCCGACCGGCTGGCACTTCCAGTTCCGAAACGCGTTCTATCCCGATCTCGACGACAGCGCGATGGTGCTGCTCGCCCTGGAGAGGTCGCCGCTGGCCCGCGATCGGGCGGTCGAGGCGGCAAGCCGGCGCGGCGTCAACTGGCTGCTGTCGATGCAGAATCGCGACGGCGGCTGGGCCGCCTACGACGTCGATATCGACAATCAGGTCCTGACCCAGCTTCCCTTCGCCGACCACAACGCCATGCTCGACCCGAGCTGTGCCGACATCACCGCCCGCGTCCTCGAGCTGCTCGGCACTCTCGGCTTTCGCGCCGATGATCCCTCGATCGGCCGCGCTCTCGATTACCTCTGGAGCACCCAGGAACCCGAAGGGTGCTGGTACGGCCGGTGGGGCGTGAACTACATCTACGGCACCTGGCAGGTCTTGCAGGGCCTCCATGCCTTGGATTTCCCGATGGATCATCCGGCGATCCAGAAGGCTGTGGCATGGCTCGAATCAACCCAGCAGCCTTCGGGAGCTTGGGGAGAGACCTGCCAGAGCTACGACGATCCCGCGCTCAAGGGCACGGGCCTTCCCACGCCGTCGCAAACTGCCTGGGCTACGCTCGGTTTGATCGCCGCGGGCCGCGCGCTCGGGCCATCCGTGCGGCGCGGCATCGATTTCCTGCTCCGAACCCAGTTGCCCGACGGATCCTGGAATGAGTCACCGTTCACGGGCACCGGTTTTCCCCGCGTCTTCTACCTCCGCTACCACCTTTATCGAGTGTATTTTCCGCTCATGGCGATGGCGCGCTACCAGGCCGCGATCGAGAGCCGCCTCGGCCGGATGAGCCCGGCGCTGGCGTGCCGGATCCCGGCCCAACCCCTATCGCTGGATTTCTAATCATGCGATTCCCGCTCCCCATGACAACTCGCATCGCCGGATACGTCGCGCGCAAGCGACTGGCGAGAACCAAAAAATTCCCCATGGTTCTGATGCTCGAGCCGCTCCACGCCTGCAACTTGACCTGCACCGGCTGCGGGCGGATCCGGGAATACGAATCGACGATCAAGCAAAAGCTCACCATCCAGCAGTGCCTGGACGCCGTCGATGAGTGTGGGGCGCCCCTCGTCTCGATCTGCGGCGGCGAGCCCATGATCTATCCGGGAATTGGTGAGCTGGTCGCCAAGATCCAGGAGCGGAAGAAAGTCGTCATCCTCTGCACCAACGGCATGTTCATCCGCAAGCAGCGCGACCTATTCCGGCCGAGCCGGACCTTCTTCTTCAACGTACACCTGGACGGCTTGCGGCAAACTCATGATATCGCCGTCGAGCGCGAGGGAGTCTTCGACGCCGCGATCGATGGGATCAAGGCCGCCAAGGACGCCGGTTTCCTCGTCTGCACCAATACCACGGTCTTCAGCGAAACCGACATGGCGGAGATCGACTCGCTCTTCGCCTATCTCACGACCCTCGATGTCGACGGGTTCATCATCTCGCCGGCCTACAGCTACGCGGCCGTCAACGCGAAGGACATCTTCATGACGCGCGAGGACATCAAGGCCAAGTTCCGCGCCGCCGAAGGGATGTTCCGCAAGTACAAAATGCATTCCTCGCCGGTCTATCAAGAGTTCCTCCAGGGAAAGCGCGAGATGCAGTGCACCGCCTGGGCCAGCCCGACCCGTAACCTCAAGGGTTGGAAAGGCCCCTGCTACTTGATCACCGACACCCACCATCAATCCTTCGACGACCTCTTGAACAAAACCCCCTGGGAGAATTATGGTTATGGGAAAGATCCCAGGTGCGAGAATTGCATGGTCCACGTCGGATACGAAATGTCGGCCGCCGTGGGCGTCAACAGCCGCTTGGGCGACACATTGAAAATGATCAAGTGGCAACTGACCTGAGCCGGCGCGCTCAGAGTGGAACAGGCCTTGACCGGCGAGACGCGACCAGAGACGCACGATGAACGATGAGCGGGGCGTGGCGCCACCGCCGGTTCCAGCCGACGTGGGCATCGTCGCGGCCCTGCCGATTGAAGTCGACGACCTGATCCACGGCTTGAAAAAGGTCTGGAAATATCAATCGGCCGCCGTTCCCGTGATCGAAGGGGAATATGGTGGAAAGATCGTTGCTGTGGCCACCGGAGGGCCCGGCCGGCCGGCCGCGCGGCGAGCGGCCGAAGTGCTCTTGATCGGCCACCGGCCCCGCTGGATCATTTCGGCCGGGTTCGCCGGCGCGCTCAATCCCGCCTTCGCCCGCAACGACCTCATCCTGCCGGATGAAGTGATCGACCGGGAAGGAGGCCGCCACCTCGTTAACCGTCCACCCGCCGTCGGAGCCGGCTGCACGCACGCCACGGGCCGCCTGCTCACGCTCGACCAGCCCGTCCTCTCCGCCCTAGAAAAAAAGGAGCTGCGGTGCACCTTCGAGGCCGACCTGGTCGACATGGAGACGTCGGCCGTCGCGGCGGTATGCAATGAGAAACTCGTGCGTTTTTTGTCGATTCGCGTGATCAGCGACGATGCCCACGGCGACCTGCCGCGCGAGGTCGCCACGCTCTTGAGCCATACAGGAAGTTATCGCGTAGGGGCGGCGATGAGGGCCGTTTGGCGGCGACCCTCCAGTCTCAAGGATTTCTGGGCGCTCTACGAGCACGCTCTCGAGGCCGCCGGCCGGCTCGCGCAATTCGTCGCGCGGTGCCTCGACGACCTGCCGCCGTGAATGAGTTCATTCGTGCTGTTCCCGGTAGGCTTTTTGAAGCTCCGTCTCGGTCGAGGCCTGGGTCACTTCGCGATCCGCATCGAGCGGCCGCCAGCCGACCACGAACGATTCCGATTGCGCCGGATTCGCAGGCGTGGCTCCCGGTTCCACAGGCTGCGGATACACGTGCTGCTGGGCCAGGTCCCAGAAGCTGGGCTTGCCGTCCGGATCGCTCGATTCCGCGGCATCGATGACTCGTTCCACCTCGGCCGATTCACCCCCATCGACGACGACACTGATCCGGAGAATCCCCTGCGTATGCACCTCGATGCGGCTGGGATCGATCCCCGTCTGAATCAACCAACGTCGCGCGCGATCGAGTGTATCGAGATGGGTAAATTGACGTGTCACGTACGCCACGATCTCAACCCTCCTTTGAAGCCCTTTCAGGGCACGGGTCATCACGTCTTCCAATCCCCAGGGCGTTGCCCTGGGCTGGCATGTCGCGGCCCCTGCGGGGCGAAATCGAAAAAACGCAATTTCAAGACCGGCATCCCGGGGAGTGTGCCGCCGTCACTTCGCCTTTTCGGTCCCCTTCGGTTGAGCGGCGCCCGCGGCGGGTGCCAGCGACTGGCGGACCGGCTCGCTCGGCACGAACGCCCGGCCGGCGGCCGATGTCGGGGCCGGCCTGGAGAGGACGCTGTCGACACCCATTGTAGCCAGCCCCGAGACCAGAAGCATCGTCACGATCCCCAGACCGAGGGCATGCCAGGGGTGAAATTGAAGGATCAATGTGAAGACAAGGAACCACACCACGCCCTGAAGCAGCGTCCAGATGAGATTCGTGGTGAACATCGACTCGAAAGAAGCGGGAAAGCCGTAAGCCCGCAGCGCCGTCAAGAGCGCCGCGAGCAAAAGCGAGCCGGCGGCGACTTTCAAGCCTCCGCGCGGAGTGACCTCGTCATAGAGCTGATCCTGCCCGATCTCGACCACGATGAAGCAGGCGACGAACAGCACGAGCCAGTAAATCAAGAACGGCCAAATAATCGTCGCCATTGCAGACCAACCCATATCCAGTCAGAACAAAGGGTGAACAACACGGCCAACGGCTTAGCTTGCTATCCTACTTCTGACTCAGCCTTCCGCGTTCATCGTACCCCACGCGATCTGGACAAGCCACCAGCGCCCGGCGGTTTTCCTGGGGGCGAGCGTCTCGAAAGCCGCTGGTGAATCTCGTAATGGGCAAAGGCGTTGATGCGTTGCCGAAGCGTGAAACGGCGCCTGACCACGACCGAATCGCCCATCAGGCGGAGCCATCGTTAGAGAGCGCCGGGCGTGGTTGGGACCCATGGCGAATCTCCGCTGATCTGATATCATCGTACCCGACCATGGCCACCGCCATTCGATCCGGCATCCGGAAACTCATCGATGATCCGCCTCAGTGCCTTCGCCGACGAAATCTCCTCGGACCCGATCGAACAACTCGACGTCCTGTCCCGCCACGGCATCAAATCCATCGAGTTCCGCGCGATTCACGGCACCAACGTCCTCGACCTGAGCGAAACCCAGCACGCCGAGTTCCGCGACCTGCTCCGGTCGCGCGATTTCCACCTGAGCGCGATCGGGTCTCCGATCGGAAAAATCCGGATCAACGAGTCGTTCGACGAACACCTGGAACGGTTCGAACGGGCCATGGACCTGGCTGACTTCTACCAGGCCCCCCGGATCCGTGTCTTCAGCTTTTACATGCCGCCGGGCGACGACCCCGCATCCCATCGCGCACCCGTGTTGAGCCGGATGGCCGAGCTCACAGCCCGCGCGGCCGGCCGTGGCATCAGCCTCTTTCTCGAAAACGAGAAGGGAATCTATGGCGATTCGGCGGCTCGAGTGGCCGACGTGATCGAGACAGTCGACTCACCCTTCCTGGCTCACGCATTTGACCCCGCCAACTACGTCGAGATCGGGCAACCGATCGACGAAGCCTGGGCTCGACTCCGCCCATACGTGAAGCACTTTCACGTCAAGGATTTCGACGCGAAGACCCACCGAAACGTACCGGCCGGCGCGGGGGACGGCCAGATCCCCCGATTGCTTCAGGATGCCGCCGTGTCGGGCTACGACGGCTTCTTGGTCCTGGAGCCGCACCTGGTCGTCGCGGAGCTGTCGTTCGGCTTTACCGGCCCGGAACGGTTTGCCGACGCCGCTGGCGCTCTCAAGCAGATCCTCCAAGAAGGGTCGATCGCGTACGCCTGACGAGTTGAGCGGATGTGGCATATTTGCGTAACCGGGGCCGGGGCCGTAGACTCTTGATACATGTGGGGTCTCCATTGCTCCCGATCATTTCGGAACAGGGAACAGACGATGCAACCGAATAAAGAACAGAATGACCGACAAGCCACGCGACGCCGGACGAGGAGGAATGTGCCGATCTCGGTCGAGGCACTCGAAGGGCGGGCGCTGCTCTCCGGGGTGTACGGGTTGTCAGGCAACCACGGCCACGGACTACTGGCGAACTCACATCCCGTCACGGCGTTGAGTGTGCAACACGGTCCGCTTCAGCACCAACTCGCGATCAGCGTTGTGCACGACGCGAAAAAACCGAAGCAACCCACGGGCATGGTCACGAAGCGCCCCAAATTCTACAACCTCTACACCGGGCCGAAGTTGAAGGAACTGAATGCGACGGCGGCCAGCGTCAAGCTCTCGAAGGACGGAAGCACGTTTACCTTCACCGGCACCGTTCAGGCCAAGATCAGCAGCGACGTGGCCGCCTACGTCTGGGGAATCGACCGTAACGGCAACCTGGTGCCCGGCCCGTTCCAGGGCCGTCCGAACATCAAGTTCGATGCGGTTTTGAACGTCTCGCTCAACGCGTCGCTCCAGCCGACGGCAACTGTCATCAGTCTGACCACCGGCACCATGACCACCCTCCCGGCGGGTTCGGCGAGCATCCACGGGAAAGTCATCACGGTGACGGTTCCATCGAGCCTGCTCCCCTCGACGGGCCTCGCCGCCTCCCAGTATCGATTCAACTTCTGGCCGGATAATATGAGTGAACAGGGCGTCGCCAGCTTCATTCCCGAGTCCTCCGACGTGCAGGTGGGACGATCGAAGTAAGCGACCTCATCGGTTTCTTCGTTCGCGGTCTCCCAGGCCCCCCTTGAGGGGCATCTTGGGCTCGGGCCTGGGAGGCGCCGGAGTCTCTTCGGCGTCGTCCGCGTCGTCTTCCTCCTCGACCGGTGTGGTTCCCTTGGGTGAGGGCAAGAGCGACAGAGCAATCCGTCTCACCTCGGGTTCGACTTTGAGGATCCGTACCTCGACCTCCTGCTCGGTCTTGACGATATCGGCGACCCGGCGCACCCGGTTGGGCGAGAGCTCGGAGATATGGATCAATCCCTCAATGCCCGGCTCGAGCTCGACGAACGCGCCGAAGTCCATGAGCTTGGATACCCTTCCCTTGACCAGCATGCCCCGGGGATATTTTTCAGCCGCAGCCTCCCAGGGGCTGGGCGTGAGCTGTTTCAAGCCGAGAGTGAGCTTGCGCGCGACGGGGTCGATCTTGAGCACCTTCACCTTGACTTGGTCGCCGATTTTGACCATGTCGTCGGCCTTGGCGATCCGCGACCAGCTCATCTCGCCGATGGGCAGGAGGCCGTCGACTCCCCCCAGGTCGACAAAGACGCCGAAATCCTTGATCGACCGGACGACTCCATCGTGAATCTGTCCTTCCGCGAGCGTTGCCCAGGTACGCTCGCGTAGCTCGGCCCGCTCCTGCTCGAGCAGCTCCCGACGCGAGATGACGAGGTTGCGTTCGCGGGCATTGGCTTCGGTGACGATGGCCTTGAACTTCTGGTTGACGTAGGAAGAGGCATCCTCGACCCGCGACAGGTCGATCTGGCTGATCGGCATGAAGCCGCGGATGCCGTCGACGTCGACCTCGAGTCCCCCCTTGATGGTTTTGGTCCCCCGAGCCTCGACGATCACGCCTTTCTTGAGGTTGTCCCAGTCAGCGTCGATGGCGGCGCCCTTGAGCCGGAGCAGTTGAACCCCTTCTTCCAGGTCGAACCGATCGACGACGACCTCGATCGACGAGCCCAGCTCAGGCAAATCACCTTCGAACTGGTCGACCGCGAGGATTCCCTCGCTCTTGCCTCCCAGGTCGACGAAGATGCTCTTGCCGCGGACGCGGATGACCTTCCCGGTGCGAAGGCCGGGCTGGCTCTCCTGACCCCGGTCGCGGTCGGCGACGGACGGACGATCGGAGGGCCCGGAGCGGGGCGACGCCACCGAAAAGGTCGCCGGGTCGAAACCGGCCAGGGCGGCCTCCAGCTCGGCTTCCATGCCGGCGTCCCACTGCCGCTTGAAAGGAACGTCGCTCGCGCCGGGATCGGCCGGCCCCCGGCCGGCGGCCTTGTCGAGAGCGGCGTCGATCGCGGCGTCGCGATCCCGTTCGGTCTTGCCGGACCTCGTATCCGGAGCGTGCCCGGTTCGTCCGAGAGGCGGATTGACTTCACTATCGGCCATGGGATCAAATCCAGAAGACAGGAGTCGGGATGCTCGAGGATGAACAGGGCTCGGTTCGTTCGCCGGGCGCCGTCCGCACTAAATGGCTTTTCAAGACTCTGGGAGGGCGAGGCCGGGGTGGTGAAAAGTTGGTGTTGACCGTACTGGAGGGACGGTTTCGAGACGCGTGTTTTTGTTGCGCGCGATCGAACGACGGCGCGAGCG
>JBIOJM010000377.1:0-9443 GCA_044450785.1 Isosphaerales bacterium
CTGCAGGGGCGGCGCCAAATCTTCAGAAGATTGTGGGTCTAGCATATCAGTTGGCTTTCGGCCGACACCTTCTCCAGTCCTCGCAACAGAAACTTGCGGATTTCGCGCGCGGACTTGATCATGGCGAACACCGGCTCGACGATGTGTTTGCGCGCCGAGGCGGCCTCTTGCAGATTTGACGATTCTAATGTACACTATGACAATGACCGAGAGAAGAACAGGCCCCTCGATTTTCCCGTACTGATGCGCGACGATAGGATCGTCTCGTGTCTGGAAGTTTCCGACACGCTCAAGAACGTCCCGATCGTCGCCGTCGACTACGTTTTCATTGCGCCCCATCTGCGCGAGAAGGCGGAGAAATGGCTTCGTGCAGAGCGAGAGACGATCATCACCCCCAAACCCGAGAACGTGCTATGAACCGCTTACAACGCGCCGCCGTGCTCCTGACGCTGCTCGACGCGTTGAAGCAACGCGGAAGCTGGTGTGGCGAGACTCATCTCCAGAAATCGGTCTATATCCTCCAGGAGCTTCTCGGCGTCCAGCTCGGCTTTACCTTCGTCCTCTACCGGCACGGCCCCTATTCGTTCGACCTCAGCGACGAGATCACGGCGCTTCAGGCCGACATGCTCTTGACCGTGCAGCCCAGGCTCCCTTATGGCCCCAGCCTTGCGCCAAGCGAAAGCGCGGATCGTCTCTTGTCCAATTTCGAGCGAACACGACGACTCTACCGGCCGGCCATCGAGTTCGTCTCCGATCGCCTCGCAGGCTGCAAGGTCGTCGATCTGGAAAGGCTTGCCACCGCCCTCTACGTGACTCGCGAATCTGCGCCCTGTCGAGATATTGGGGCGCGAGCCTCGCGGTTACACGAGCTTAAGCCTCACATCGCCATCGCGGAGGCCGTTCGCGCTATCAATGACGTCGACGCCATGATTCGGGAGGTCGATGCCTTTCGTGGCCCATGAACACACCTTATCCGAAGCGGTTGATCGAAGTCGATCTCCCGATCGGCCGCATCTCGGCCCACTCCCGGCGTGAGAAGTCGATCCGACACGGGCATATCTCGACGCTTCATATCTGGTGGGCGAGGCGTCCCCTGGCGGCGTGCCGCGCGGTCGTCTGCGCGGCCCTCTGGCCCGACCCGGCGGACCCGCTCTGCCCGGACGCCTTCCGGGAAACGGCGCGAGGTCTCATGGGGACGTGGGCGGCCGACCAAGGCAAGCTCCAGGGGGCCGAGAGTTTCTCGCGATTCCGCCAGATCCAGCAAAATCCGACCCTGCTCGACGACAACCACACGCTGCGCCAGGCACTGCTCGACTTCATCGCCGACTTCGCCGACTGGGACAACTCCACCGTCCGCGCATACCTCGACACCAGCCGCGCTCTCACTCAGGCCGCGCACGAGGCGCTCGGTGGCGCGCCCGGAACCCGGCCGCTCGTTGTGGACCCGTTCGCCGGAGGCGGATCCATCCCGCTCGAAGCCCTGCGGGTGGGTGCGGACGCCTTCGCCAGCGACCTCAACCCGATCCCCGTCTTGCTCAACAAGGTCGTGCTCGAATTCATCCCGAAGTATGGGCAGCGCCTTGCCGATGAAGTCCGCAAATGGGGCGAATGGATCAAGACGGAAGCCGAGAAGGAACTGGCTAGGTTCTATCCCAAAGACGCGGACGGCGCGACGCCTATCGCCTATCTCTGGGCGCGGACGATCCGATGCGAAGGCCCCGGCTGCGGCGCGGAAGTTCCGCTCATCCGCACGCTCAAGTTGGGCAAGAAAGGCGCGAAGTCGGTTTCGCTGCGACTCTTGCTGAACAAGCGGGATAAGCGAATCGATTTTGAGATTGTTGAGGGAATGAAAGAGCAGGATCTCGGTCAAGGCACAATCAAGAAGGGTTCTGCATCCTGTCCAATCTGCGGATACACGACGCCAAATCAACGGGTTCGCACACAACTTACAGTGAAACGCGGTGGTGCCGGTCACGCCAGAATGCTCGCAGTCGTCTCAATACGGACCGGCCATCAGGGACGAACGTACAGGCTACCGTCCAAGCGTGATCTGCAGGCGGTCGAGAGTTCCGCCGCGGAACTTCGCCGACGACAAGCCTCCCTGTCGGGCGACCTCAACTTGGTTCCTGATGAGCCGATTTCTAAGGAGCGGCCATCACCAAATGCACGTGGTCTGTCCGCAGTAACGCGAATGGGAATTCAAACCTTCGGAGACCTCTTTAGTCCGCGTCAACTTCTCGCACTGACAACCATGACGCGACTTGTTTCGTCCGTGGCAGGTCACGAAGACACAGATCTAAAGCGGGCTGTGAAGACATGCTTGGCGTTATCGCTCTCAAAATCTACCGACTTGGGCAATTCATGCACACGATGGAAGCAAGACGCGGAGTGCCCGGTGAACCTGTTCGCGCGGCAGGCTATCCCAATTGTTTGGGATTTCTGCGAGACGGCGATCCTGAGTTCCTCAAGTGGCTCGTGGTCCAGCATGTTCGACAGAACAGCCTACTCGATCGAGCAGACGACTTGTGTAATGAACTCTCAGCCTTCGGTGTCCATCGCAACTGCCACCGCTCATCCGCTTCCAAACGACTCCGCACGAGCATTTATCACCGACCCGCCCTACTACGACGCGGTCCCGTATTCCGACCTCTCTGACTTTTTCTACGTTTGGCTGAAGCGGTGCCTGGTTTCCGACTTCCCGGACCTTTTTTCGACCACGGTCACACCCAAAGACGAAGAGGCTATTTGGAACCCCAGCCGAATCTACAGTCTCACAAGCAAGCCAAAGGACAAGGCGTTCTACGAATCTCAGATGGCCAGAGCGCTCACGGAGGGTCGCCGGGTAGTTGCTCCATCAGGAGTCGGCGTCGTGGTCTTTGCACACAAGAGCACATCCGGATGGGAGGCTATCCTAGCTGCTCTTATCCAAGCGGGATGGATCGCGACCGCTTCGTGGCCAATTGACACAGAAATGGGCAGTCGAGTGAATGCGATGGGCACAGCTTCCCTCGCATCATCGGTTCACATTGTCTGCCGCCCGCGCGAACGCCCCGATGGGTCGGTCCGCATGGACGAAATCGGCGATTGGCGGGATGTGCTTTCTGAATTGCCCGGCCGAATTCACGAATGGATGCCGCGTCTAGCTTCTGAAGGCGTCGTCGGTGCCGACGCCATCTTTGCCTGTCTGGGTCCAGCCCTCGAAATCTTCAGCCGCTACAGCCGAGTCGAGAAGTCCAGCGGAGACGTCGTACCGCTCCGCGAATACCTGGAGCACGTCTGGGCCGCCGTCTCGAACGAAGCCCTGTCGATGATCTTCAAGGACCCCGATGCCGCGGGGCTTGAACCCGACGCACGCCTCACGGCTATGTGGCTCTGGACCCTCGGCAGCGCATCTCCGAAGACGAACTGGAAGGAGTCGGCCGAGGAATGCGAAGAAGACACCGCCGACGCGGGCGACGAAGAGGGAGAGAAGCCGACCAAGGTCAGCGGCTTCGTGCTGGAATTCGATGCCGCACGGAAGATCGCCCAGGGGCTCGGCATCCACCTGGAGAAGAGCCCGAGCATCGTCGAGGTCAAGGGCGACAAGGCCCGCCTCCTGCCCGTGGCCGAGCGCACCAAGTACCTGTTCGGCTCGTGGACGGGGTCGGGAGACCCGCGCCCAGCGCTCGACGCACCCACCATAAAGCGAAAGCCCAAGAAGAAGGACACCCAGCTCACCCTCTTCGAGGCCCTCAAGGAGGCCGACGCCGACGTGGTCGCCGAGAAGCCCGAACTCAAGGCTCCTCAAGCCGGCTCGACCGTTCTCGACCGGGTCCACCAGGCGATGATCCTGTTCGCCGCCGGCCGCGGCGAAGCGCTCAAGCGATTCGTCGTCGAGGAAGGGATCGGCAAGGACGCCCGGTTCTGGAAGCTGGCCCAGTCGCTCTCCGCCCTTTATCCGCCGGGCATCGACGAGAAGCGATGGGTCGACGGCGTGCTGGCTCGGAAGAAGGGGCTGGGTTTTTAGCCGCTCCCATTGCGGCCGGAGGCCGCGTTGTGCACCCCACGTTTCTGGGCGAGGAGACGGGCAAGCGACGATCCGCCGGGGAGGCCCCGCAACCCCATGTAGAGCGCGCTTTCGACCCCCTGCCAGTTCTCCGCGGGCGCTTCCGCAATCGGCCCCGAGCGGCAGGTGGGCCATTGGCCGGTCCGCGCGTGGTGGGCGTCGGCCCACGCCAGGATTCGCTCCACGGTGAAAGGAACCAGGTCTCCCAAGTTCCGCACCCCGCGCTTCCTCGCCAGCAGACGCGGCAGCGAGCTGCCCCCCGGGAGGCCGCGGTTGCCCTGGACGAGTGAATAATGAACCCGGAGCCACGTCTCGCCCGTGGCCTCGGGGATGGGGCCGGATTGGGACTTCGGCCAGGTGCCATGGCGCTCATGGTGTGCGTCGGCCCACCGGAGGATCCCCGGTATCGTCAGCGGCGGGCGGTCCTTCTCGTTTCGCACCCCGCGTTTTTGGGCGAGGAGCCGACCCATCGACGATCCGCCGGGCAATCCCCGCAGACCGGTTCGAAGGGCAATGTAGATCGCGTGCCAGGTCTCCCCGGGCGCCTCGGCGATGGGCCCCGAGCTGCTGGTCGGCCATCGCCCGGTGCGCGCGTGGAATGCGTCGGCCCAGGCCAGGATCCGACGGATCGACAACGGCGGGGGATGGTTTCGATTCCTGATCCCGCGCCGCTTGACCAGGAGTTGGATGAGTGACGAACCGCCGCCGAGGCCGCGTATTCCCTCATTCAACGCCGTATCCACCGCCGACCAGGTTTCTCCGGGCGCCTCCGGGATCGGCCCGGACCCGGGGTTGGGCCATCCGCCGGTCCGTGAGTGATGAGCATCGGCCCAGGCCAGGATCCGCTTCGCGCTCAGGTGAGGGAGGTCCCCCTTGTTCCGCACGCCGCGATGCTCCGCGAGCAGGCGGGGCAGCGAGGAACCCGCGGGCAGGCCGCGCGATCCCCGATTCAGGGCGTTATACACCTTCTCCCAGGTCTCTCCCGGAGCGGCTCCCGCGATCGAGACCCGATCGCAACTCGGCCAGCATCCGGTTCGTTCGTAGTGTTCGTCGGCCCAGGCCAGGATCTGTGCCTCGGTCAGTGGCTCGTCCAGGCGACGAACGACACCGCGCTGCGCGGCCAGCAGGCGGGACAGCGAGGAACCGGCGCGGAGAGCGCTCCGGCCATGGCGCAGGGCGTCGTCCACGGATGCCCAACTGATCCCTTCCAGCCCAGGGATGTCCCCCGAGGTCTGGATCGGCCACTGGCCCGTCCGCGAATGCCATGCGTCGGCCCAGGCCACGATCGTTTGCTCGGTCAGCCGGAGTTGGCCCACGTCGTGGAAAACACCGCGCTCCCCGGCCAGAAGGCGGGACAGTGAAGAACCGGAGCGGAGGCCGCCCTGACCTCTCCGCAGTGCGTTGTCCAGGATGGACCACGTGAGTCCTTCGCGGTCGGGGATATCGCCCGAGTCCGCGATCGGCCACTGGCCCATCCGCGAGTGGTAGGCATCGGCCCAGGCGAGGATCTGCGTGATGGTGAACCTCGAACCTCTCGGGTTGTATCTGCCACGGTGCTCGTCCAGGAGGCGGGGGATCGTCGAGCGACCTGGCAAGCCCCTCAGGCCCAAGGCGAGTGCCGCTTCCACGGCCAGCCAGGTCTCGCCGGGCGCCTGCGCGACCGGCCCTGATCGCCACGAGGGCCACTGGCCGGTGCGCGCGCGGTAGGCATCGGCCCAGGCGAGGATTTCGTCCTCCGTGAGCTCGGGCGGATCGCCCCGCACCTCAAGATCTTCGGCCACGGAGGCATGCAAGAAGCCGAACCACGTGTTCGGCTTCTCCAGCTTTCGCCGGCGACCCACCGTTTTCCCCGTCTCCTTGGCGGTCTGCCCCCGAACGGGGACGGTCGAAGGAACCGCGCGATGTCGCCCTGCCATCCGTCTCCCTCCCTCCTCCAGTCACCTCGATACACGCCTCACCGAGAGGGGCCTCTGCATTTTACCGCGGGGAAAACGGGCTGGCTACGGGCCGATGCCCCGAGCTCTTGGCGGAGCGTGCGCCTGTTCTGCCCGACGGGCTCAACGTTAAAATGATGTGCATGCTGAAGTTCGCGGGGTGTCAACCCGCGGCCTTCCGCCACCAGGCGCGCTTCCGCGCTCAGCACGGGCGCCCGGTTCTGGAAGCTCGCCCAGTCGCTTTCCGCCCTTTACCCGCCGGGCATCGACGAGAAGCGATGGGTCGACGGCGTGCTGGCTCGAAAGAAGGGGCTCGGGTTATAATGAAACCGGGAGGTCGCCCATGAAAACAATTACCATTGAACTACCCGACGATACGGCGCTGCCGTTCGGGGATTCGGACGAACAGTTCGTGCGCGAGCTCCGGCTCGCCGCCGCGATCTTTTGGTACGACCGCGGCATGATCTCGCAGGGCAAGGGCGCCGAAATCGCGGGACTTACGCGTGTTGAGTTCATCGACGCGCTTGGTCGAGCGAACGTCAGCGCGATCCAAATTACCCCGGCCGAATTGAAGGCCGAACTGGAGCAGGCGCTCGATGCGCGTCGTTAACGTGTCTTCGCTCATCCACCGTTCTCGGAGGAGTTGGACTTGAAGACCATCAACATCGAGATCCCGGACAACTTAACCCCGCTGGAGTGGGGCTCAGACGAGGCTTTCGCCTCTGAGCTTCTACTGGCGGCGGCGATCCAATGGTATTCTCAAGGGGTGATCTCGCAGGGGAGGGCCGCTGAAATCGCCGGACTGGACCGGACGAGTTTTCTCCTCGCGCTCGGCCGAGCCAAAGTGGACGCCTTTCAGATCACCGACGAGGAGTTGAAGGAGGAGGTCGAGCGTGGCCTGGAAGCGCATCGTCAACGCCTCGCCGATGGTCTTCCTTACTCGGCTGGATCTGGTGGACCTCCTGCGTGAACCGGGCGTGGACGTGCTCGTTCCCGATGCCGTCTTGGATGAACTCGCCCGCTTGAAACCGGACGACCCCGCGGCCACGGCGGTCCGTTCGACACCTTGAATTCAGGTCGTGCCTACCCCGCCGATCCCCGACTTTCTTCGAGCCTGGAAGCTCGGCGCGGGGGAAACGGCCGTCCTGGCTCTCTACCTGGCGGAAATTGGACCCCACAAGGACGTGGTTATCGACGACTGGAAGGCGCGACGTCGCGCGGAGGGCCTCGGCATTCCGGTCCAAGGCACTCTGGCGTTGCTCTTGATGGCCAAGATCCTCGGGCGAATCGACGCGGTCCGACCCCTCCTCGAACGACTGCGTCAAAGCGGCATGTATCTCTCAGATCAATTGATGCACCGCGTGCTCAAACGGGCCGGGGAATAATGTCCATGCCCAAGCTCAAACCCTGGTATCAGGCAGTTACCCCCCGCGAAGACTTGCGGGAGAACCGGCCGCTCGACGCCTCGGAATTCGCAGTCCACCTCGACCATATCCGCGAAAACCGTGCGCACGAAGACTATGTCAAGCCCGACCGGTTCTTCGAGCGGACCTACATGACCCGGAGCCTGCTCGACCTGTCCGCCCAGGTTGTGAGAAGGCTCTCCGGGATCAAGGTCGAGACCTCCGCCGTCTTCAACATGGCGACCCAGTTCGGCGGGGGCAAGACTCACGCCCTCACCGCCCTCTATCACCTGGCCCGCGGAGGTGACGCGGCAAAGAGCTGGCGTGGGGTGGACGCGGTTCTCGCGCGAGCCCAGATGGGCACCGTCCCCAAGGCCAACGTCGCGGTCTTCGTCGGGACCGAGTTCGACGTCATCGACGGCCGGGGTGGAGAAGGAGAGCCCCACCGCAAGACCCCCTGGGGCGAGATCGCCTGGCAGCTCGGGGGCGAAAAGTCGTTTGCCGCCGTGGCCAACCACGACGAGAAGGGCACCGCTCCCGCCGGTGACGTCATTCGGAAGTTGCTCCCCAACGAGCCGTCGCTCATCCTCATGGACGAGCTGCTCAATTACGTCAACAGGGCCCGCAAGACCGGCCTCTCATCGGAGCTCTATAATTTCCTTCAGAGCCTCTCCGAGGAAACCCGGGCTCAGGATCGCGTCGTGCTCTGCGTCTCCATCCCGGGCTCCGAGCTGGAGATGAACCCCGAGGACCAGCGCGACTATGAATCGTACAAGAAGCTCCTCGACCGGGTTGGCAAGGCGATCAGCATGTCGTCCGACGTCGAGGTCACGGAGATCATCCGCCGCCGCCTGTTCGACTGGCAGGGTTTTTCCGACGACATGCAGAAGACCGTGACGGCCTACGCCGAATGGGCCAGGGACAACGCCTCACAGGTCAGCAATCTCGGCGGCGAGTCGCCCGGGGACCTGTTTCGCGCGTGTTACCCGTTCCACCCGAGCGTGATCTCGGTCTTCGAGCGAAAATGGCAAAGCCTGCCCCGGTTCCAGCGGACCCGGGGAATCCTCCGCCTGCTCGCGCTCTGGGTTTCACGGGCCTACCGCGACGAACACCAGAAGGCATCCAGCGAGCCGCTGATCACGCTCGGCTCCGCGCCCTTTGAAGACCAGACGTTCCGCGACGCCATGTTCGAGCAGCTCGGGACCGACCAGCTCTCGGTCCCGGTGACGACCGACATCGCCGGCAAGAAGGACGCGCATGCGAAGAAGCTCGACAAGGAAGCGAGTGAGTCCATCCGCAAGAACCGTCTCCATCAGAAGGTGGCGACCGTCATCTTCATGGAATCCAACGGAGGACAGAGCCAGGCCAAGGCCGATGCGTCCCTCCCCGAGATCCGGGCCGCGGTCGGCAACCCGGACATCAACCTGGCCGACGTCGAGACCGTGCTCGAAGGGCTCGTCGGGACCTGCTATTACCTGAACTGGGATCGGAACCGCTACCGGTTCGGGCTCCGGCCGAACCTCAACCAGATCCTCGTCACCCGCCGGGGTGCGGTTTCCCCCAAGGCGATCGAGGCCCGCGCCGGGAAGACGACCGAGGACGTCTTCCGCGAGGGCCCCAAGTTCCTCGACCGCCGGTTCTTCCCCGAGCGCTCGAACGATATCCCCGACCGGCCGCAACTGACGCTCGCCGTGATGGGGCTCGACAAGCTAGCGGGCGAGACCGGCACCAAATCCTTGATCGAGTCCTTCGTGAAGGAGTGCGGGGCATCGGGCCGGACGTTCAAATCAAGCCTGCTCTTCGCGGTCTCGGACTCCGCGACCGCGATCACCAGCGCGGCCCGGGACTTACTTGCCTGGGAGGACATCAACGACGACGACGACACAATCGGGCAACTGGAGGACGCCCAGAAGCGGTCCCTGGCCCAGAGCTTGAGCCGCTCGAAAGCGGACCTGCGAGAGGCCATCTGGCGGTCGTACCGGCACGTCTTCTTGCTCAACAAGAGCAACGCCATCAAGGACACGAACCTGGGCCAGATCAACTCGAGCATGGCCAAGACGC
>JBIOJM010000378.1:0-9408 GCA_044450785.1 Isosphaerales bacterium
CAACGACAGCTTGAAGGCGTACGAGGCGCTGGCGCCGGGCGGCTGGCTGGTCTGGCATGACTTCAACAGCCCGGTGCCCTGGGTCAGGGTGCGGGAGGCGATCGAACGGCTGGGCTTTCCCGAGCCGGTGGTGCATGTCGAGGGGACAGAGGTCGCCTTCCTGCGCAAGCAGGCACCGCTGCCGCCGCTGGCGACTGGGCCCGCGCATCCCGGCCCGGTGCGCGTGGCCTGGGAGGGGGACCCGGATGGGCTGCATTCGCTGGCGCTGGTCAACCGGGCGCTGTGCCGCGCTCTGCTGGACCGCGGTCACGACCTGGGGTTGATCTGGGATTCACGGACCGCGGGCGTCGCGACGCAGGAGCGGCTGCCGCTCGATCCGCGCCTGGCGGTCCGGCTGGGCCGCGGGCCGGCCGGGGGACCGGCCCAGGTGCACGTGCGGCACCAGTGGCCGCCGAAGCTGGAGCCGCCGGCACAGGGCCGCTGGGTCTTGATGCAGCCGTGGGAATACGGCAGCCTTCCCAAAGCCTGGCTGCCGGCGCTCCGCCGCGTCGACGAGGTCTGGGCCTATAGCCGCTCGGTCCGCGACTGCTACCTCGAAGGCGGTGTTCCGCCCGAGCGCGTTCACGTGATTCCGCTGGGCGTCGACCCCGCGGTCTTCCGACCCGGTCTGGCGCCGCTGGCGCTGCCGCCCGGCCCGGAGGTGCGGTTCCTGTTCGTCGGCGGCACGATCTTCCGCAAGGGAATCGACCTGCTCCTCTCGGCCTTCGCCCGCGCCTTTCAGCCGTCCGACGGCGTCGGGCTGGTCATCAAGGACATGGGGACCAAGAGCTTTTACCGCGGGCAGACGGCCGAGGCAAGCGTGGCCGCGCTCCGCGAGCGGGGCTATCCGGTCGACTACATCGACCGGTCCCTGGGCGAGCAGGAGGTCGCCGGGCTTTACGCCGCCTGCGATTGCCTGGTCCATCCGTTCCGTGGCGAGGGGTTTGGCCTGCCGGTCGTCGAGGCGATGGCCTGCGGGCTGCCGGTGATCGTCACCGGCGCCGGGCCGGCGCTCGATTACGCCTCAGAGGAGACCGCCTTCCTCATCCCCGCCCGCCGGGGCCAGTTCGCCGAGTGCCGGGTGGGCGACCTGGAGACGATCGGCCGGCCGTGGCTGTCGGAGCCGGACCCGGATGCCCTGGTGGAACTTCTCCGCCGTGTGGCGGCCGACCCGGCGTCGGCCCGGGCCAAAGGCCAGGCGGCCAGCGCCTGGATCCGCGAGCGTTTCACCTGGTCCCGCGCCGGCGAGGCGGCGGAGATCCGGCTGCATGCGCTGGCGGGGGAAGGGGAGTGGGCCGGAGCCGGTGCGATCCCAGCCCAGGCCGCGCGGCGCAGCCCCGACGAGCGGGCTGATTCCCATGCTCCGGAGGTGCGCCCGCCCGGACCGGTCCCGTTGCCGGCGGGGCCGTCGCGCGGCTCCCGGACATCGCCGGCCGGGCGGCCCAAGGTCTCCCTGACCATGATCGTTAAAGACGAGGAGAATAACCTTCCGCGGGCCCTGGAATCGGCGCACGGGCTGTTCGACGAGATCATCGTGGTCGACACAGGCTCGATTGATCGCACGCGAGAGATTGCCCGCAAGGGCGGGGCGCGCGTGTTTGACTTCGTCTGGGTCGACGACTTCGCCGCCGCCCGCAACGCCGCGCTGGCCCGTGCCACCGGCGACTATGCCTTCTGGCTCGATGCCGACGACGTGCTCGAGCCGCCCGAGCAGGAACGCCTCGAGGGGCTCATCGATGGACTGCGGCACGGCGACCCGGCTGCCTACGTGGTCCGCTGTTCGTGCGATCCCGACCATAACGGCGGCGGGGGCCAGACGGTCGTCGACCATGTCCGGCTCTTCCCGCTGCGCGAGGACGTGCGCTGGACCTACGCGGTGCACGAGCAGATCCTGCCGGCCTTGAATCGCGTGAGCGTCCCGGTGCGGTGGACCAAGGTCACGGTGCGGCACACCGGCTACACCGACCCGGCTATGTGGGAACGAAAGCTCCAGCGCAACTGGAGGATCCTCGAGGAGGAGCTGGCCGAACGGCCTGACGACCCATTCGTGCTTTTCAACCTGGGCTCGACCGCCATCGAGTGGCGGGACTGGGCCATGGCTCTCGGCTACCTTCAGCGCAGCCTCGCCGGCTCGGCCCCCACCGATTCGATCACGCGCAAGTTGTTTGTCTTGATCGCGCGGGCCCACCAGATGAGGGGGGACCTGCCCGGGGCCGTTCAGGTCTGCGCCGAGGGCTTGAGCATCGACCCCAACGACGCCGAGCTGCTCTTCCGCAAGGCGGTGGTGCATCGCATGCGGAGGGAGATGGGCGAGGCCGAGGCCTGCTGGCGGCGGATTCTGGGCCTGCGGCGGCCGGACCAGTTCTGCAGCGTCGACCAGGGGATCTTCGGCCACCTCACCCTGCGCAATCTCGCCGTCCTCGCCGAGGAGCGGAGCGATCCAGCCGAGGCGGCCGGCCTCTGGCGCAAGGTCCTGGCCGAATGTCCCGGGGACCACGAGGCACTCGCCAAGCTGGAGCACCTGGGAAGGACGGAAGCAGCCCCATGAGCCCGGATCGGCTGCTCTTCGCCTCGGTCCACAGCTTCCTCGACCCCTCGAGCGGCGCGGCCCTGGCGACCCGCGACCTGCTCGAGCTGCTGGCCGCCCGAGGCGTCGATTGCCGGGTGCTCTGCACCGGAGTGCTCGATTATGAGCAGGAGAGCACACTCGAGGAGGTGCTGACGCTAATGGGCTCGCCGTTCCGGCGGGGTGAGGCACGGCTCGCCCGGGGTGGGACGGTCAAGGTCTTCGACCTCGAGCAGGGCGGGGTTCGGATCACCATGTTCCCCACCGCCTCCAGCCGCGCCGAGCGGTCGCCCAGCCGAGAGGAGGGTGCACTGTTCCTCGATCTGGCCGACCAGGTGCTGGAACGATTCGCGCCCCAGGTGCTGCTGACGTACGGGGGCCACCCGGCCATCCCGGCGCTGATGGCCCGGGCACGCCGGCGGGGGATCGCCGTGGTGTTCCACCTGCATAATTTCGCCTACGCGGATCGCAGCGCGTTCGCCGACGCGGCGGCGGTCCTGGTCCCCTCCCGCTACGCCGGCCGGTTCTACGCCGAGCGACTCGGCCTGGAATGCACCGCGATTCCCTATCCCTTGTCCGCCGGGCGCGTGGTCGCGGCCGACCGCGAGCCGCGTTACGTGACTTTCATCAATCCGCAGCCCTCCAAGGGGGTGACGGTCTTTGCCCGGATCGCGTCCGAGCTGGGTCGTCGGCGTCCCGAGATTCCCCTCCTGGTCGTGGAGGGACGGGGCACGAGCGAGTGGCTGGCGCGGGTGCCGTTGGACCTCTCGGGCTTGACGAACCTCAACCGGATGGCCAACACCCCCGACCCGCGGGACTTCTACCGGCTGACGCGGGTGCTGCTCGTCCCATCGTTGTGGCGCGAGAGTTTCGGCCGGGTGGCGGCCGAGGGCCTGGCCAACGGACTGCCGGTCCTGGCGAGCGACCGCGGCGCCTTGCCCGAGGTGCTGGGCGACGCCGGGCTCGTCCTGACGATCCCGGAGCGGTGCACGCCGGCCAGCGCCGCGGTGCCGACGCCGCGTGAAGTGAGACCCTGGGTGGCGGCGATCGAGAAGCTCTGGGACGACCCTGAGTTCGAGGCCCGGCATCGCACCCAGGCCCGCGACGAGGCCCGGCGGTGGGATGATGACCGTGTGTTCGACGAATATGAGAGGTTCTTCCGATCCCTATAAAGCGTGAGAGTCACTCACGGAATTCAAAAGAAACGTCCGTTGCGCCATCCCCCGTTCGGCCTGAGATCGCCAGCTTAACGCGA
This sequence comes from Isosphaerales bacterium, assembly GCA_044450785.1. Classification (GTDB taxonomy): domain Bacteria; phylum Planctomycetota; class Planctomycetia; order Isosphaerales; family Isosphaeraceae; genus JBIOJM01. Next base: position 3,861 of record JBIOJM010000378.1, read on the forward strand.
GCACAATCGATGCCGTTCGGGGACTGAACGGTCACAGCAAAACGAACCGCGTCCTGCACGCCGATCCCCGACCCGGACGAGCCGTGATGGGCGTGGCGTGGTCTGCGTCCGGGCAAGGCCGGTCAGGGTGCCGGCGGGAGGCGGGGGGCGGGAGACGAGCCGCCGGCTCGACTCGGCTCGCGCAGCCGGAACAAGGCTCGTTGCGACTCGGAGTCGAGCGGGTCGCCGGCGATGGCCAGCGCGTACCAGGCACGGGCCTCGGCATCGCGGTGGAGTGCCGCGCACGCCGCCGCGAGCCTGCGCACGAGATCCGGGTCTCGACGAGCCTCGGGAGCGGCGGCCCGATGGATCAGGGTATTGAGACGTTCGAGGTTGCCGGCCGACTCACGGAGCCGAACGGCGGCCTCCTGTTCGCCATTGATCGCCAGCGCGCTCACGAGACCGAAGATCGCCTCGTGGCTCGCGGGGTCGGCGGCAAACGCGATCCGGAAGTGATGCAACGCTTTTCGGGCGTCGCGCCGCGACAGCGCCAGCCGGCCCCGCAGCCGGGCCAGCACCGGATCGTCGATCCGGCCAGCGGCGAGGAGACGCTCGGCTCGATCCTGATCCGAAACGTCCAGCGCGGTCTGGGCCCGGATCGCGATCGCCTCGGGATCCTCTTGGGGTAGAACGGTCAAGGCCGACACCGCCTCCGCGTGAAGACCCATCCTTCGGTAGTTGTCCGCCAACGCCAGCCGCGACCATCGGTCGCCGGGATCAGCCGCGACGTATCGCCCCAACGTCGCGATTGCTTCCCCCGGCTCCCACGAATTGTTGCGGAGCAAACACCAATGGAACACGTTGTCGGCCGTCAGTTGGGTCCGTTCCGAGAGAGCCAGGAACTCGACGTTCAGCTCGGCTCGGCGGAGCTGCATCCCAAGAATGTAAATCAGCTCACGGTGGGCCTGGATCAGCCCGGGATCAAGCCGCAGGGCGGCGTGAAAAAACTCCTCCGCGAGCCTGGCTCGATCTCGCCGTAGCTCGATTTGACCAGCGAGTAATCGAGCTTGCGATCCCATGTGATGGTCGTCCGGCACCTGCGCCAGGCCGGCCAGAGCAAGATCGGGTTGTTTCCGGACCATCGCGAGCTGGGCCCGCATAAACCAGTCGAGCGGCGTCGGCTTTCGAAACCGGCGCAGCCGTTCGAGCGCCTTATCGACCTCGTCATAACGGCCGGCCTTGAAATCCTGCTCCGCTCGAGCCCAGACCGCGTCCGGACTCGCGACGTCGTGCCGAGTCGCCTGAAGACCCCAGAACACCAGAACCAGCGCGATCGAGCTCAGGCCCGCGAGCCAGATCCAGGCGGGCCGGGCTCGAACCTGTCCCGTCCTCCGACCGGATTGCTCGTGGCGCGCGTCCAGGGTCTTGTGCGCTCTTTGGGGAGCCATCCGCGGATCAGACGTCCTCTCGTGCCGAAAGTCGATCGCGACCCTTGATTTCCCGCTGGTCCACGATCCGGTCTTGCCGAAATGAGCCCACCCGGGATGCGACTATCTTAACAGTCTCAATCCGGGTATAAAAAGGGCAAGCGTCAGCCAGCAAAGGCGACCCCCCACACACCGCGACTACCCGTTTTCGATTTGACTCCAGGTTCCGAGCGCATCCGGATGTCGGTGAGCGTTTGGGTCAGGTTCGAGCCGAGGAGCGACTCATGGAGTTCATCCCGCCCATCGAGCGAGATCGGCGCTCGATCACTGAGCAGGAGCAGGATCGGGGCTTGACAGCACCAGTTGAGCGACTGATCGAGCTAAGCTCATGGATGATGGTTCTAGGGACGATCCGTCTGACCTGCACCTTCGCCAGCTACGTCGGCGAATTTCTCGACGTATGGCGGCTCCAGCCGATCACGATTCGCATGTTGAGCTGGTTCGTCCACGAGAACCAGCCGTTCATCGAGCTGTGCGCTGCGTGGCCGCTGCTGTTGAGCATGGCTGTGCGCCGGAAGCGATGGCCGGAGCTGCTGCCGGCGGCCGCGGTGACGTTCTTGATCCTTTCGATCGGGGGGGTAATCGAATTGAGCGCGGAATGGAGCCACGCCCGAGGGAACGGGGTCACGATCGGCTCATTCCACTTGACGCGTCGCGCGTTCATCCATCCCAGCCTCTCGGACGTGTGTCTGGGCATACTGGGAGCGACTCAGCTTCTGCTGGAGTTTGCCACGGCCGTGCGCGCCGTCCTCTTGGTCCCCCGTTTTCGTGGAGCCCATGCGGGCGAGTCCGGCAGGAACGACAGGGCGCGGCGAGCGCGGTTCGGGCGTTTGGCCGTCTACACATCGCTCGGATACCTGGTCCTGATGATCCGGCTGCCCGTCTGGTCGACTTATCTCGAGCTCCTGAACAATTCGACGCTCGTTCGTGAATTTGTTCTTCGGAACGACATCAAGCGGATCAGAGGACCGCGGTACACGGTCCGTCTCTCAAAAGAGGAGGAGCAGCGGCGCGACATCCAAATCAAGTTGTCGGCGGCCCATCAAGCGGCGAGGATGGACCAATTCCTGACGGCGAAGGAAAGCTACATCCAGCTCATCTCATTGGTGGAGTCGGTGCCCGAAGGTACGTGGCCGCGGCAGTATCGCATCACCCTTGCGGACGTCCTGAATGGACTCGCCTGGCTGGAGGCGACTTGCCCCGAACCCATGCATCGTGACTCGGCGGCAGCGGTCCGCCACGCGCGTCGCGCGGTCGAATTGCAACCGAACGATGGAAATATCTGGAACACGCTCGGAGTTGCCTACTATCGCACCGGTGAGTGGAAGGAAGCGAACGACGCGCTCTTCCGTTCGATGCAGCTCCGCAACCAGGGCGACAGCTTCGATTGGTTCTTCCTGGCACTCGTGCAGCTCAAGCTCGGTCACAGGGAGCAGGCACTCGAGTGGTACGACAAGGCCGTCGCGTGGTTTCATGAGTCCCTCGCCGACAATCGAGAGCTCTATCGCTTCCAGGTCGAGGCCGCTCAAGAGTTGGGGCTCCCCAAGCCCGCGCCTCCACCTCTCTCGGCATCCACCTTCAGTACGACGCATGGGCCTCTTTTCCCCATGGGGCCCAACCTGCCAAGACGTCTGCGTCCGAGGTTCGCCGACCCGTCGATGAGAACGCCGATCCAGTGAGTGGTCTACTTCCCATGCGGCCGCTAACTCAGGTCGCGGCGCTGCAGCGGCAGCGCTCCTGGGTTCGCAGTTCAGGTTGACGGCCTGAGGGATAACGAGCATACTCCGCGCTTTCGGCGAGCCCCGATCGATCGCGCCTGGAAGGCACGACGATCGGCCGGCACAACCTCCAGCCCAGCAGGACATGGATCGTCATGCGTCAGGCTGTCACGACGATGATCGTGGGAATCTTACTGGCCCTCGCCCCGCTCACACGCGCAGGGGACGGAGGGACCGACGCGACGGGTTCGATCGCACAGGCGCGCCGACTGATCGAGGCCAAGGACCACGCGTCCGCAACGATGGTCCTGGAAGACTTGCTGCTCGAGGCTCGAGCCAAGGACAAGGCCGCAATCCTGGACCTTCTTCGGCAGTCCTACACGGTGCTGGCCCGGCAGGCCCAGGGGGCAGGGCGAGAGCGGGACGCGGCTCATTATCGCGATAACCTGGCCATTCTCGATCAAGGCCACCCAGGGACGATCCCGGCCGAGTCGACCGAACAGAGCCGCAAGCAGACGCCCGGTACGCAGGCCGGTGTCAAACCAACGGCCGGAGCGAGCAACGACGCGACCGCCCCGGCGAAGGCCCAGCCACCCCTCCCCGCCAAGGCATCCAAGATCGGCCCGGAGCCGGATCGAACGCCTGCGCTGTTCCCGGAGCCCGCGCCCCTCTCCGAGCCGCCGAAAATGCCGGCACCTTCATCGACCCGCCTTCCGCCGCCACGCTCCGCCTCACCCAGCTCACCGGCTCCCAGCCTGATCAGTGTGCCGGGCTCGCCGGCGCCCGGGAATCATGACCCCGACCGAGGCGATCCCGACCTTGCGGTCGCGGCACCCGCGCCCGCCCGGGGAGCGCCAACTCCGTCAACAACCGGCCCCAAGACCGGCACAGATCGAACGGCCGACCCCAGGCGACCCCTCGCCCGGCCGACGCCGGAGGAAGCCGATCGACTCTTCTCCTTGAAACAATACGCGGAGGCGGGACGGTGCTACTCGGCGTTGGCCCGCGAGAACCAGCTTCCAGCCAATCGCAAGAACCACTGGGCTTATTGCCGAATGGTGGACGTCGCCCTACGTATGAACGCACGACCCCGCTCGTCGCGTGATTGGGATGTGATCGACGCGGAAATTCAGAGCATCCAGCGACTGGCTCCAAACCTCTGGTATGGAGAGTACCTGCGTAACAAATTCGCTGAGGTCCGCCAGGGCCGGCGCCGGCCTCGCGCTCAAGCCGATGACCTTGTCGTCCGCGCCTCGGCACCCGACGAGAGCCAGAGCCAGCCCCGACGGTTCCCGAAACTCTTCTCCCAGCCGTCCCTCGAGTCGAACGTCGGTCGCGCCGGCGATGAATCGACGGCACCGACCGGCGTGGCATGGCAAGTGCACGAAACTCCCAACTTCCGGATCTTCCACTGCGATCCGCGACTGGCCGAGTCAGCGGGCCAGGCCGCCGAGTCGGTCCGGGCCGACCAGGCAAAGCGTTGGGGGAGCCCGGCCTTGCAAAGACCATGGACGCCCCGCTGTGAGATCCACCTGTACCCCACGGGCAGGGCATTCGCCCAGGCGACCGGTCAACCCGAAAGCTCACCGGGCTTCTCGACCATGTTCAGCAATGGAAATCGAGTCACCGCTCGGCGCACCAGCCTCCGGGCCGACCATCCCCAACTGTTGACGGCGATCTTGCCGCATGAAATCACACACGTCGTCCTGGCCGACCTATTCACCGTGCAGCAGATACCGCGCTGGGCCGACGAGGGGATCGCCGTGCTGGCCGAGCCGAAAGTCGAGCAGAACCTCCGCGCGGCGGAGCTGCAAGAGCCCTTGGAATCAGGCCAGGTCTTCGATCTCGGCAAGCTGATGTCGATGGACTACCCCGAGGCCAAGGATTGGAGCCTTTACTACGCCCAGAGCGTCTCCTTGACGCGCTTCCTGGTCGACCAGGGTACGCCCGAACGGTTCCTCCAGTTCGTGCATGATTTACACCGCACCGGCATCGAGGCCGCGCTGCGCGACGGCTACCGCATCAATGGGTTCGCCGAGCTCAAAGACCGCTGGCAGGAGTATGCGCGACAGCAGCTCGCAACGCTCAAGGGCGCTTCAACTTCAACCTCGCCCTGAGTGCCGGCCGGCAAGAGGAGAGGCGGAACAATCAGATGGCACTCCCGACCAGCATTTGAAAGCAAACGCCGCGGGACCAAGCGGCGTCCGTTGTTCTTGCCGCCACTATTGAGCGTCAGGTTAATGACTTCACAGGGATCCCCCCCGCGTGCCGGAAGCCAAACACCGGCGGCTAGCGCCGTGCCGCTCAGATATCATGCGCCCTCCGATTCCGCCAACCCTCGCACATCGATCTTGCCGGTGACGG
>JBIOJM010000379.1:0-9388 GCA_044450785.1 Isosphaerales bacterium
CGACAACACAATCCACGATTCGGGGTGCCAGATTGACATAGTATGGGCCGACAAGGTCGGAATAGCAAGGACCTGGCTCACATCTGTCTTAAATAATTCAGACACTTCTGGAAAAGGCGGCAGCCGGCAAGCTGCGTTCGATCTCGTCAACCCGGTAACCAAAGCCGGGACCGCGGATCGAGGTCAGGTCGAGACGACCCCCGCGACGGCGGAAAAGCCCGGGATGAACCGCGGCCTCGGGCAGCGATGCCGCGGGATAAAACTGCATGCCGTTGCTCTCGACTCCCATGATCGTTCCCGCGTGGGCGGCCAGGAGCACGTGGGAGACCTGCGCGAGCATCGGGTTCGAGAGGTCCTGGACCATCAAGGTCATCCCGTGAGCCTTCGCCCAGCAGAGCGAGAGAATTGCTCCCGTCTGAGTCTTGCATGTCTTGAGCGCAACGCCCGTCCAGCCCAGCTCGCGGCCCAGACGGACGAAACGCCAGTCGTGGGCGCTCTCGTCCATGAACAGCGGCTTCCGCGCCGACACGCTGTGCACGTCGATGCGATGGGCCTCGAGGTCGTAGGGGAATGGCTGCTCGACGTAGAGCAGCATCCCGTAAATTCGCGGGTGCTCGTCCACAAGCTGGTCGAGGATCGCGTTCACATAAGCAGGGTCATCGACCGTGCAGTTGAAGTCGGCCGTCAGCCAGTCGACCTGTTCCTCGATCGCGATCCGGCCGACCTTCCGGAGGCGCTCTTGATCCCATCGGGCATCGTCACCCCGCAGCTTGACCTTGAGGCACTTCAGGCCGTCGCGGCGGATCCAATCGCGCAGCAGCACGGGATATCCGTCGTCCGGCTCGGTGCCGGTCAGCTCGTCTGGTTCGATCGGGTCCTTGCCGCCGATCAAGTGCCAGGCCGGTATCGATTCGAGCCGGGGCCGGACCAGGAAAGCCTCGGGAAACAGCCCGGCAAACGAGATGTCGCTGCCTGGCACAGACGTCAGGAAATGGGCCAGGTCGAGGTTCATATATCGTTCGTTGTACGTCTCGTAGATCGATACGTCGTGGAGCATGCCGTATGCGTCGTGCAGCGCGAGGTCAAAGGCCGACGCGCACACCAGCGCACCCAGCAGGGGGACCGGCTCGGTCTTGGTCCGCTCGGATCGATTGAACGCATCCGACAGGCCAGGCAAGACGCCGTCCAGAAAACGATGCCCAACCTCCATCGGGTGGCCGGGCTCACACGGTGTCGAGAGCCAGGCCGCGGCGATCTGGAGGCAGAGCGCACGCAGCGCCCCGTGCCGCTCCTCGTAGCTGAGCCGGCTGGGCCAGACCCACTGGACCGAGAGCGGCGTCTCGCCCCAGCCGTCGGCTCGCCGGCCCAGACGATCCTGGACCGTCATCTTGACGCGCGCGCAAGTCACTTCGGTCGTGACCTCCGGGCCGAACTTGAGCGGCACCCGCGTCTTGATCGGCAGGAAAAAGAGCGAGATCGCAACGGGCCGGATATCAGTCGCCTTGGGCATGATCAATCACTCCGGTGAACGCTTCGGCCCGGCTGAGGCCAGGAAGGCGATCAGGTCCGCGAGGTCGCGGGGTTTCAGGTCCTTCTCGACGCCTTCCGGCATGAGCGACTGCCCCGCGGCGGCCATCTCCTGGATCTCGGACCGGAGCAGCACGTCTTCCTTGCCGTCCTGCCGGCGCAAGGTCAGGGAGGTGCCTGACTCGTTGGCAATCAGGCCGTTCAAGACCCGGCCGTCGACGGTCGCGATCGTGAAGCTGGCGTACTTCGCCTCGAAAGCGCGGTTCGGGTCGAGGATCGCGATCAGCAGCGACTCGGGGGACTTGTCGTTCAAGGCGGCGAGGTCGGGCCCGACCTCGACTCCTTCGTTCCCGAGGCGGTGGCAGGAGGCACACAGTTTCTTGAAGACGGCCGCGCCGGCGGCGTGGTCTCCCTTGATGCCGAGAGCCGGCCGAAACGAGTCGACGACCGCCTGCCGCGGTTTGGCCTGATGGGCGAAGACGGCCTCCGCGCGGGCCTTGATCGCCGGATCACGGCGCGACAGCAGCCGCTGCCGGCGGCCTGGGTCCAGCTCGGCCGCTGGGACGCAGCCGTCCTCCAGCGATGACATGAACGAGGCCGTCCAGGTCGAGCGGCTCAAGAGGACGTCGACGATGGCGCCGCGGACTTGCGGCGAGTGCCCTTTCCAATCATGGACGAGCAGGTCGGCGACCTTCGGGTCGGTCGTGCGGCCAAGCGCTGCCACGGCTGCTTGCTGCAAGTCGATCGCGACCTGGGGCCGGAGCAGACCCAACAGCAGGTCGCGATCGGCCGGGTTCTTGGCGGCGGCGTGTCCCACGAGCCTCACGGCCGCGAGCCGGTCGGCTTCGCCGGCTGTGTCGTCCTGGATCAAGCGGCGGGAAGCGCTCCAGAGACCCGCGAATGGTTTGTCGAGATCGAGGCCCAGCGGCCTCCTGGCCCGGTCGCGGGCATCCACCAATCCGGCCAGCGCGGCGAACTGCCAGGGGGCGTAGCGGCCCCCCTGCCCCGCCGGCTCGCCGATCGATCGAGCCACTGCCGCGTTCAAGGTTCGATCCGGCAACGATCCCGCGAGGGCCAGCAGCGGCTCGACCATCGCCGGCGCGGTCGCGTCGCCCTCTCCGCCCCCGATCAGGTTCGCCAGCAGCGTTGTCACGTGCGGTACTGCCGAGCTCAAGACCGCGGCTCGCATCCACGGGTCGTGCCCATCCCGCCGCGCCAGCCGCGCCAGGGCAAGGCCGGCGCGACGGTCTTCCCAGTTGCCGAGCACGAGCGCCACCTGGAACCGGACTTGCGGATCGGCGTCGCCGGCGAGTCCGAGCATCGAGCCGGCGATCTTGGCGGAGGAGCCGAGCATCGGGCCGACCGCCGCGATCACGCTGGTTCTCACTTCCGGGTGTGAATCCGTGAGACCGGCCAGCGCGGTCGGCTCATCGAGGCCGCCCAGATCGGCCAGCGTCCAGATCGCCTGGACGCGCGTCTTGGGCCGGCGAGCGGTTGACGCGAGCGTTCGCAGCGGCCCGATTGCGGTCCCGTCGTTGCGGTGCAGCAGCAGCCGCTGGGCCGTATCGCGCTGCCAGCCGCTGGGCGAGTCGAGCGCGGCCACCAGGCCCGCCGTATCAAGCCGATCCAGCCGCGGAATCGGCCGCGGATGCTTGTCAACCGGATAAACGCGATAGATCCGCCCCTGCTCGCTGCCGGCCCTCAGGTCGAGCCGCTTCTCCCAATCGTCGGGGATCCATTCGGGGTGCTCGATAACGTACCGATACATGTCGGCGATCCAGAGCGCGCCGTCGGGACCGGTCTTGAGCATCGTCGGCCGGAACCAGTTGTCGCTCGAGGCCAGGAACTCGCGACCCGTTTCGTTCGGTCCGCGACGGCCGCGGAAGCTCACACCGTCGGCCTCCAGCACGATCCGATGCACCAGGTTATGCACCGGCTCGCTGACAAACACACTGGTGGCAAACCACGGCCCAAACAGCTCGTCGCGGTACGGCGTCGGGCTGTTCGCCGAGGTGACGTGGTTGGCCATGTTCAGGTCGTTGAACCGCATGACCGTGCGGCTGACCGGATAGCACCGGGTCTCGGGCTCGAGCGTCTGCCGCGGGTCGGGCGATGCGTAAAAAGGGTTGCGCCTCAGGTCCTTTTCGGCAAGCAGATAGTGCCACGCCCAGTTGGGGTTGTTGTTGCCGAACCAATGGCCCCAGTCGTCGCGGTGCCGGCCATACTGCGTCTGTCCGCTCTCGGCCTCGAACTCGCCGGTGTCGGGGCGAAACCGGAAGTCGCGGCCGTTGATCGGGGTCCGCTTGCCCGTCTTCAGCGAGCGGACCACGCCGCCGCTGTCGCCGTTGGCGCCGTAGATCCACCCGTCCAGGCCCAGCTCGAAACCATTCAAGCGGTGTTGCTGGTTCCCCTCCACGAACCCGGTGTAGAGCACCTCGCGATGGTCGGCCTTGCCGTCACCGTCCCGGTCCTCGGCGTAGAAGATATCCGGGGCGCACGCGACCAGTACGCCGCTGCGCCACGGCATCACGCCGGTCGGGAAGCCGAGCCCCTCCAGGAAGGTCGTCTGCTGGTCGTACCGGCCGTCTCCATTGGTGTCTTCCAGGTACCGGACCACGCCCCCGAACTTCCCCTTGCCGTCGATGCCCAGGGGGTAGTCCCCCATCTCGACGACCCAGAGCTTGCCGTCGGCCCCCCACTCAAACGCGATCGGATCCTTGACCAGAGGTTCGGTGGCGGTCAACTCGACCTTGAAACCGGGCTCGACGCGGATCGATTTCAGCGACGCCTGGGGAGTCTTGCCCGCCGGCTCGAGGTCCTTGAGCAAATCGTTGAACGAGCGCCGATCGACCAGGTTGGGCAGCTTGGTCGTGTCTTCGTTCTGCCACCAGAGGTGCCGCGAGTGGACGAAGAAGCCGTTGTTGGTGCCGTCGCGGACGATCTTGGGCAGCGCTGCGGGTTCACCCGCCCTGCCCGCCATCACCTTGCGAGTCCAGCCCTTCTCATTCGATTCAAAGAGGTAGATCCCATATTCCCGATCGTTCGAGAACACGACGTCGAGGTTGCCGTCTTCGTCGAGGTCGACGAAGCGAAGGCCGGCGTCGCGGCCTTGGTCGTCGAGCCGGCGTGCCCCGGGCGGAAGTTTCCGGTCGTCGAGCCGATCGCCCCCGCGCGTCGGATCGACCTTGACGGCAACGTCGAGGTACCCATCGGTGTCGGCCAGCCGGATGCCGCCGTCCTTGCCGTGGACGGTTCGTAGCCGGTGCCCCACCGGCAGGTTCTTGTTCAACCGCTCCTGAGCTTCTCGGAAGTTCAGGAACTTGACCTTCTTGCCGTGCTTCGTGACGGCGTGATCGATCAGCTCGACCACCTGCTCGCTCTTGATCCAGCCATGCGGATGGAAGACGAGGTTGAAGACGCCTTGCTTGATGACGACGCAATCGAGTGCGGCCTTCAGGTCCGCGAGCGTCTTGGGGTTGGCCGGCTTGTTCAGGTTATTGCCTTCCCAGTCGCTGGGGACGATGCAGGGAAACTCCCAGCAGAGGCTGCCGATCACGTAGGGATAGGGGTAGTTCTCGATGGTGTTGACGAACGACGGAAAAGGGATGTACTTGCGAAACCGCTCCTTGCCGTCCGGATCGAAAACCAGCTCGCGCGGCAGGCTCGGGTCGTCGGGCGTGAGGACGGTGAACACCGAGGAATCGATCGAAAGGTGATGCCCACCCGGGCTGACCTTGTTGAAGATCTCGGCGAAGAACCGCGGGCTGACGGTGTTGAGCGAGTCGCAGCAGGGCATGCGGAAGGCGACCGGCTTGTTGCCCGGAATCCGGTTCATGAGGTCGACGCAGCCGTGGTACGTACGAGCCGCCGCGGCGAAGTCACCCTTCTGCAAGAGCGGGCAGGGGTGGGTCAGGGTGTGGCATTCGAGCGAAAGTCCTTCGCCAAGCCACGCCTGGAGCCGCGGGTCCTTGGGGTCGACCTGGTTGGTCATGATGCTCAAGGGCGCCCGGCCGTCGATCGCCTTGAGCCGGTTGAGGATCGGCCGGAGGAACGTCTCGTATCGCGCCGGGTCGCGCATGTCGTCGATGGCCAGCACGACCACCGCATCGACTCCCGGCTCGCCGACCCACTGAGGCGTGATCAGCTTGGGGAAGTCGCGATGTGGGTAATAAGGATTGAGGTCGTCGGCGCTCGCCGGCTGGCGAAGGCTCACTCCCATCAGGCACAACCAGGCGGCCAGGATTACGAGACGGCGTGGCATGGCGACGCTCCTTGATGTCAGGAGGGGTCTCTGCCCACCGATCTGATGGAAACCATCCTCCGCGGGCCCCTCCTTGCTTTCAGGCTGGCGGGTTTCCGGCTTGTTGGCAAGGGGCTACTGTCGATACCATCAGGTTTCGACCGACCCGGTGATGACATCAGGCGAGGGCGTGAGTCGACCAGGACCCTCCATGAAACCGCGGCTGATACTGGCCAGTGCGTCGCCGAGGCGGCGGCAACTGCTCGAAGACGCCGGCTATTGCTTTGAGGTTGACCCTTCGGACATCCATGAGCCTGAACCGGAGCCGGCGACATCGCCGTTCGCTTACGCGGCGCACCTGGCCTGGCGAAAGGCCGCCGAGGTCGCGGGGCGCCGCAATATGGGGTTGATCTTGGGGGTTGACACGGTCTGTGCCGTCGGAAACGCGATCCTCAACAAGCCGCTCGATCGGTCCGACGCCGAGCGGATGATCCGGCTGCAGGAGGGGCATGACACCGACGTGGTCTCCGGAATCTGCCTCTATCGCGCGGATCGTCACGAATGGGTCGGTGCCGTCGAAGTGAGCGTCGTCCGGTTCAAACCGCTTAGCGACCGCGAGCGCGACGACTATCTCGACTCGGACCGCTGGCAGGGAAAGTCAGGCGCCTACGGCGTCCAGAACCGCGATCCGTTCGTCGCGCTCCTGCGAGGCAGTTTCTCGAATGTCGTCGGCCTGCCGATGGAACGCCTGGCCATTCTGCTTGGGAACTATCACGCCTTGACGTCAGCCGATTCGCCGGTCGCCTCGCCGGAAACGGGCCAGCGAGCCTGGTAAACGGTGCTCGAACGGCATTCTTCACGGAGTCATCGCATGGGACGGCTTCTGATCCGGCGTGCTCACGACTTGAAACGCGTGCTCGAGTACCTCGTGCTTCCACTCCTGATTGTCGGAGTCATGGGCGGACTGACCGTTCCATTCCTCCAACGACTTCGCACCGTGGAGGCCAGCGCCGCCATGTTCGCCTCCCCTGCTCCGATCGACGGCAAGCGCGCGTATGGATACCTCAAACAGATCTGCGACATCGGCCCGCGGACGGCCGGCTCGGAAGCCAACGCTCGTCAGCGCAAACTGGTCGCCGATCATTTCGCAAAGCAGGGCGGAAAGGTCCGAGAGCAACCGTTCCGGGCGCTGCACCCGGTGACCGGCGAAAAACTGGTGATGGCCAACTTGATCGGATCGTGGAAGCCAGACAGCCTCCAGCGGGTCGTGATCGGCGCCCACTACGATACCCGTCCGCACCCCGACCAAGAGGATGAGCCGGCTCGTCAAAAGCTCCCCTTCCTGGGCGCCAATGACGGAGCATCCGGTGTGGCGGTCCTCATGGAAATCGCCAATCACCTCAACACCTTGGAGACGCCATGGGGCGTCGACCTGGTCCTTTTCGACGGTGAAGAGCTGGTCTTCGGAAACGATCCGCGCGTGGGCGAGTACTTCCTCGGCTCCAATGAGTTCGGGCGGATTTATGCCGATCAGCGTGACCGGCGACGGTCGAAGATGAAGTACGTGGCCGGTCTGGTGCTCGACATGGTCGGCGGCCGCGACCTCAAGATCAACCAGGAGCCGACCAGCTCGAGAGAGGCTCCCGACCTGGTCCGCGAGGTCTGGGCCGTGGCGCGCGGTCTGGATGCCAGGTCCTTCCGCTTCCGTGAAGGTCGAGAAGTCCTCGACGACCACCTCGCCCTCCTGCGAGCAGGCATCCCGGCCATCGACATCATCGACTTTGATTACCCTTTCTGGCACAAAGCCGATGACTTGCCGGAGAATTGCTCGGCCGAGAGCCTGGCCGAAGTCGGCCGGGTGGTCACGGCCTGGCTCGCCCTTCCCCGGCACCGCACCCGCCGCTAGTCGTGCGCCTTCATCCTGCGGGCATGGTTCAAATTCAGCATCTTCGTAGGTGAATAGAGCTGGGTGGCTGGGGTCGAGCTGGCGACAGCCAGCGAGCCCCCAGCGCGGCAGCCTCGGATCTGAGGGAATCGCCCTGCGGGCGTCGACCCCAGCCACCCTTGATCTTGTCGAGCAACTCCTCGGCCTCGCGATACGTCGCCAGGTGCACGCCGTCGCGGAACAGCTCCGCCTGACCGTTCTCACCCAGGTCGTTGGTCACCAGCAGCGACCCGCTGGCCAGGGCCTCGAAGACCCGCATGTTGACATCGTTCTTGATGCTCCGGTTGAAGACTGTGCGGGCCGAGGAATAAGTTCGGGCCATCTCCTCGAAGTAGCACTGGCCGATGAACGACCTGGGATATCTGCGCCGGATCAGCTCGAGCAGTTCCGAACGAGGCCCTGGGAAGATGTTGCCCACGAAGGCGACATCGTACTGCTTGGGGACGTCGTGCTTGCCATGGACCTCCGGGTCGCAGCCCAGCGGCAGCCAGACCGCCGAGGCGATCCCCATCCGGCGGAGCTGCTCCATGCCGTCGCGCTGGGCGGCGAAGACCAGGTCGAAGCCGCGCGACTTCTCGAGAGACCGTGCGAAGTCCATGTGGGTATCGATGGCCCACCAGGCGCGGGGACGCAGGCCGGGTGGCAGGTGATAGCGGAGCCCGTCGTCGATATTGAGATAGAGGTCAAAGCCCGCGCGGGGGATCTGCTCCAGATCGCCGGGCCGGAAATGCTCGACCTCGACCAGCTTGCCCAGGGCGCGGCGGCAGTAGACGCCGGGCGTCTCGGGCCGCTGAACGTCGTCAAAGATCAACGCGACGCGACGGATGTCCATGCGCTGGCCCTCTGCGTAGGGTGGGTGGAACGCCGTGGCTCACGGCGTGAGGCCCACCGAGTGCCCCGGCTGTAATTGACATGCCTGGAACGCTGAAATGGCTGGAATGCTGCTCTGCTGATCGGATATCAACCACCGAAAACACGGAAGGGCACGGAAGCGGAGAGGAAGCTGGCGAAAATTCACCCATCATTCACAGCTTCGATCCGTCCTTTCCGTGTCCTTCCGGGTTTTCGGTGGTTTATCTCTTGTCTGATCCGAGCCACCGAATGCCTTGGCTCTACCGGTGGGCCTCGGCGCGATGAATCGCGTCTCGACCCACCCTACCGACTCGGCCCTGCGCCAGGATCGGCTGCCAATACCTCTCGATCACTACCTCCCACGTGAAGTCTTCCTCGAATCTCTTGCGACCGGCCAATCCCAACTGGCGGCGCAAGGCTGGGTCGTCGAGCAGCCGGGCGATCTGGCGGGCCAGGTCGACCGGATCGCCCGGCTCACAGAGCAGGCCATTCACGCCGTCGGCGACCGTGTACGGCAGTCCGCCGATCCGGCTGGCGATCACCGGGACGCCGGATGCCATCGCGTCGACCGATGTGATGCTCAGGCCGTCCTGCGCGATCGTCGGCACGAGGCAGATGTCGGCCGCCCGGTAATGGCGCGGCAGCTCGGCTTGCGAGCACCAGCCGACCGAGCGCGTGAACTCGTCGATCGGTCCCGGTCCGGGCGGGTCAAACGTCACCACCAGCTCGAAGTCGGACCGCGTCTGGCGCAAGATCCGGCAGGCCTCGTGCCCACGTGGAACCCCTTGATGAACTCGCCGGCCACCGCCGCCATGAACAGCGTC
>JBIOJM010000380.1:0-9373 GCA_044450785.1 Isosphaerales bacterium
CGGAGTTCGAGCAAGGCGTTCTGTACGAGTGCGGTCCCGCACAGGTAGGCTTCGGCGGTCGGTTTTATCCTCCTTTCATCGCCTCACCCTTTCTTCTGAAGGTAAACTTAGTCCCGAGCCACTGCGGCTCACGCGCCCTGAAAGGGCGTAACAAGGACAGCCGCCCTGGCTCAATGGAAAATGAAGATCGGTACCGCCGGGATTGAACTCCATGTTCCGCCCTCACAGGGCACGGGTCATCACATTTTGCGAATCCCAGGGCGTTGCCCTGGGCTGGCATGTTGCTGCCCCTGCGGGGCGAAATCAAAAAAAAGCGCAAATTCAAAACGCGCCGGCGAGGGACCTTCAACCCGTTCAGGAAAATCGGAAGTCCCTCGCTGGCGCGTCGGGTTGGTGTCGGCGCCGGCTCCCTCCGGCGATCGATTCACCAAACATCGACAACACATTGTCGATGCGCGCTCGCCACGGGCCTACGGCTTCCGTCGATGACGAACTTCGCTCTTAACCGGGTGCTCCAGGCTCTGGACCTGATCCCGCGCGAAACGGACCTTCGCATCGAGCTCGATCATCAGGGCGCATGCGGCCTGGGCCTCCTGCCTGGCGCGGGCTTCAAATTCACTCGCCGCGCGGAGGTCGGTCCGGGCACGCGTCAGATCGCCGGCGAAGGTGGCCAGCTCGCGCTGCTTGGTCGCGACGCGATCGGCGGCCTCATGGGCCTTCTTGTGCACCTCCTGGGGTCTGGCGCTTGCCTCGTGGGCCTTTGAATTCTCCTCGCGGTAGAGCTTGCGGGCGGCGTTGAATGAGGCGTCCGGCAGCCGGTCAGCTAAATCATCGACACCTGTTCCGACCGGCCCGAGGGCTGCCCGTAGGTTCGTCTGCGCCTCCCGGATACTGGGCCAGACGAAGCGATGATGGAGCGTGAACTCGGCCTCCAGCCGGCCGTTGGACTGGTCAAGCTCCAGTACGTTGAGCTCGTAGCACTTGCTGTTTCCGAGCGCGAGCTGGCTCAAGAAAGTAGCGACGATCTCACCGAAATCCGAATAGCGCAAGTCGACAATGAGCCTGTCAGGGCCGGCGGCTGAGTCGATGTCTTCCTTCCGCGGGCCGATGGCGGCCCGGGCCAATCGTCGGGGCCTGGCGGCGGCGTCGATGGCGGGAAGGCCGAGCTGTGCGGTCCATCCCACGAGACGGCGGATCCTCGGGTCGGTCTTGGACGGAAGGAGCCCTGGGAGCTTGTCGATGGCGGGGGCCGGCAGCCGGAAGTCATCTTCGAGCTGGGAGGCGAGCGATCCGTGGCCCCAGGCCGGGCCGTTCCACACGACGGCCAGGGCAGGGCGTTTCTCGGTCATCTCCCACGTAGCCCGATCGCCCGTCTGGCCCTTCGGCCGCAGCCGCTGGAGGAAGTCGAAGGGGACCTCCGTGCTGCCGGCTGATTCAAACCGGTGCGTGACGTCGACCTGCCTGGTCTTGACCGACAGCCCCAGACGCGGGCAGGAGCGCGTGCGGATCAAGTCCACCAGGGCCGCGCAGGGTTCGGGCCCGAGGTCCTTGACGCCCTTCAGCCTGAGCCAGGAGGAGAAGTCTTCATACTCGAGCTGGATCTGCCGCCGTGCCAGGGCGAGCTCTCCCTCGACCGAGCCTCCCCTGGTGAGGACGGCCGTGGTGAAGTCGCCCGCGAGCCGTTCGGGGGATGCCCACTCGATGAACCGCCGGGAGAGCAGGTAGACATTGGCTGCACCGTGCTCGGCGGCGAGGCTTGCCTGGACCTCGACGTAGTTGCTCGTGAGCCGGCCGTGGATGCCGAGCGTCTCGGCGGCCAGCTCCAGCGGATCGACGTCGGGAAGCTTGAATTGGCCGGCTAACAGAGCTTCAAGATCGCCGGCACCAAGCTTGACGCCCGGGCCCGTGTCCAGGCTCAGGTCGAAGGCGCCGGTCATCACGTTGAGGGTCAGCCTGCCGTGTTGCGATCGGTCGTAGGCCACGAGCGGCCGGTTGAGGAACCGGTCACGGGCCCGTTCCATGTCCCTGCGGCTGCGCTCGACAGCTTGCGTGGCCTGGCTGGGAAGTTGGTCGGCTCGAGCGGCGTCACTTCGGGCGAGGTCTGCGGCCTTCTCGGCGTCTTGGAGGACCCGCTCGACCGCGTGGTGTGCAGCCTGGCAGGCGTGGAGCACCGCCGCGCGGGCCATACGGAGCGACTGGGCGGCGGAGAGCTGCTCGGCGGTTGCCGTGACTCGCCCCCTGGCTGCTTCCAGCTTCCGCTCCGCCTGGACAAGGTCCTTTTGGGCCGAGGAGATCGGGTCGCCGCGGCCGACACCCCCCCCTCCCAGGGAGACCAACACGAGCACCATGCGACCCATCGCGCGCGATACCGCCATCTTCGACGAAGTCCGCATCGACCGTCCCCTCCTCCCTGAGCCGTAGACGACAGGGCCCCACCGGGCCGTCTCATATCATCGGGCGTGTCGATTCAGACTCTCGACGGGAAGGCAAGACGGGGCGAGATGACCTGGACGGTTTGACGGGTTGTATTGGATTTTCTAAAGGAACAACCGGGTTTCGGAGTGCACTTGGATCGGAACCGAAGGGGTGCGATAATTGAAAGATCGAAGACCGAAGGAGGAGGCTGCCATGTCCACGGCATCGCTAACGACACCTGCCTTGCTGACCGCCGAGCAATTCGCCGAGCGGCCCGACCCGGGCTATCCCGAGGAGCTCGTGAGAGGAAGGATCGTGCCGATGCCATGGCCCAAGCCGCGTCACGGTGAGATCTGCGGTAGTGCTTGCCGAATCCTGGGAAATCACGCCGAGGATCGCGACCTGGGTCGCGTGCTCAGTAATGACACGGGCGTGATTACCGAGCGAGGCCCCGACACGGTTCGAGGGGCCGACATTTCCTTCCACAGCTTCGCGCGAGTTCCGAAGGGGCCTTTGCCCGATCGCTATCTTGACACCCCGCCCGACTTGGTTGTCGAGGTCCTATCACCGAGTGACCGCTGGCCGAAGGTGCTCGCGAAGGTGGCGGAGTATCTCGACGCGGGGACGACCGTCGTCCTCGTGCTCGATGACCAGCGTCGCCTGGCGCACATCTACCGAGCTGATGGAACGACGCGCTTGCTCGGCGCCGAAGAGGAGCTGACCATTCCCGATCTGCTCGGCGACTTCCACGTCAGCGTCGGACGATTCTTCGAGTGAGGCACTCGCCGGCCCCGTTTGTTGGGACGCCAAGGAACCGGAGCGAACCCGATGTCGAACATACCGTCAACGCAAACGACGCCAGCGCCGGCCCCCTTGGCATCGCCAGCCGTCTACCGCATGACAGTGGACGAATTTGAAGGGAAAGAAACAGGTCAATTACGCTCGCGGTGGGATTCCCGTCTACTGGATCGTCAACCTGGTCGATCGCCAAGTCGAGTGCTATACCGGCCCGGGCTCGGCCGGTTATGCGTCGCGCGTCGACCTGACGGTCGGGCAGGATGTCCCGGTCGTGATCGATGGGGTTGAAGCCGGTCGGATCGCCGTGGCGCATATCCTGCCCTGAAAACCATGACTCCGGCCTCTCGACCGATCACTTGTTAGCCATTCGCGTCGGCGGACGTCCGCGAGGGGTCCGGCTTTTTCCCCGACGCGCGAGCAGCGGCCCGATCCATTAGCGCCTTGATCTCGGCGACAACGCCCGGCCGCTCGTCTTCCGGGATGCTAGACAAGTCGATGGTCAGCGCGGCGGAGTCCCCGCATGGTGGCGAGCTTTCAGGCTGCCCCAGAGCGATCGGCCGTGCTGGCCGAGCTGGCTTACCAGCCGCCCGACCTTCGAGCGCCCGGCGACTTCATGGAGCCGCCGGATCAGGGCCGTCCGCTCGGCTTTGAGGAGAAGGGGTGCCAGGGTCGGCACGACGTGCTCGATGACGCCGAAACACGTCTCATCCCCCAGGCCAACCGCGACGAATTCGTGAAACGTCGGCGGCAGCAGGGCCCGAAGGGCGTCGAATTGAGCACGATGGAGCGACTCTTGAATTGGGGGGACGCTGGAACGTTCGGAGTGACGCTTCCAGTCGCCGCCGAATTCGGGGCGATCCACGCCGGTGACCACGACCAGGGCCGGCGGGACTTCATGTTGTAAATGTTCCTGGAACCAGCGGTCCCACCCGTGGGCGAATGCGACGTCAGTCGAATGGTCCCGCTGGCATCCGTCGACGACGAGCACGAGGAGATCACACTCGGCGGCGGCCGTCAGGGCCGCCTGACGCGATGCGCGGTCGCGGCGGCTCTCCGCGGCGGTTGAAACGGGGTACCCGCTCGATTCGATCCAGCGCGCCTCCTTCATCCGATCGAGCAAGGCCGGCTCGAGTCCCAGCCCAACAACGCGGGCCTTGATCAGGTTCATCTCGCCGGAACAGGCTTGCTGGATCATCGCGATCAATCGTGACTTGCCGGCCCCCCGCGCGCCGGCCACGACGATCGAGAGTGGCTTCAGGTCCTGGTCGGGGCCAGTCGACAAGGTGGCGTGCGGCCGGCGGGTCAACCGGCGATACTGTGAGGCGCCGATGGCCAGACGCCCGCTCAAGAGCTCGATCAAGTGCATTCCGAGCCGGTTGACGTAGGCCTGGTAGAACCAGCGCAGCAAGTTGTGCTGCATGGACTTCCACGCGGGCTTGACGATCCATTCCCGGGTGCTGAGCCGGGTGAGGCCGGTGACCGGGTTGAGAAAAGGCAAGACGAAGGAATACAGGTCGTTGGCCTTGTTGATGTAACCGGCGACCTGGACGGCCCGCCGCCAGTGAGCCGGGGCGATCAAGTCGCCGCCCGGGACCTGGCGACCGAGCCCCGCCAGGTCTTCGGCGGCCAGCTCGAAGGCGGTCAAGAGCTCGACGACCGGGACATCGTCGAGCGGGTTGGCGGTGAAGGGATGATAATGGTCCGCAAGGCGCCCGAGCAGACGGCGGCCCGTTTCGATGTAGACGTCGCCCCCCAGCAGAACATCGAAGGACAGTTTTTCTCCATGATCGGCCTCATCCTCGACCAGCTTCCAGGCATCGCGGTCGCGCGGTGAGAAGGTCTGGGGCGCGTCCCAGTCCAGGGGTGGCATGAGCGGCCGTGTCGTCTTGGTCCAGCGCGAGGCCAGCAGGGAGAACGCGCCCCCCGCGGCCAACCAGAGCACGGCGGCGACGGTGCAGGCCACCCAGCCGCGCTCCCAGAGCCAGATCATGCCCAGGCCGACGTAGGCCAGGACCGGCCCCACCAGGAGCATGACCAGGACCCACGATCGCCACTGCTTGAGCGGGCTCACACGCCAGCCTCCGCACCGATCCCCGAATCGCGCCGCCGTTTAAATACGCAGCACAGAGTGGAATCGGGCCTCACATGCCTCGACCACGGCCTTGACGGCACATTCGACTTCCTCGCCGGTCAGCGTTCGCTCCGGATGGCGGAAGACCATGCTGAAGTGGACGCTCTCATCCCCCTCCGCGATGTTACCGCCGCGGAACGTGTCCTCATACTGGACGGTTTCCAGAGTCGGACCGGCGGCCCCGATCACGGCCTCACACAGCTCGGACCACGGCAACGCCCGCGCCACCACGAGCGAGAGGTCGCGGACCACGGCCGGGAACGGCGGCAACGGACGGTTTCGGGCCACCAGGTCGGCCCTATCTAACAGGACGTCGAACTCGAGCTCAACCGCCGCGCATTTCTCACGCAGCTCGAAAAGTGAGAGCTGCGCCTGATCGATCTCGCCCAGGTAGCCGAGGTGAGTCTCACCCAGGAGCAGCTCGGCGGCTCGCCCCGGCGCGAACAGCGGTATCTCGACCGGGCGCGCCCGGAGCGGAGCGGTCGCGTGGACCCCGTCCAGCAGCGCCTCGACAGTGCCCTTCAAGCCCCGGAAATCGCGCCCCGAGACGAGTGCCAACCGGGCCGGCTCCGCGGGCATCACCTGGCCTGGGCGGGGGACGTAGACGTTGGCGATTTCGAAGAGCTCGGCATCGAACTGGCCGTGAGCTTCGTTGTGCAAGCGAACCGCGAGGAGGCTGGGGACCAGGCTCTGCCGGAGGGCCGTCTCGCGTTTGCGGCTCTGGTGGTCGACGCGCAGCGGCGAGGAAGCGGGACCGGGCCGGACCGGGGCCCCGAGCCGATCGTCGACCAGGCTGAACGTCACGGCCTCGTCGAAGCCGGCGCCGGCCAGGAGATGGCGTACCGCCGACTCGACCCGCTCGCGCGCGCCACGGGTCGCGCTGGTCAAGGGTACGGCCCAGTCTTCCGGGATATGATGGTAACCGTGGATCCGCGCGACCTCCTCAATCAAGTCGATCTCGCGTTCCAGGTCGCTGCGCCACGAGGGGGGGCGGACGGTGAGCGAGCGATCGTCCTGGGCGATCGGCTCCAACCCCAGGGAGGTCAAGATCCGCGCGGCGGTCGCGCGGTCGATGGAGATGCCAAGGATGCGCTCGATCTGGCCGAGCCGGAGCACGATCGGCGGCCGATCCGCCGGCGGCAAACCGAGGTCGATCACTCCGGGATGAAGGGTGCCGCCGGCCACGTCGAGGATCAGCTCCGCGGCGCGCCGGCTGGCCCACTCGGTCCGCTCGGGATCGAGCGGGCGCTCGAAACGGAAGCTCGACGGGCTGAAGAGCGCCAGCGCCCGGGAGGTCCTCCGCACGGTGATCGCGTCGAACTGGGCCGCCTCGATCAGGACATGGGTCGTGCCGGAGCCGATCTCGGTCTCCGCGCCTCCCATGACGCCCGCCAGGCCGACGGGGCGGGCCCCGTCCGCGATCACCAGCATGTCGGGGTAGAGCTCGTAGACCCGGTTATTGATCGCCGTGAGCGTTTCGCCCATTCGGGCGCGGCGGACGACCAGCCGGTGAAGGGCCAGCCGGTCCAGGTCGTACGCATGCAGCGGCTGGCCGCACTCGAACATGACGTAGTTGGTCACGTCGACGATGTTGCTGATCGGGCGGACGCCGATCGTCTCGAGCCGCTTGCGCAGCCACCAGGGGCTCTCACCGACCTTGACCCCCGAGACAACCCGGGCGGTAAACCGCGGGCAGAGGGCGCGGTCCTCGACCGCCACGCTGGTGCGTGTCTCGATCGGCGGCCCGGCGGTCACGGGCCGGGGATCCGGCACGCGCAGCATCTTTTCGTAGAGGACCGAGATCTCGCGGGCGACGCCCAAGTGCCCCAGGCAGTCGGGCCGGTTGCTCGTCACCTCCAGGTCGATTGCGATATCACCTCCGACATCCGAGATCGACTCGAGATTCAGGCCGGCCAGGGCCAGCCGCTCGGTCAGGACGTCGACAGGCATGTCGAGCCGCAGGTAATCGGTAAGCCAGTTCCAACTGACAATCATCGTTGGTTGCTCAACTTGCGTCGATCTCGGTGAGAGGCGGGCGTGACGCGGCCAGGCGCGACCAGATCAGATAGACCGGAATGCCCGCCAGGACGATCAAGAAACCGATGCCCGAGGTTGCAGGCTTCAAGTAAATGAAGTCGAGCACCAGGAGCACCGCCAGGCCGATGTAGATCAAGGCGGGCAGCGGGTAGCCGATCGTCCGGTAGGGGCGGTCCATCCGGGGTGCTTTCCATCGGAACGCGATCACGGCGACGACCATGAGGGTATAGAACGTCACGTCGACCGGGATGACGTATTCCAGCAGGTCGTTGTAGAGATTGCCGTATTTGATGAGCTGGGTCGCGGGCTCAACCGAGACGGAAACAGGCAGGACCAAGAGCGCCGCCCAAAGACCCTGTGCCAGCAAGGCCACCGCGGGAACATGCCGGCGGTTGGTGGTTGCGACCCTGCGGAAGAACAAACCGTCGCGGGCCATCGCGTAATAGATGCGCGCGCCGGCCAGCACCAGGCCGTTCACACATCCGAAGGTCGAGATCAAGATCGCGGCGGCCATGACCTGGGCGCCCGGTTTTCCCAGGATCGCCTGCATGACGGCGGTCCCGACCCGGTCCTGAGGAGCATGCTGGATGTCACTGAACTTGAGGGTCACGATGTATGCCACATTGGCCAGCAGATACAGGAGTACCACGGTCGAGGTACCGAGGATCATGGCGCGGGGCAGCGTGCGGCCGGGGTCGCGGATCTCGCCGCCGGTGAAGGTCACGTTGTTCCAGGCTGACTGCGAGAACAAAGGGCCGATCATCGCGAGGCCCAGCAACAGCAAGAGCGCCGGCCCTCCCTCGACGGGCAGGCCGGGGAAGGCGGTCCGAGAATCCCAGCCGTTGGCGGGCGAGCTCCACCACGACGACGTCCAGGCCGCGCTGTCGAGGTTGCTCCCCAAGACCAGCCCCACGACGATCAGGCCGAAGAGGGCCGCCGTCTTGGTGAATGTGAATGTGTTCTGGATCCACTTCCCGAGGCGCAAACCCCTGGTGTTGACCGCCGTGAGCAAAACGATCAGCGCGACGGCGACGAGCTGTTGGGTCGAGAGGCTGACGGCGTAGCTACCCAGTCGAAACGGAGAACCGATGTAATTGTCCGCTGCGATCCGGGGGAAGAAGACGCCGAGGAACTTGGCGAAGGCGACGGCGACGGCCGCGATCGTGCCGGTTTGAACGACCAGGAACATGGCCCATCCGAACAAGAAGCCGAACATCGGGCTGAAGGCTTCGCGCAAGAAAACGTACTGGCCGCCGGCTCTGGGCATCATGGCGGCGATCTCGGCCGCACAGATCGAGCCGGAGACCGTCATCAAGCCCGCCAGGGCCCACGCCGCCAGCAGCCATCCCGGCGAGCCCACCAGCCGCGCCGATTCGGCCGAGGTGATGAAGATCCCCGAGCCGATCATCGATCCGACGACGATCATCGTCGAATCCAGCGTGCCCAGCTCGCGCACCAAGGCGCCCGCCTTGGACACGGATTGGCAATCCGTCCTACGGTGAATTTGCATTAACCGGTCGCCTCACGTGGTCTGCTCGACGAACGCCTTGACGTCCGCGGTCGCGTGGTCGAGCCGCTCGCGCCGCCAGTCGGTCAGCGCGGAATCCATGACCCGAGCCAATTTGTTGACCAGGTGAGACGCGGCTTCCTTGGGCGAGCCGCCCTCCGCCCGGATCTCGGGAAAATCTCGGTGATGGACGAAGGCGGTCGCTGAGCTCCCGCTCTTCGTCACGATCACCCTGTTCAAGTCGGTATCCATAAGGGGCCTCGACACGGTGACGGTGGTTCCGCCAGTGGCCTGTCAATCTTCGACTGACGGGTTGACGAGCGGTTCGCACATAGGAGAAAGAGTAAGATGAAGAGTAAGATTAGGAAGAGGACCAAGAGCAAGAGCAAGAGCAAGAGCAAGAGCAAGAGCAAGAGCAAGAGCAAGAGCAAGAGCAAGAGCAAGAGCAAGAGCAAGAGCAAGAGCAAGAGCAAGAGCAAGAGCAA
>JBIOJM010000381.1:0-9372 GCA_044450785.1 Isosphaerales bacterium
AGACATGCAAGACTCAGACGGGAGCAATTCTCTCGCTCTGCTGGGCGAAGGCTCACGGGATGACCTTGATGGTCCAGGACCTCTCGAACCCGATGCTCGCGCAGGTCTCCCACGTGCTCTTGGCCGCCCATGCGGGGACGATCATGGGAGTCGAGAGCAACGGCATGCAGTTCTATCCCGCGGCATCGCTTCCCGAGGCCGCCGTCCACCCCGGCCTGTTCCGCCGCCGGGGTGGTCGTCTCGACCTGACGTCGATCCGCGGGCCTGGCTTTGGTTATCGGATTGATGAGATCGAGCGCAGCTTGCCGGCTGTGGCCTTTCTCGCATGACGACCATGCGCCGGACCCAGAAATGACCGGGTGATCTACGCTTGGTTCATCTGGGAATCCCATGATGCTTGATGATCCCTCGCTTCCTCTTGCCTTGTCGTTCAACATCCTGAGCGATAAACTGGTTTGCATGATCCGAATCCGCTTTACCGATCGGGATTCCAAGAAACGAGCATTAGGCCGCCTGGCCGGGAGATACCCGTTCAAAAGCTGGGTCACGGGCGAGATGCTCGTCCCGGAATCGGCGCTTGCCTACCTGGCCACCAAAGGCATGCCTTTTCAGGTCGAGGGACCAGCGACCTAGCACAATTCGGCTCTTTGGTGAAGGGTCTGCATGACACCAAACCAAGCCAGCCGAGCCGTCTGGAAGGGGCAGGGACCAGCCGGTATACACAGGATCGACCGACCTCATTTGCGGGGTGAACAGTGGCATGCGCACCTTGCGCCCGGAGCTGGCAGTATCGCCGTAAACCGGGATGGCACCTGGCGACACTTGCCTGCTGGACAGCAACCGCCCAATCTCACTGCTGACCAGCGAGCCTTTCTTCAAAATGCAGGGTGGAATGTATGAATAACGTTGACGATTATGAGTCGAGGTTTTGGGATATTCTCAAGCGAGAGCATCTTGTGGACTTCTCTCAATTCCACAAGTCCGGCTTCTTTGATGAAGTGCCTCTATTTTCCAGGGACTCCGATCTTGAGTTTCTCGCAAAGCTCGCCTGCGGCCGGGCGAATGCCATTCTGCTTAACTTCGCCCTCAAATTCTTCAAGTCGGTCGTCTCATACGAGGAGCACCGTAGCGCGTTTTTTGCGGCCATCACTGTATGGAGCGGCTCGGAGTCTGATCCAATTGTTCCCAATCTGTTCGTGTGGTCCGGTCCGATCGAACGGCTGGAGAAAAAGCTGGTATTGATCGACGCAACATCACTATTCGGGAAACAGATCAAAAGATTGGTTTCCAAACTGGGTTTGCGCAACCGATTTGATGTTCTCGAAGATAGTTCAACTGAGCCTGACATGCAGCGAGTCTTTATTTCTCAATCCATTCGGCCATACCCGAGCTTTGTGCCTCTCAGCAAGTTTCGAAAGACCCTCAATCGTGCAAAATGATGGGACGCCCCCAAAAAACGTCTGCGTTCAATGAGCAGGATACGGACATCGATGTTGGCAGTTCCCAAAAGCATGTAACTCGCGACCGTCTGGCTCGTAGCGGATCGCCGCGGCGGCCGCCTCTCCGAGACCGGTGGGCCGGTCGCAACAACGCATGGCTCCGCGACCCAGAACTCCAGATGCCTAACCCGCATAACCTACTCAGGATTGACAGCCCTTGACGCCCGAGACAGACACCGTATAGTTCCCACTTGGGATGCAGACTCGATGCTGCCAGCCGCCCGCCTGTCCTCGCCTGGGAGTCTTTTTAGACTGGTCTCCGGCGGTTGTCCTGAACTGCTGAAATGCCCGAGGCGATCTGAAACTTCACAGCCAATCGAGTCAGCCTCATGAGTCGTTCACGGAGGTCGATCATGAAAGCCGCCGTCCTGCTTCTGAGCCTACTTGCCTTGCTGCCATATGCGCTTGCCGACGATGCCAAGCCACGAGCCGGTCGTCTCCCCGCGGGTTGCGAGGTTGTGATGTCGCCCGGAATGAGGATCACCGCGACGACGCCCGTGGGGACGATCGCGATCACCGCGGTCGATGAACTTACCAGGTCCTACACCTGGGACGGCGCGACCCGTGCGGTGTTCATGACGCCCCGAGCAACCCCATGGTACGGCAGCCTCGGCTTATTCAACCCTGGCGCGGGCGAGCATTGGCGCGACCATCACGGCATCACGCGTGGCGTCACGGAAGAGGGTCAGCAGCACTTCAAGACAGTTGAGGAGGCGCTGAAATGGATCAAGAAGCGCGACTGGTGGCCCTTCGTCTACCGCGACGACGGGCTGATGGTCGGCTGGGACAAGAGACTCCCCAGGAAGCAGTTGAACGTCGAGGTCTGGCAGATTCTCATCGACGGGAAGAAACCGAAACGACTGCCCGGAAGCCAGGATGACAAGATTGTCGTGGAGACGGTGGAGCCGGAAACCGTGCCGCTGGTGAGAGCGGTCGCGAGTAACGATCTCAAGGCGGTTACGGCCCTGCTGGCCAAAAGGGCCAACGCCAACGTGAAAAACAGCGTGGAGGTTCCCGTTCTGGTCATAGCGATTAGGTGTGGCTCGGCCCCGATGGTCGAGGCTCTGCTCAAAAACAGGGCCGACCCCAACGTCCGAGACGTCGACAGCGATTCGACCCCTCTCTGGGAGGCACTCGACCTGGAGGCTGCCGACCGAACAGAGATCGTCAAGTCGCTGCTGGCCGCGGGTGCGGACGTGAATGCGGCGAGCCGGAAGGAGGAAGATTTGCTCGAGGGCGTCACGCCCCTGATGATTGCGGCGGCCGGCGGAAGCGAGGACCTCGTTCAGCTTTTTCTTGACAAAGGCGCAGACGTCAATGCGAAGACACCAAGTGGCATCACTGCTCTCTGGATGGCGAAGTCGTCCGGGTTGGCAGATAACAAAGGTGTGATTCGCAAGCTTGAGGCGGCGGGGGCAAAGAAGTAGGGAGAGTACACGAGCTTCTCGAAATGTCCTGGGCCTTCCTTGGCGGTGATATCCCGAGGGATGACAACTCGCGGGGCTTCGATCCAGATCTTGCCTTGTCGTTCACCAACGCGACCAATAAGCTGACCCAAACCTCGTGCTCACAGGCCAGGAATCGCGCGGCCGGTGCCGGGGTCCAGTCGCAACTGGTGGGGCTGTGATTTCAGCGTGTCGTCCGGGAAGATCACGCGAAACCCCGGCTCGAGGATCTTGCCTCGAGGATTCCGGGAGGTTTCGGCTGTATCGATTTCCGTTCGACGTTGAGAGGCGACACTCAGCCAGTCCACGATCGCGCCGGACGACGTGCGGGCGCCGGCGACGCCATCGAGATAGGCGAGCGCCGCCTTCCGGTGAAACTCGGCCGTGCGCGCGGGGTTGGTCAAATTCTCGAGCAGTTGCCTGGCGGCGGGATCTTGAGACGCCGCCCGCAACGCGGCGATCAGCTTCTCGCGAAGCGCGCCGACATCCACCGCGGTCTCCGGCACAAACCGGATCAGAGAGGCCCGGGCGCGCGAGTAGACCGGCGTGGTGAAGTCGACCGCGAGGACATCGGCCACGAGCTCGTCGTCAACGCGGTCGCGTTTGATGAGTGAATCGATGTTAGGGAAAAGGTGACAGCCACCAAATTGACAAAACTGGGATACCTTGGTAAAAAGCCGTGAATGTCACGACCGAGGCGACAGTCTCCGGGGGGGATGGTCTTCCACGTGCTCAACCTAGGCGTGTGCCGTAACGTGCTTTTCACCAAGGACGAGGACTTCTTGGCGTTCGAGCGAGTCGTTGAGGAAACGCTGCGAACTCGCCGGATGCGACTGTGCGCTGACTGTTTGATGCCCAACCATTGGCATCTTGTCGTTTGGCCGGAGCGAGATGGCGATCTTCCCGCGTTCATGCAGCAAGTGACCAACACGCATGTGAAACGGTGGAAGGGAGCATCGTCACGAGATCGGGTACGGCCATCTCTATCAAGGGCGTTACAAGTGTTTCCCGGTGGAAACCGAAGACTACTTCTGCCAGGTCGTTCGCTACGTGGAGCGGAACGCCCTGCGTGCAAACCTCGTGGAGCGAGCGGAATCGTGGCGTTGGTCGAGTTTTGCGCCGTGTCGAGCGCGAAGGCCCGGCGTTTCCCATCCTCTCGACGTGGCCTTTGTCACGCCCCACCGATTGGCTGCAAATTGTCAACCAACCGCAAACAGAAGCCGAAGTGGCGGCGTTGCGTTGCTGCGTCAATCGCGGTCGGCCCTTCGGCGATCCTAACTGGGTCACGGACACGGCCAAGCGATTTGGGCTGGAATTGACGATTCGACCCCGTGGAAGACCGAAGCAAAAATCATAGCCTTGTCACAATTACCTGTGTTATCTGGGTTCTTCAGATTTGGTGGCTGTCACCTTTTCACCTCAACCTCAGGTCGATCGTCCAGGCGCCGCGATCCCGCTCTTCCCACGACAGAGCATGCAGAGTCTCAATCAACGTAGATGAATGCGTTGGTGTTGAGCATCGCCAGGCAGAGATGGTAGAGCGAGTCGTCGCCGGCAAGGAACTCGCTCATGATCCGCCGCTCGACCGGGTCGGCCTCGCGGCCGAATGCGATCCGAGCGATCCGATCGATGCAGTCACCTCGATTGAGACCCGCCTCGCGGGCGGCGCGGGCGGCCAGCGCGGGCGGAGTCGTGAGCAAGCCGGCTGTTCAAGAGGCTGAGGGCCTGGGGCGCGATCGTGGTGACGGGCCGGCGCGGGCAGCTCGCGTTCGTGTCGGGCCGATCGAAGACCTCGAAGAACGGGTAGCGCAGATTGCGCCTGACGAAGACATAAAGGCTGCGGCGTGCTCGATCCTCGGCCCTGGGCGAAACGGGCCAGACGGCCCCCTTGCTGCTGAGCTTGCTCAGCTCCGGGGGAAGCTCCGGAAAGACCGAAGGACCCCCCATCGCCCGGTTCAAGCGGCCCGAGACGGCGAGCAAGGCGTCACGAATCGCCTCGCCATCAAGCCGCTGCCGGTTCTGCCGCCAGAGCAACACGTTCTCGGGGTCGAGCTTCTTACGCTCCTCGGTGACGCGGGACGATTGGCGGTACGTGGCACTGGTCACGATCAGCCGGTGCATCGATTTCAAGCTCCAGCCTCGAGCGACGAGCTCGGTGGCCAGCCAGTCGAGCAGCTCGGGGTGCGAAGGCTCGTCGCCCATCGTGCCGAAGTCGCTGGGCGTGGCCACGAGACCGCGGCCGAAGTGATGCTGCCAGAGCCGGTTGACCATGACGCGGGCGACCAGGGGATGGTCAGGCCGGACCAGCCATTCGGCGAGCGACGTGCGCCGGCCGGTCGATCGAGAAGACGGCCTTGGCCGCGCCAGCGCTGCCGATCGGCTCGAGCACAGGACCGCGGGGAACGCCGGGGCCACCTCGGGGCCTCGGGCCGTGAAGTCACCTCGCCGAAGCAGATAGGTGGGAGGCGCGGTCGGGCCGGCCTCCTCGATCCCACGGGCCCTGGGCAGATCCGGAGGCGCTCCATGAACGAGCCGGTCCAGCCGGGCCAGCAAGAGCCGACGCGCCGACCAGGCCGCCTGATCGAGAACCAATGCCCAGACGTCGGGCTTGATCCGGCGGTCGCGCGCCAGCGACTCGAACACCAGCTCGACGTCGCGCGGCGAACGGCCGGCCTCGGGCTTGCCGAATGCGGCGGCCGTCTCGTCATTCAAGCCCAGTGGCGCGCCCGGCGCCAGCGCGCGGCGCCATGCGGACTCGAGTCGGATGAGCGCTGCCCGGACGGTCGAGAGCTCGCGCTGCCGGTCGCCCATCCGCTGCTCGTACTGGAGGCGCTCGCGCGCCCTGGCCAGCGGAAAATCGTCACGGAACCGTGCCGGCGCGAAGAATGCCTCGAGGCTGTAAAAGTCGGACTGAGGGATCGGGTCGAACTTGTGGTCATGGCACCGCGCGCAGCCGATCGTCAGGCCCAGGAACACCAGCCCGGTCGTCTCGGTCATGTCGTCGAGGGCGTTCTGGCGCCGCAGGGCCTGGTCGTTGAGGTCAACCATGTCGGGATAGCATCGATTGAACCCCGTGGCGATGAAAGCCGAAGGATCACCCGGCCGGAGCTCGTCGCCCGCAAGTTGGAGGCGGACGAAAGCGTCGTAAGGCAGGTCGCGGTTCAAGGCATTGACGACCCAATCTCGATAGCGCCAAGCGTCAGGGCGGGCCTGGTCGAATTCGAATCCGTCCGTCTCGGCGAACCGGGCCAGGTCAAGCCAGTGCTGCCCCCAGCGTTCGCCGTAATGGGGGCTCGCCAGCAGCCGATCGACCAGCCGCTCGTAGGCGAGCGGCGACCGGTCGGCGAGGAATGCGTCCTGCTCATCGAGTGTGGGTGGCAGCCCCGTGAGGTCGAAACTCAACCGGCGCAGCAGCGTTGCCCGATCGGCCGGGGGCGCATGGGCTAGTCGCCGCTCCTCGAGCCGTCCCAGGATGAACGCGTCGATCGCGCTCTTCACCCACGACACCTCCTTGACCCGCGGAACCTGGGGGCGCTGCGGCGCGACGAACGCCCAGTGACGCTCGTCGCCGGCGAATGAGGCCGAGCCCGGAAGAAGGCAGAGAGCACAGGCGGAAAAGAAGATTGCGCTGATTTTATTCATACTGAGCGTCAAGCCAGGATCGAGCGGATGACGTTGCCGGCGGTGTCGGTCAGGCGATCGTCGCGGCCGTTGTGGGGAAAAGTGAGGCGGGTGTGGTCGAGGCCGAGCAGGTGGAGGATCGTGGCATGGAGGTCGTGGACGTGGGCACGATCGACCAGGGCGCGGAGGCCCACGGCGTCGGTCGCGCCGTGGATGGTGCCACCCTTGACGCCGCCGCCGGCCATCCAGCAGGTGAAGCCGTACGGGTTGTGGTCGCGGCCCTTGCCGCTCTCGGACATGGGCATGCGACCAAACTCGCCGCCCCAGATGACGAGCGTGCTGTCGAGCAGGCCCCGGCGCTTCAGGTCCTTGAGCAGCCCGGCGATGGGCTTATCGGTCCGTCCGCACATCGTGGCGTGGTTTGCCTCGACGTCGTCGTGGGCATCCCAGCCGGTGACGTCGCCCGAATAGAGCTGGACGAACCGGACGCCGCGCTCGACCAGCCTGCGCGCCAGCAGGCAGCGGGTGCCGAACTCGACCGTGCGCTGTTCGTCGAGCCCGTATAGCCGTTTCGTCTCGTCCGACTCGCGCGTGAGATCGACGGCCTCGGGCGCCGCGGTCTGCATCCGGAACGCCAGCTCGTAGGCTTCGATGCGGGCCTCGAGCTCGGCGTCCGGGCCGCGCTGTTCCTGATGACGGGCGTTGAGCCGGCCGATCAAGTCGAGCACGCCTCGCCAGGACTTCGGTGAAATCTCATCGGGCGTGAGCAGGTCGAGGATCGGGCGATCGCCGCCTCGCATCAACGTCCCCTGCTGGCCGGCCGGCAAGAACCCCGCGCCATAGGCTGGCGGGCCGCCCTTGATCCCGCCGCCCGGATCGGGCAGGACGATGAAGGCGGGGAGGTCCTGGTTCTCGGTGCCCAGGCCGTAGCTCACCCAGCTCCCGAGGCTCGGCTTGCCCATCAGGATCGAGCCGGTGTTCATCTCGTAGACGGCCTGAGGATGATTGACGCTGTCCGCCCAGCACGAGCGGATCACCGCCAGGTCATCGGCACACTCCGCGAGGTGGGGCAGGAAGTCGGAGATCTCGATTCCACTGCGGCCGCACCGGCGGAACGTGCGCCGGGTGGCGAGCAACGGGTTGTGCGCGACCTTGCGCCGGGTGGCGACCGGCCCGAAGCTGGCCGGCAACGGGTGACCGGCCAGGCGCGCCAGGTCGGGCTTGGGGTCGAATGTCTCGAGATGGCTCGGACCGCCGTGCATGAACAGGTAGATGACACTCCGCGCCCTGGCTGGGAAATGGGGCGGTCGCGGAGCCTGCGGGCCGGGCGATCCGGCCGAGCCCCGGGCCTCATCCTCGTGCAACAGCCAGCAGAGCGCGAGCGCACCCAACCCTCCCCCGGCCTGCTGCAGGAAGTGTCGGCGCGACGCGGTCATTGGAAAGTGAGCGTATGCTCGCGGCTGAGCAGGCATTTCGGTTGAATCCCCGCTATAACTTACCTCTTTGACATTCTACTCGCCAAGCCCGGTAGTCGCCAGGGCGTGACAACATATGGGCGAACCACGCTTCATCTTGAACGGCTCAGTCACCTTGACGTCTTAACGTTAAAACGGTAGGCTGCAACCATGAGCACCCCCAAACGAGCCACCGTTTACTTTGATCCCGATATTCACCGCGCACTGCGGCTCAAGGCAGCCATTTCTGACAAGTCGATCTCGGACATGGTCAACGAAGCTGTAAAGCTGACGTTGGCGGAGGATGCGGAGGATTTGGCGGCGTTCGACGAGCGCAAGACGGAGCCAGATCTTGACTTCGAGCAGTTCGTCAAGGCCCTCAAGCGACGTGGCAAAATATAAGGTTCTGATTAAGCCGTCCGCGGCCAAAGAGATCGAGGCCGTTGACCAAAAGAAAGACCGCCAGCGAATCGTGGCCAGCATCCGTTCGCTGGCCGACGATCCTCGACCGCACGGTTGCGAGAAGCTCGCCGGAGAAGACGATCGGTACCGCATCCGAACGGGGCGGTATCGCGTCATCTATTCAATCGCAGACGAGGAGCTGCTCGTCATCGTCGTTCGGGTCGGGCATCGCAAGGACGTGTATCGATGAGCCGCCAACGGAGCCGCTGCGGCGGACGCCAGCGGGCGCGCCGCCGGCGCCGCCAACCGTAGGCGCGTTGTCGGCAGATCATTGATCATGACGTTCGACGAATCACCTTGTCTCCCTCTTGACTACTCAGACGGGTTGTCTTAGACTGCTAGTCAGACATGTTGTCTTGGACCGAGGGATGAGATGAATCGGCAGCATCAGGACGTGACGGAGGCGGAGCTGGCGTTGATGCAGTGTCTCTGGGACGCTGGCCCGGCGACGATCCGGCAACTGGTCGAGCGCGTGTACAAGCAGAGCGGGGCATCGGTCTACGCGACGGTGCAGAAGCTGCTCGATCGCCTCGAGTCAAAGGGATTCGTCGACCGCGACCGGGGTGGATCGACCCATCGCTTTCACGCGGCGATCAACCGCGACGAGCTGATCGGTCGCCGGCTTCGCGCGGTCGCCGACTCGCTTTGCGGCGGCTCACTGTCGCCGCTCTTGACTCACTTGGTCGAGGGGCGCGGGCTCTCCGAGCAAGAACGCCGCGAGCTCCATCTTCTGATCGACAAGCTCGATGGCAAACGACGATCAAACTAACCCGACGCGTCCGTTTTGAAGTTGCGCTTTTTTTGATTTCGCCCCGAAGGGGCAGTAACATATCAGCCCAGGGCAACGCCCTGGGATCTGGAAAACGTGATGACCCGTGCCCTGAAAGGGCC
>JBIOJM010000382.1:0-9314 GCA_044450785.1 Isosphaerales bacterium
ACACCGCCTCTCAAATCCGGGCGTTTCACGATACCTGGCATTGGGACCAAGCCGCGCCTGCGGTTCGTCGTAACGGCTGCCCATGAGGCTCCACAGGCCCTTCAGGCTTTCCGGACACTGCTCGGTTGCGACGACATGCTGGCCTATCTCTCGCTGATGGCCTCGAGGCTTGTCGCTCCGCATCGTGTTTTGAAGCCTACGGGTAGCATTTACGTCTATAGCGATCCAACCAGAGGTCATTATCTGAAAATTCTTTTGGATTCGATTTTCGGGAACGACTGATCTATAAACGAAATAGAATAGTATGGCAACGAAGGACTAGCCGTAGCGATTCCAAGCGAGGCGGGGACATCCTGCCCCAGCTCGCAACGCCCCGCCGTTCATGGATCGTCGTCGCCCCGGCCCTTCTGATCATCTTTCAGACTGCAACGCCCGTCTGGGCGTGGGGACGGCTTGGGCATCGCGTTAGCGCCCGGATCGCCGAGCGACACCTGAAACCAGCGGCGCGAGAGGCCATCAAGGCTCTGCTGGGCGAGGTGGAGACGCTGGCTGGGCACGTCGGTTAGCGATGCGCGCATTTTCTGCACAATGCTACATACAATATGCGGCCATTTGACAATTTCATCGTGCATTTATTACAAAAGACGCGCAGTTTCTGATCAGAACTCTCCATGTGCCCAGAACTTGCGACATATCGGCGGTTTCTTGTTGGCGACCATTGCGCGGAGCCCTTCTGCGCAACCGGACACCCCCGCACTGTCCGGTGGCTGGGCTCGATCCAGTGTGACAGAGCGGACGAGCGGCGCCGATGGAACCCGACCTCGATCGCCACCCGTCGAGGAATCGCCGGCCGGATTGCACCGATCCGATTGGACGATCGGCGACTGCGCCGTGTTCGTCTCACACGCTCGAGCAAGCCGCCTCAACGATCTTGTTTACCTCTGTCATCCTCTTGGCGACGGCATACTCCCATCGGCCATAAGTCCCGTCTGCGTTGACAGCCGCGACCCAGCGCTCGGCCGCCGCTCGCTTGACTTCCTCCAGCGGGTCGAAACCCTTCGTCTCCAGGATCAGGTGTTTAGGCGGGTCCGTCTTCAGACGAACGATGAAATCGGGCACGTAGTCGTGAGCCTGGCCGTTGTGAAGGTAGGGGATCACGAAGTTGAGCCCCTGGTTCTTGACGAAGGCATCGACCTTGCCGTTGGTATCGAGGTAGTAGGCCGCTTGTTCCTCCCATCGCCGCGTGTCGGCGACAACGTAGTTGAGATGCGACCTGTTTACCTCGCGGACTTCTTTCGTCGTCCAGATGTCCACGTCAGCCGTGCTCCCCGGGCCCCGGCTTCCCTCGTACTTGGGCACCTCGGGCGCCTCGCCCTGCGACGTGTCTGGCCGGATCGCCGCGAGGAGCAGCTCCACGACCCACCCGTAGTAGGGGTTGCAGAACAGGTCTTTCCGATCGTTCGGCTTTAAGACCGTGACGAAATCGCGCACGTAGCGGCCACAGATTGCCAGTAATTGCGGGAAGAGGACGTGGGTGGGGACGTCGCAACGAGCCTGTGAAAGATAGTCGCTGGTCAGCGATCGAGCCAGGTCGAAGGTCAGCTCCTGCAAACGCCGCTTGCTGCGGAATTCGGCCAGGGTCACCCGGTCAGCCCGGCCCGGGCCGGTCAGAGAGAGCACGCCTCTGTCGGTGATGCTCAGGCCCTTGACCTCGGCCTCGGGGGGTATTTTGCCCGGATCGATAATGAGCCTGGGGACGTTCGCCCAGTCCACGGCAACCCGGTTGCGGATCGCCGTTGTGTACCGCTCGACGCGAGGGAACTTGATCTCGAAGCCCGCCTTCGCCGCGATCGCGTAAACGTGCTTCCGGTCCTTCCGCGCAGGCGTGGGACCCTGGGGATTCGCCTTGAACGGAACGACCTCAAAGGGGACGCCGAAGACCTTGGCCACCTCTTCGCGCAAGCGGCCGTCGTCCTCCACTTCGTAACTCGCCCGGCGCAATCCACGGCCGACGACTTGCTCGCAGAGCAGTTGCGACATGAACGGCCGCAGGCCGATGATGTGCGTCACCGTGCTACAGTCCCAGCCCTCGGTGAGCATCCCGACGCTAACGATGCACCGCACGTCTCGGCCGGGTGGGTGGAGGGGCCGCCCGAGCTTCTTGGCCAGCTCCTCGAATCCATTGGGGTAGATCGGCCGGCCCTGCCGATCCCTCGGCCAGTCGGCCTTGCCCACGGTGTCGAGCGTGAACCGCATCCACCGCGTCTCGTCACTCTTGGCCTCGCCTGTGTCGGTCTCGTGCACCTTCTTGGAATCGACCCGGATCGTGTTGACCAGGCCGTCGCGATTGCGGAAGGCGTCGACCTTCACGGGCGGGATGCCGGTCGGGGCCTTGTTCTCAGCGAGCCACTCGTAGACCACCTTCGCGATCGCCGTGTTCTTGCAGACGAGGATGAACACCGGCGGTCGGGGCTCGCCGCCTGCGGTCCACTCCGTGATCGTGGCCTCCCAGAGCCCGCCCAGCATGGCGATCGGCGTGTGCGCCCACTTCAGGATCGCCTCGGGCTTGGGGCTGGCTCGCTTACCGCCCCGCTCGGCTGGGGTGAGCTTGGGAAAGATCCAGTGCCAGATGTTGAAGTACCCCGGGATCGCCGCGCCGGTCGTGTCGCGGACCGCGAGCTGCGGGATCTTGACCAGCCCCGACTCGATGGCGTCGATCAGACCAAAGTCGCTCACGACCCAAGGGAACGGCCGGTTGGCCTCCTGTCCGACCCGGCCCAGGAAGTAGGGGGTCGCCGACAGGTCGATACAGACGTTAATTCCCCGAAGCTTCTGGATGCGGTCCAGACCGTCGATCCAGACGGTTGCTTCCTTGACGAACAGATCGGCCTCTTCCTCGTCTTCAAACTCGTCCTCAAACAGAGATTCTTCGGCGTCCTCAACGGCCTCCGGCTTGATCCGGTAGGCGTGGTGGGCCTCGTCGTTCATCACAAGGATGTTCTGCTTGCCCCCGGCCTCGCGTCCGATGACCTTGTTGACCAGTGCGGTATCGCTCTGGACCCGCTTTTCTGAGTGAACGAGGACCTTCTTGAGGTTTCCGGCACTGTCTCGGTCTTCCTTGATGACCCGGACCACGCCCGCTGCGATGGCGGCATCGAGAGCGGTCTGGGTCATGTAACGCGATCCCCGAGCTGTCGTGGTTTTGCCGCCGACCACGATCCACTCGCGGGTCTCCTTGACTTCGCCCGCCTTGCTCACCTTCGAGCTCACGCCCCCTGTGTTCACGGCCTGGGGCTCGAAGACGTGCCAGTTGGTGACGATCACCTTGCCCTGGGTGAGCAGGGTCATCAGGTGGGCCGGCACCAGGTCGCGGGTCCGGTACAGGCTTGCCTCGCCCCCCTCGGGGTCGAGCTCGCGGAGCCGGTCGCGGATCGTGACGTTCGGGCAGACGATCAGGACCACGTCGGAGAACCTGGCGTCGGAGCGGTCGTTCACCTTGTTGAGGATGCTCCAGGCGGCCAGCATCGCCATCACGGTCGTCTTGCCCGAGCCGGTGGCCATCTTGCAGGCGTAGCGAAGGAAGCCGGCGTAACCCTCCGCCTTTTCTGTATCGCTTGACTCGTCGCGGGGGACGACGACTCCTTGCAGGAAGTCGCTTCGGGCCTCCGTCAGGAAGATGATTGTCTCGGCCGCCTCGCGCTGAGCGAAGAATAGTCGCCGGTCTCGGCCATCGCGCGTCCACCATTGGAGCAATTCCAGGGTTGTTCGCGTAACCCCTGGGTAGCCCCCAGCCCGCCACTTGTCGAGCCGCTCCCGGATCAGGTTAACCAGATCGAGCTCAACCGGAACGCCCGCGATCTGCCCCTGGGCATCCCTGGCCTTGGGGTCACGGTAGAAGTAGACCGCCGCACGTCGACCCGGCATCCGTTTCGGGAGCTCACCCTCGACGATGTGCCAGTGCTCGGCCGGTGCGTCGAAAGGTCGGTTCAGGATGGGTTCCGGGACTTCGTATCCGCTCATGGTGCTCGGCTTCCACGCAAAACGAGCATGGTCGGACAATCCGTGCTATGCCCCGAGAATCTTGACCACCAGCAACTCATTCCCCCGGTCGTCGACCACCTTCACCGCGATCTGCTTGTATTCGCCCGGCTCGAACGGCGTGCTCGTGGTCCCCGCCAGGTGGTCCCAGACCGAGTCATCGTAGATGCCCTTGAGCGCCTTCTTGAGGCTATCCCAGGCCGACGTGCGGGGGAAAAAGGCTTGGCAAACGTGGAAACAGAGGTTGTTGTAATCGGTGTCGAGGAACCAAGCGGGCACGTCGTCGCTTTGGCGGTGCTCGACCTCCATAGTCACCGGGTCGAACACGTCGAGGCCCAGCAGCTCGACCTCGAACTGACCATCGCCGGCCGGGCGCACCTCCACCTCGGGAAGTCCGCAGACACTGAAGATCTGGCTTGAACGTAGGCTCTTGAGCAGGTCGCCCATCATCAGGTCCGGCGTGGCCTGCACGTACGTCGCCGGCACGCCCATCGCCCCCGCATCGGCAATCAGCTTGCGCGCGTTGGGTTGGATCGCGAATCCGACCACGTAGAGGTGGGCATAACCCTTCATGTGGGCCTCGCGCAGCGCGTGGTGGACCAAGGTCTCGGTCACCGCTCCATTCTCGGGGCCGAAGACGAACGCGACCAGCTTGTTTTCCTCCCCGTTTTGGATCGCCTCAGCCGAGAGCGAGAGCGACTTGGCTGGGGGCCGGACGTTTTTGAGCGTGACCGTACGGTTCCCCTCCAGCCGGAGCACTGGGCTTTTGCGAAGCACCTCGAGCATTCGATCGGCGAACTTGCTGTCCGAACCAGTGCCGACCTCGGCGGTCGAATTCGGGGTGTCCTGCATCTCAATAGGCGGCGGAATCGTTCCTTCGACGGTAAATGGCCCGGTCACTCGCGTGACGTTTGGCTCGACCTCGGGCCGGTCGACCAGCACCTCCTCGGCAGGGGGCTCGTTGTTGGCGATCGATTTGAGCGTGAGGTGAGGGACGATTCCGCCGACCTCCTCGCCCCTGTTGTTCTGTTTCCTCTTGTAGACGAATCCGCCAACCGGACCTCGCGACTCCTCAGCAAGCTGATAATAGGGAAACGTCGCCGTCAGCAGGCGCTGTCGAGCCAGGGCGAGGGGAACTCGGCTCGTGTCGATCGTAATCCAGCGGCGGCCCCACTGCTCGGCAACATAGGCGGTCGTTCCGCTTCCACAGGTGGGGTCCAGCACAAGGTCGCCGGGATCAGTGGTCATAAGCAGACATCGCTGGATCGCGGTATTCGCTGTCTGAACCACGTAGATCTTCGGATCGGCACGACTCTGTATGCCGCCAATATCAGTCCACGTGTTTGTGATCGGGAAAGCAATGAAATCGTCGAAGTACCGAACATACCGAAGGCTCTTGCCACTCAAGACGACTCTGTCGGCCTCGATCAATCGCTTCATTCCATCTTCGCCGGTCTTCCAGTAACCAGTAGCAGGCCGGTACGTACGTCCCATGAACTGAACGGGGAAGTCGCCAGGCGGTCGTTGGCTCGTAAGTCCGCCCGTTGTGAAAATCCTTGAATCTTCAGGCAAACAGGAGGGATCTTGTATCTCCGGTGCTGTCATCGGACGAGTTTCTCCATTCTTAAGTAATACTGATGTATACTTGGTCGCACCTGATTCCCCAACTTCTTTCATGAGATATATTTGACGGTATTTGACCCGATCGATGTGTTTCGCATACCACAACAAGTAATCGGCGGTACCCGGCAAGAGTTCTGTGGTCGCAGATGACGTCTTCGTGAATGTAATTAATGAGCAAAAGTTTTCGGAACCAAAAATCTCATCCATGAGTTCTCGGACGTGGTGCACGTTCTCATCGCTGATCTGGACAAAGACGCTACCAGTCGAGGAGAGCAGGTCGCGCACTAGAACAAAGCGGTCGCGGAGATAGGACAAGTACGAATGTAGCCCGATCTCCCACGTGTCGCGGTATGCCTGTACCATCTCTGGTTCGCGCGTCATGTCATCGTCATCACCGTGCGATACATCGCGCCCACGAACGAATGGCTGAAAGTTCGAGCCATAATTGATCCCATACGGCGGGTCCATGTAGATCGTCTGAACTTGCCGGCCCAGGTTCTCGAAGTGTACGAGCGAGTTCATCACCACGAGCGAGTCGCCGAGAATCATGCGGTTGACCCAGCCGTCAGAGTACTCGTACGCCCGCGTGATCTGGTCGGCAATCGAATGGTGTGGGTCGCCGAAGAGGTCGAACATTGTCCCCTGGCTGAAGTGGTCGCGCCTGTGCCCACCGAGGGTCTTGACGATGCCCTTTGTAGAGAGCCGCTCGTGGACGAACAATGGGAGTGTGGGCACATCAAACGAGAGCCGCTCTGCCTTGCCGGCCCAGTTGAGGAACGGCCGCGACATGGCCTTGAGCCGGTCGATCATCGACACACAATTCGCCGAGGCGGCGGCCAGACGGTCGCGGAGAGTCGGCTCGAGCCCGGGGTCCTCAATCGAGATGCGGATTTCGGCAAGCTGCCGGCCGAGCTCCGCCAGGATCGCCTCGCCCTGCTCGCGCGCGGGGTTCTGCCCGTCCCAGTCAAGTGCCGGGGAGAGCGAGGAATCGTAGCGATACGTCACTGGCGGCTTCTTCTTTTTGAAGGCCGCTTGCGTCCCCACGTCGGGCCGCATCGGGCTCGTCGCCTCGCGATGCTCGAACGCTTCGTACTTGGGAGACTTCGCCGTCTTCTTCTTGGCCATGGCCCCTCCCATCTCTGCATTCACCGTGCCGATCTTCGCACCTGGTTGCGACTGAAACAAGTCTCCCCTCAGGAAGGGCCGCCTTGTCGATCGCGTGGGCTCAATCCAGTATGCCAGACCGGACAGCCGGGCGGACGGCCACCGCTGATCGCCGCGCCATGGCGCAGGGCCGGGCAGGCCGCTAGCCACCGCGCCCGCCACGGCACGCCCGGCGGCCGGCCGCCCCATCGCCGTCCATTGGCGCCGCTCCGCCCGCTGGCCACGTTGGGCGTCCTCGCTCATCAGAGCTCGGGCATCCCGCCCTCGCTCCGAGGGCCTGCCCGACTCCCAGAGCCGTCCGAAGTCAGACGCGGCGGCATCCTCGCCCGGCTCGCGTCGCCGGCGTTCCGTGCCGGCTAATGGACGAGGCGGGGCCATCCTGCCCCACCACGTGTCGCCGCCATCCATGCCGGCTAAATGGCATCCCGCCGCCCGTCGCGGCCAACCAGGCCGCGGTCCCGCCGCGGCCCGTTTGATCCGCCGTCGGACGGACAGCGCGCGGTCCTGCGGCATTTACGGCCGTCCGCGCCGTGCCGACCGCCACCCTCCGAACTGCCGACCTGGTCGGCGCCGGGCTGCCCGTCGGGCTGCGCCGGGTACTCGGCCGCGGTGGTTTGCTCGCCGGCCCGCCCTGACGCGATCCTGTGCGATTTCAGGCCGTCGCGCCCTCGACCGCCATGAACCGCCGGTCGACGATGACCCATCGGCCAGAGACGTCGGCGCCGTGGACGCACAGGGACCAGACCGCCAGGCCGCCCTCGGTCCGGCCGATCGCCGACGCCATCCCGATCGGCATCGGCTTGTCGAGCGCTGCGAGGACGCCGATCCAGCCGGGGAGCTGGCCACCTTCTGATTTTATTGTACCGACAAAAAAGGTACAATCTAAGACCATCCTTGCCTTGTCCCCTTTTTGTCGGTACATTTTGACAATGAGAACAACAGGGCGGCCCCAAAAGTCTGTGAAGGACCGTAAGGCGAAATACCTTGAGGTCCGTGTGTCTGAGAGCGAGAAACAGGCGTTCCAAGATGCTGCGGACTTGGCTGGGATTTCGCTTTCGACATGGGTGCGGGAGCGGCTTCGGCACGTTGCAGTTCGCGAGTTGGAGGCGGCGGCGAGGCCCATCGCCTTTCTGGATCACCTCTTCGGGACATGAGCCATGGCGAACACAGTCGGCACGATTAGTTTTGATCACGTTGGCATCGGGAACGCACTATCGATGAACCGTTTAACGGTTCCGGTGAACCAGCGCGACTATTCTTGGGAAGAGAAACACGTGCTGACGCTCTTTCAGGACCTGTCCAAGGCCATCGCGGATGGGAAGCCTGCTTACTTCCTCGGGACCATCGTCCTCACTACTCCGAAGAAGAGCGATGCGTGGGAGGTGGCCGATGGTCAGCAGCGCCTCGCAACATCGACGATCTTGCTAGCTGCGATACGAGACTACCTTTTCGATCGTAGCGACGAAATATTGGTCACCTCGATAGAGCATGACTTCCTGTATACGATCGTCAGGGAAACGCGGACGAAAGTTCCAAGACTCACGCTGAATGTAAATGATCATGAGTATTTCGTGAAGAGCGTATTATCCCGCCCTGACTCCGACGATCGGAATGTCCAGTCCAACAAAGAATCGCACGAAAGGATGCACTCTGCTGCTTCGCTCGCTGCCGAACACATCAAAGCTATCTTGAAGCACCATGCGGATAGAAATCGTATTGAGATTCTGAATCGCTGGGTACGTTTTCTCCAGGAATCGGCTCAGGTCATTCTTCTGCGTGTACCCGACGATCTCAACGCGTTCGTGATGTTCGAGACGCTGAACGATCGCGGGCTGCGAACGTCCCAGGCCGACTTGCTCAAAAATTACCTCTTTGGTGAGGCCGGCGACCGCTTGGCGGAGTCACAACATAAGTGGTCTGTGATGGTGGGCGCGCTAGAATCGCTCGAGATTGAAGGCATTCTGTTGACTTATCTGCGACACCTGACGATTTCACTCCATGGGTATACCGTTGAGCGCGACGTGTACGAAAAGATCAAGGAAAAAACCGCCGGCCAAGGTCCGGCAATCCAGTTCCTCGATGCGCTCGAAAGCAACGCCAATGATTATGTCGCGCTGTTGAACGCCAACCATTCAAAGTGGAATACCTACCACCCCAACATCCGCCGATCCATTCAGACGATGTTAGAGGTGCGAGCTGCCGCACTACGACCGCTGATGTTGACGATATCGCGCAAGTTTAGCCCCGCCGAAGCCGAGAAGACTTTCCGGCTCTTCATTCGCTGGACGGTGCGATTTCTGATCGCGGGCGGCGGCCGGAGCGGGACAGTGGAGCAGTCCTATGCCGCGTGCGCGCTGAAAGTGACAAAGGGCGAGATCACGAAGGCTAAGAGCGTGTTGCGAGAGATGAGACCGGTCATTCCCACGGACAAGGAGTTCGAGGCCGCATTTGCCACCGCCCGTGTAGCACAGAACTACCTCGCACGCTAC
>JBIOJM010000383.1:0-9264 GCA_044450785.1 Isosphaerales bacterium
GATCGTGGTCAACGGCCTTCTGTCCGCGACCGGAACTCAGTTCATCAACCCCGGCAACGTCGCCAACTCGCTCAACCAGATCTACGTCGGATCCGGCGGCGAACTGACCGCCTCCAACAGCACCTTTGGCGTCAACCAGCTCTACCTGGCCAACGGCAGCGTCCTGAAACCGGGCGACCTGGCCGGTAACACTTTCAACTCGACCATCTACGCGTCCGCTCTCGACCTGCCGCTGCTGGCCGGCAATCAGAGCTTCCAGGACATCGATATCCTGGCCGCCACGCTCAACAGCGGGCAGACGGTCTCCCTGATCCCGCTGGGTACCGTCACCACGGCCAACCAGCGCTATGTCTTCCCCGGTCCTTTCACGGTCAGCTCGGGCGCGACGCTGAACGTGGAGGCCGGCGCATCCGTCCTGATCCGCGACGCGCAGCAACTGCTGGTCAATGGCACGTTGAACATCACCGGAGCGAGGTCGGTGGCCATCGAGGACTTCGACGACGGAGGCGAGT
This sequence comes from Isosphaerales bacterium, assembly GCA_044450785.1. Taxonomy (GTDB): domain Bacteria; phylum Planctomycetota; class Planctomycetia; order Isosphaerales; family Isosphaeraceae; genus JBIOJM01. Next base: position 513 of record JBIOJM010000383.1, read on the forward strand.
CGGGCGGGATCATGGTCAATGGCACAATCACCATCAGCAATACCAGCTTCACACGGTCCGGCGGCACCAACGGCGACGACACCACTTTTCTTCAGGTCAACTCCGGCGCCCAAGTGACGATGAGCGCCACCACGTTCGCCTGGGACCAACTTGTGCTCGACAGCGGTGCCAGCACGATCAGCATCTCCGGCAACGACTTCAGCGGCGTGGGCGCCAATGGTATCATCGCCGCGGGCGATCCGAGTTCCCATATTCCTCTCGACCACAACTACTGGGGAACGGGCGTCCCAGCCCAAATCGATGCGAAGATCCTTGATCATCATGACAACGCCAATCTCCCCACGGTCGACTATCAGCCCTTCGTGAACGCCAGTGTTACCACGGCAAACCCCGCCCAGGTCGCCTTCAGTCCCACCGACCAGACCGTCAATCTGAGCGCCAGCGTGACCACGACTTTGGACGCACCGATCGGCGAGGGGACCGTCACTTTCACCATCCTGAACGGCGCGCAGGTGATCGGCCAACCCACCGTCCCCGCGCCGGTTTCGAATGGGTCGGCCGCGGGCGTTTTCACGCTACCAGGCAATACGCCGATCGGACAGTACTTGATCGAGGCAAGCTATAGCGGCACCAGCCTTTACTTGCCGTCGACAGACACCAGCCAGGTGTTGACCGTCAGCCAGCCGCCGCCCAAGCAGTTGGTGGTGCATATTGAACCGTCGTCCACGGCGACGGCGGGGCAGGCGTTCACCGTTCAACCGGTCATCTATGAGGAAGATCAGTACGGCAACATCGAGACCGGCGACAACAGCTCGATCGTGACGGCAACGCTCAAGAGCGGGGTCGGCCCGCTCCAGGGAGTGTCCGTGACCGTCTCGTCCGGAGTGGCGACTTTCACGACCCTGGGCGATCACAAAGCGGAGACAGTCACGCTCACGTTCAACAGCGGCGCCCTGGCCTCAGCGCCGACGAACCCGGCCGTCGTCAGCCCCGGGGTGGCGACCGAGTTGGTGATCGACATTCCCCCGAAAACGTCGGTGACAGCGGGGAACCCGCTTACCGATCCAATCGTCATCGATGAAGTGGATCAGTACGGCAACATCGAAACGGGTGACAACAGCAAAGTCGTGACGGCGTCTCTCTCCAGCGGTGCCGGGTCGCTCTTGGGGACGACAACCGTCACCGTATCGGGCGGGGTGGCGTCGTTTAATTACCTGGAGGACGACACGGCCGGAATGCTCTCGCTCAAGTTCACCGCCCCCAGCCTGCCGCCAGTGATCTCGAAACCAACCACCGTAGCGCCGGCTCCCGCAACACAGACGATCGTCGGCCGCCCGCCCGGCGGCGTTGTCGCCGGCAACGCCTTCACACTCAAGGTCAACGCCGACGACCCGTACGGCAACGTGGACACATCCTATACGGGCCCCGTGACGGTGGGATTGGGAAGCGGTTCAAGCGGCACGTTGAGCGGTACGCTCACGGTGACGGCCGAGAACGGCGTGGCCACGTTCAACGACCTGGTCTCCTACACCAGCGGGCCCCTCTCGCTGAGCGTGACAAGCGGCAGCCTGACCCCAACAACCTCGAACCCGATCCCTGTCGCCGCAGCCGCGGCCAGGGGACTGGCCTTTTCAACCCCGCCGGCCAACCCATTGATCGCCGGCCTGCCATTCGTCCTGGTCGTTTCCGCCGAGGATCAATTCAAGAATGTGGACCCGAGCTATAGCGGCAGCGTGACGATCTCCGTGGCCGGCGACCCGGCGTTCACCACCACGGTGCAGGTCCAAAACGGCATCGCCACGTTCGTCGGGCTGACGCTGCCGCTCTCTGCGCAGGGCGCGGTGATCCAGGCGAATGCGATTGACCTGACCGCGGCGGTGACTAACCCCCTCAACGTGATCCCGATTCCGACGATCACCGGCGAGTCGGTTGTGATGTCAAGCAAGACGAACAACAAGGGCAAGAAGGTTGGTAAGCCCATGTTCGAAGGGTTCGAGATCGACTTCAGCACCCCGATGAATCCGTCCACCGCCGGGTTGAGCACCAATTATCAGGTGGATTCGATGATCATCACGCGGAGCAAGAAGAAAACCAACACCACGTACAAACCGGTCACGATTGCGGCGAAATATAGCCAGGTCAATGGCAAATACTCCGTCAAGTTGACGGTCAAGAGCACAAAGCCGTTCGCCGAGGGAGGCCGGATCACGATCGTGGCTTCACCACCAAACGGCGTGAGCAGCCAGGCGGGCGCCTTCCTGAGCTCGAGCTCGCTATCCTTAAAGATCTCGGCGAAAGCGAAGACGATCACGCGAGGCTGAGCGCGGAGAGGTGATGTTCGATCGGGCAGGACGTGCGGGCCAGGCTCAGGAACAGGTCGGAAATAAGTTCCCGATTTAGCTTCTCTGGTTTTCCGGGTGCCACTGGCTCTGCCAGTGCCCGCCCAAGCATGGGGACACTGGCATAGCCAGTGGCACACAAATACGAAGTCGGGAAGTTATTTCGGGCCCGTTCCTCAGCGAGGTCGGGGGCACGTCCTGGCCACGCGGAAACCGAGGATGTAGCCGTTGTACGTCGGAACCTCGGCGCCCCGGCTCGCTGACCGCGCCTCCGTCGCCGAAGCCGCGAATGCGCCTCCCCGATATATTCTTACATTCTGATCGCTGACAACCTCCGCGATCACGACATCCCTGAAAGTTCCCTTGTGCGCGGACGTGTACGCGGGATTTCGATCCTGGCACCATTCATAGACGCTGCCCAGGGTGTCGAAAAGCCCCAGGTCGTTAGGGAGCAAGCGGCCTATCAGCGAGGATCGTTCGTCGCTGCTGGACTGATACCAGGCATACTTCGGCAACAACTCGATCGAGTGACCGTAGTACCGGCTAGTCTCCGTTCCCGCGCGACACGCGTATTCCCACTCCGCCTCGGTGGGCAGGCGATACCCGCTGTGATCGAGTGCGTCGGGCGGGATCCTCATCCCTTCGGCAAAAGCGCCGGCCGCGTTGGGTTCATAACACAACTGGTCATTCGACAAGCCCTCCTGCTTGCTCAACCAGTTGCAGTAGGCCGCGGCACTGTACCAGCTCGCGGTAAGACATGGTCCCTCCGCGCCCGGGCTGTAACGCCTGCGAGAGCCAGCGTCCATCTTGAACTGACCGGTCTCCTTCACGAATCGTTGGAACTGCGCTATGGTGACCTCCCTGGTTGAGATGGCGAATCGGCGCGGAATGGCCATCTGCCTCACAGTCTCCGTGGCGGCGTCGCGATCCATATCTGTCGCCGGAGATCCCATCCGGAATTGGACCGGGCCGTCGATCACGGCGAAGGTTTGCCCTTCGTCGTTTGTGTACCATCGTCGCTTGAACTGGTTGTCGTACGGTATCGGTCGGGCGCCGTCTGACCGGATCGTGTCTTCCTGCTTCAATCGCCGTAGTGCCCACTCAGCGGCGCTGTGGATTCCGGCGTCGGGATCGTCGCGATAGAGACCGGCGAGGTTCTCGACGAGCGGCGCCCGCGCGGCCGGGCCCACGCCCTCGGGCCCGAAGCTGCCAACGGCGAGGATGAGCGCCCTCAATATCGACGTTCCCTTATCGAACAAAATGCTCTGCATCTTCTGTTGCGGCTGCGTGGCTCCCGAGCCGGTGATCTCGATCGGGCGGGAAGAGCTGTGCCGCGCAGCGACCATTCGGTCAATTTCCGAAATGATGCTCGCGGGCTCGGCGGCGAGCGGATTCAAGTCGTTGATGATGAAGCTACGGAGACGCGGGTCAGGGCTGTACCGCAAGAGGGGCCAGACCGCATCGGCCTTGTTCAAGCGGACCAAGCCGACGGCCGCGCGGGCCTGCCGCTCGGCCTGTGAATCCTTTTGGTCCTCGGAAACCATCGGCCGATGCCAGACAGAGACAGCCACGAGCGGCCCTCCTGGTCTGGGCTGGGCCACTGAGAACGCCACGGGGCGATAGCGCTCTGCGATGAGCGCGTCGGCGCGCTTGCGCTGCTCGGCCGGCGCAAGGCCGTCGAGCACCCGATCTTCAAAGGTGCCGTCGCTGGTCCAGACCGCGGAGTACCGGCGGTCCGGGTGACCAGGCTCGACGACATCGGCGAAAGCATGTTCAACGCGAATCGGGTCGAACGCCGGATCGTCGTCAATACGGCTGAAGGCGACGTCCTGCTTGTCGACGGCTTCCTTGAGCAACTGGAGCGCGCGGTTTGTGAGGAGACGCGCTTGCGCCGGATCTGGCCGAGCGACCGGCTTTGACGCGAGTGCGAAGGCGCGGGCGGCCTCAAACTGCGCTCCGGTGAATTCGGGATGCTTCGCCAGCTCGCCCTCCAAAGCTGCGGTCGAGCCTTCGAGGCCTTCGCCCAGTTCAGCGGCCACGACCACGGCCAGGGCAAGCTTGGAATGGGCTGGGAGGTAGGCTTTGTTGAATTCCGCCAGATCGTCCCGCGCTTCTTTTCGCTGACGGAGACGGGCCCGGGCAATCGCGCGCCAGTATAACGCATCGAAATCGTCGTCATGCGTTCCAATGAGAGCGGTCAGGTCGTCCACCGCCTTTGCCGGCTGGTCAAGCCTCAGATTGGCGATGGCCCGGGCCCTTAGGGAGTCGAGGTCGCCCGACTTAGCCTTCAGCTTCTCATCCGCGCGCTCCCGGGCGTTCTGGGCACGCTCGAGAATCCTGAGCGGCCGGCTGGCCGCATTGACAGCGGCGTCGATCACGACCAGACCCTTTCGGCTTGCTCGGATCGCCGCAAAATCCGCCTCGAACTGACCCGGCTTGGCGACGGCCGAGACGCGGGCCGAGGCGGGCGGGCCCCAGATGCCGCAGTATCTCTCATGGCCGTCGGACCCGAGTATGACTTGTAACGTGCGCGGGATGACGCCGTCGTCCTCGAGCCGCTCCGCGATCTCGGCCGCTTTCTCGGCCGTCGCGCCAGCATAGAGTTCGACGTGCTCTCCCCCGGTTGCTTCCACCCAGGTCGCCGCGTAGCGGTCAATCGGATTGCCGTGCCTGTCGAGAGCCAGGTAGCCCGCGACGTCCGTGGGAACGAACCCGTCTTTCCGATTCTTCTGATCCAGTTCGCGGATTGCGTCGGCGGTCAGGTTCGATGCGAACTCAGTGCGCAATCCGTCGCGATTCCACACCGCGGCTGCCCTGACGACCTTCTCGTCGGCGAACGGCCGGAACCGCATCAGCCGGTAACCTGATTTCTTCAGAGCTTCGTGCACGGACGTGAATTCGGCCAGCGGCATCGTCTGGCAGAAAGCGTACCGGTCGTCGAGCAGGCCCTGTGACGAGCCGATCTGGTCCACGAGTGCGGCGTCTGGCTTCGTCCATGCCTTGTCGAGCGGCGGGTCTTTCCAGTCGAACGAGGCCTTCTGCTCCAGTTCAGCCTGGAACACGGACGATACCTTCTCAGCGTGCCGCTCGACGACTGGGAAGAGGGTTCGGTAAGCCCTCGGGTCTGCGGCCATGAGCAGTTCGGCCAGCCGGTCCGGGTCGTCGCCAGCGTAATCGGCGAGGATGGTCGTGGCAAAGTTCCGCTCACTCTCGGATCGCCCAGTGTCCCGGAAGACCGACGACAGGGAACCCAGGAGCCTTCCGCGCAGGGGTCGCAAGGTCCCGATCAGTGTTGGGTAGTCCCCAGGATTCTTGACCACGGCCGTCAGAAATCCGTCGGTGATGAACGGAGATACGGTGTCCCAGCGTTTCTCGACCTGGGCGGAACCTGTGTTTGCCAGGGCACAGGCTGCGCGAAAGCGTTTGTCGGGGTCGGACTTCGAATCATCCAGCAACTGCCACAGCCGGCTGTCTGCCCCCTGATGGTGCTTCCGCAAGATGCCCCAGATCACCGGCAAATCCACCGGCGAGGCCACCAGGAGACGCTCGTAGAGATAGTCGGCCTGCCGTCCGTCGTCGGGCAACAAGGCTAGGCTGGCAAGGCTGGCACGAGAATGTTGATCGCTGTCGTTCTCGGTACTCGACAACAATTCCAAGAGTGGACGACCAGCCCAGCGGCGGTAACTCCTGAGCTGGTCGATGAGAGCCGGGACACGCGTCGTGTCGGCGGTCTTCAGCGACTCGACCAGGCCCGCGGCCCGTAAGTTCCCATACCCCTCGATCCCGCCCCAGGTCGCCAGCGCAATCAGGACCGCCAGTCCCAGTCCTCGCAACCCGTGCACCCGCCCAGCCCGGCGCATCATCCGCCGCTGTGGCTCGGTCCACTGCTTGCGACGGGTCATGGTCCGGATGCCCGCCCACTCCGCGACCGAGGGCAGGTGACGGTTCTCCGGCTTTGCGTCCCAGATCGCCGCGCGCTCCGCCAGCCGCAGCTCGGCCCTTCCCCGGCGGGTCTCCCTTTGCTTACGGGTCAGCCAGTCGCGGAGCGAGTGGACGAGGTAGTCGTGCGTAAGTTGGTAGAATCGCTGGCCTCCCGGCCTGGCGGACTGCACCTCGCCCTCCGAGCCCTCCGGGTCCGTCGGCGTGATCAGCCGCAGCTCGGGGTCGAGGATGCCGATCACGTCGTCGAAGTCCCTGGGGCGGCTCGCGTAGCCCGAGGCGTGCCGCAGCTCCGCCTCCGACCGCATCTGGCCCTTGATGTCAGTGCCCGTCTGCGGCAGGAGGGCTTTCAGGACCGCCTGCGCCGCCTTCTGGTGCAGCCGATGCTCCGGCGGCGCCGTCGAGGCGCTGAAGGTCTCTTCGAGAAACGTCACCCCGACCCCCTGCGTGCCGCCGACGTCCCTCAAAGTGGTCGTGGTCCATGGCTTCCCCTTGACCATCTCGGCAAAGAGCGCCAGCCGCACCGAGATGACCTTGCCGTCCTGGGCGAGCCCCGCCACCGACTGCTCCAGGAACGCTCGCTGCTCCGCGGTGAGGTCGGACGTCTTCTCGGGCAGAACTCCATAGGCACGGCCGAACGCCGTGAGGACCCGTCGCGCATGGAGGAGGTCGAACAGGTCGACGGCGGCCGAGTTCTCGCCTTCGACGAGGCGAATCTCCAGGTCCCTCATGAACCGGGTTGCCGCCATCCAGAAGTCGTCCCGGACCATCACCACCGCCTGGACGTGCTCGCCGTCGCACTGCCGCAGGGCGGCGACCAGCTCCGTGTTCGTCTCGTCCCGCCGGGCGAACAGCCATTGCTCGAACTGGTCGAGCACGAGCAGGACCTTCTGTCCCTTGCGCAGGACCTGCCCCCGCCGCAGTGCCGCCAGCGCATCGACCAGGCCCAGCCCAACACCCAGTTCAGGGCAAGCCTTGCGCAGCCCCTTGAGCAGCCGGGCCTCGGTCTCCTCCGGCGTCGCCTCGATGTACACCGGCAGCACGTGCTTGCTCAGCCGGGGCAGCAAGCCCGCCTTGACCAGCGACGACTTGCCGCAACCCGAGGGGCCGTAGATCAGTCCGACCCGAAAGGTGGTGTCGGAATCGGTGGATTCGATCCGGGTCTTCCAGAACCGGAGCCCCTCGGGTAAGCCCTCTCGGTCCCGAGGGCCCGGGAGCAGCTCGAGGAAGAAGTCGGCGTCGTGCCGGTCGAACGATCTCAGCCCCTTCGGGATGATCTTCACGGCTTGCCGGTCCGAGTCGGATCGTCCGGATGTGGGCGGGGCCGGAGTGGCCTCCTGGGTTGAAGGGGGCGGCGGGCTGACTGTGCTCGGGGCGGCCGGCGGCGGCCCGGACGCCGCCTCGCTCTGGAGGAAGTGTTGCAGGTCCTCGGCCATGTCCCGGCCCGTGCTGTACCGCTCCGACGACCGCTTCGCCAGCGCCTTCTGGCAGATCCGGTCCAGCTCCCGGGGGATCGTGTCGTCGATCTGGCGGAGCGGGCGCGGCTCGGCGGTGGCGATCTGATCCATCACCTCGGTTCGCGTCTCACCCCGGAACGGCTTCCGCCCGGTCAGCAGCTCGTACAGGACAACGCCCAGGCTGAAGATGTCCGACCGGCCGTCGACCCGGTGCCCCTCGCCGCGAGCCTGCTCGGGGCTCATGTACGAGGGAGTCCCGGCGACCCGAGCCCCCTTGCCGTAGTCCTCGTCCTTGAGGGCCAGCCCGAAGTCCGCCACCCAGGGCTCGCTCGAACCGTCGATCAGGATATTCGCGGGCTTGACGTCCCGGTGGACCAGGCCCCGGGTATGAGCGTGGTGCAGCGCCAGGGCGACCGCCGCCGCCAGCTCCACCGACTCCCGGAACGACGGCCGGCCCTGCTTCAGGCGCTCCGCCAGGTCGCGCCCCTCGATGTACTTGGAGACGACGTAACAGAGGCCATCGTCGGTCCGGCCCACATCGTAGACCGGGACGATGTTCGGGTGTTCGAGCTTGGCCAGGGCGCGGGCCTCGGCCAGGTATTGCTCGACGTCCTCGGGACCGGCGACCCGCTCCGGGTTGGGCACCTTGATCGCCACAGGGCGATCGAGATCGTCGTCCCGGGCCAGGTAGACGCGCCCGAAGCCCCCCTGGCCGAGCCGACGGACAATCCGGTAGCGGCCGATCTTGGCGGGATCGCCGAGCCCAGGATCCGGCGACCCCGCGCGGGAGGATTCCCGGCCTGGAGTTTCAGACCAATAGATCGGGTTTTCCATCGGGTTAATCGATCGCGCTAACGTCGGATCACAACCACGGATCGCCGGCCATGTTGTCGCGGATCTTCGACAAGCGATGTTCTTATTCTATCCGAAACGCCGATCAACGACCAAGGTGGTGGTTGCCGTCGAGCTGGGGTGGAAACCCAGCCCTGGGGCGGCGCGGCGGCGAGGCAAGAAGAC
>JBIOJM010000384.1:0-9210 GCA_044450785.1 Isosphaerales bacterium
CCGCCAGCGTCCAGCCCTACGGCGGCACCGGCGCCCTACCGCCGACGCCCACGCCTCCCAATTATACTCCCCCCACCTCGACGTCCGACGACAACGGCTTCAAGACCTACGACGAGCCGGCCGGGGCGATCACGGTGACCTTGGCGAACGGCACGCAGGTGACGTACCCGAACTACACCGGCCCTCCCTACGACCCCAGCAGCGATCCGACGATCGACGACCTGGTCCTGCCGGGTGGCGCCATCAACCCGAGCTTCGTCCCGGCGCTGGGGGCCACGTCGTCCCTGCCGAGTAAATCGACCGTCCTGGGCGGGGTCGTTTCCAACGCCCACGGGGACCAAGCCGACTTCGCCGGGATCTTCGCCGCCAACACCAGCGAGGTATTCGTCGGCCCGTTGCCGACGTCATGATCGCCTGTCTTTGAGTGCGGCTCGCAGGATTCGAACCTGCAACCAAGGGATTCAAGGGCCCTCGCGTTTCCACGAGGCTTGGACTATCTCATCCTCCCCGTCCCAGTTGCCTTTGCACGCCTCGAGCAGGATCGCTCGGACGTTGATCGCGCGACTGGAGGGGAGGCCGGGCGCTCGCGGCGGGGATTATTGTTGGGACTCACCCCGCTAGTCTCTGAACCTTCCTGGCCACCTGTGCCCGACCAAGCTTGGCTGCGGATTGCCGTGCCTGAAGCGTGACGCCGGAGCCCCGCGGGCGGTCGAGACCAAGCCGCAAGGCCAGCGGGGCCCGTGAGGAACGCTTCCGGTTTAGGTTTCCCGCAATTCACCCGGTTCGCAGTCGAAGGTCACCCTCCGCTGCCACCTTTTTTGATGAGTCCCCTGCTCTGCCGTTGAGCTAGAGCCGCTCTATCGAGACGCTCTTATCTTTGCCGTTGGCCGCCCGGAAAACAAGACACCGGTGGCTAGCGCCATTCCGCTTAGCTGTGACAAAGCCCTAGGAACGTATCTTGGGCAATCGGACGTCGTAGGCGATGCGGCAGAACTTCATCAGTTGGACCGCCAGATACGTCATATCCACTTCCCACCACCGAAGTCCGTGGCGGGCGGAGGTCTGGTAGGCGTGGTGGTTATTGTGCCAGCCCTCGCCGTAAGTCAGAAACGCGACCCACCAAAGGTTCTTGGATCGGTCGCGAGTTGGGTGCGTGCGATATCCCCAGACGTGGCTTGCCGAATTGACCAACCAAGTCGAATGCAGCACGAAGATCGACCGGAAGAACCCGCCCCAGACGAGCCAGCTCATGCCGCCGACTGCGTACAACCCCACAAACAGCAAGATCGGAAACACAATGTGGTAGCGCTCGAGCCATCGATGGACCGGGTCCTTGCAGAGGTCAGGGCACCACTTCTGGTAGAACTCGGGAGTGTGCTCCGATCTCTCGTCCACCATCATGAACCAGCACATGTGCGCCCAGAAAAAGCCGCGGAGGGGCGTATGCGTGTCGTCTTCCTCATCGGAATAGGCATGATGTTTGCGATGGTCGGCCACCCAACCAATCGGCCCTCCTTCCGAGGCACATGTCCCGATGATGGTCAAGACGTACTCGAGCCACCTCGGACGGAGTGCGAAACTTCGATGAGTCAACAGGCGATGATACGTCAGGCAAATCCCGATCCCGCCGGTCAACCAGTGCAGGAAGAGGCACACGGCCAGCCCCGACCAGGAAAAAAAGGCGGGAACGAAAACGAGAAGAGCACCAACATGCAAGGCCCCCATCCAGATCAAGGGAGCCCAAGACAGCCGTGCCGGTGCCGCTCCCGCTGTGGTCGTTGTCGTCATGATCAACCTTTGGTTCAGGGCATCGTGAAGGAAGGATCGTTGGGCAGGAACAATGAGGTCGCCTCGGCAAGATCGCCGGCCATCGTCCTCGGATTCGTTGGGTTAATGAAGCGGGTGGGTGCCGCGTTCACACCGCGAGGTTTCGGTCTCGATGCGGCGAGACAACCGGTGTCCACGATGGTTTCATTCGGACCGCGACGTGTATCAAGCTCGTCGGGTCAGATCCACAAGGTCCAACTAAGCTGGACACCGCCATTCCCAAGAATCGCTCATTCTCTCTATTTTTTTTTGGGAACAGACCCCAAAGAGGCTGTTCGGCAGGTACTCTAGTATACGTTGGATTCCAGGGGATTGCTCGAATTCCCAGCTCCAGAACGGCCGTGCCCATATGATTCCACCAGCCATGAAGACCGGATGCCGCTCTATTTCACCCCGTCTACCCAGACATCCAAATCATGAAGCTCAAGTGCCGGCCTGAAGACTTTTGCGTCGAGGAGTTGCCGCTGGTCTCGCCGGACGGATCCGGCCGCTACACACTTTACCGGCTGACGAAGCGTGACGTGGGGACGATCGAAGCCGTCGAGGCGATCTGCCGGCGCTGGAACCTGGCCGGCCATCGAGTGAGCTACGCGGGCTTGAAAGACCGGCATGCCGCCACCACCCAGTACATGACGATCGTCGATGGGCCGGCCCTGACCGCAAGCGGACCGAACTTCGAGCTCGAGCCGGTGGGGCGGCTGTCGCATCCGTATGGCCCGCAACACTTTCGTGGCAATCGCTTCGGCATCGTCCTCCGTGATTTGACCGAGGACAAGCTGCAGCGGGCGACGTCCGAAATCAAGGCGCTGCCGCGCGACGGACTCCCCAACTACTTCGACGATCAGCGGTTCGGATCGCTGGGCGCCTCAAGGCAATTCATCGGACATGCATGGTTGCTCGGCGATCATGAGCGTGCCCTTTGGCTCGCGCTGGCTGATGCGAATCCATTCGACCGGTCGGCGGAGAAGGCGCGGAAAGCCGTCCTTCGCGCGTACTGGGGACGTTGGACGGAGGCAAAGGCTCGGCTCGATCGATCATCGGCACGCAGCATCGTGACGTACCTGGTCGATCATCCGGCGGACTATCGAGGCGCGTTCGCTCGGATCGGCCGCGCGGTCCGCACGCTGTATTTCTCGGCGTTCCAGAGCCACCTTTGGAACTTGTTCCTCGCCGGCTGGCTCGAACGATCGACCCGGCCCGACCAGCGAGTGCCCGTCGAGCTGAAGGCAGGGACGTTTCCGTTTCCTCGTCGACTCGAGCGGGAGCAGGTGCAGACGCTGATCGACTCGCCCATTCCCTTGCCCTCGTCCCGCAACCCATTGCCGGACGGTCCTCTCGAAGAGGTCATCCACGGGGCGCTCGAGCAATTCGGATTGACGTGGTCCGGCTTGAGGGTCAAGCATCTCAAGGACGTTTTCTTCTCGAAGGGAGCTCGTCCTTGCCTGGTCTTGCCCGAGAACCTGGAGTGCCGGGCGATTGAGGATGAGCTTCATCCGGGGCGCCGGGGACTCTTCCTGTCATTCGAGTTATGCAAAGGTTCCTACGCCACGATCATGGTTAAACGGATCACGGACGCCGCGGATTCGTCGTGATGAACCTCGACGTGCTGTACGAAGACAACCACTGCCTGGCCGTGAACAAACCCGCCGGTCTGCTGTCGCAGGGCGGCGATTCGGGGGAACCGAGTCTCGTCGAGGCGGTCACCGCGTATCTGAAGACGCGGTACGCGAAGCCGGGAAATGTGTACGTGGGACTTCTCCACCGGCTGGATCGACCGACGTCGGGAGTCGTGCTTCTGGCCAGGACCAGCAAGGCAGCCGGCCGGCTCTCAGCCCAGTTTCGAGCGGGGACGATCTCGAAGGTGTACTGGGCGATCGTGGAGGGCCGGCCGCACGAAGCGGCAGGAGAATGGATCGACGTGCTTGAGAAGGACAGCCGGCGGAATCGCGGCGGCGTCGTTCCGGAGGGAAGCATCGCGGGGAAGGAAGCTCGCGTCGCGTTCCGCATCATGGAAACATGGGGGCGCTATACGAAGCTCGAGCTTCGACCGGCAACCGGGCGAAGCCACCAGCTCCGTATTCAGCTTGCGAGCCGGCGCCTTCCCATTCTCGGCGATCGCAAGTATGGGGCGAGGAGCCGGTTGAACGCCCTGGATGGGGGATTCAGGATCGCCCTTCACGCACGGCGGTTGACCTTCATGCACCCAACTCGCCGGGAATCGATTTCAGTCGATGCACCGGTGCCGGGAGACTGGCCCACGCTTTCGCCAGGACGGTCGGAACCAGGGTGCGACTCCAGTAAGCCAGCGGCAGGCTCAGGCCCGTGATGACCATCGCCCCGAACGGGCGCCACGACAGGGGGTCACCTGAAATCGTTGGGTCGGAGCGGAATGGGTCCGGAATGATGTTGGGCGCTTGAGGATTGGTCGATTGCGGAGCCGGGGCGTCAGGGATGACGGGTACCTGGCCGGGCACAACGCCGGCCGGCAGGGTTGCCGGCGCGGCTGGATCCGGCTGCTTTGCCGCAGTCGTTGTGGACGGGACCTCTCGAACGGACGCCGGTTTCGGAGCGGAGGCGGAGCCGGCGAACAAAACCTGGGGATTGACCGGTCCTTGACGCACGTCGCCGGAATTCGCGCTCGTCTGAACCGCACCAGGCCCCGTCACAAAATTCGTCACGGCCGACCAGTAGCCCGGGTCGCTCAAGCCGAGCTCCTCGGCCTCCCGCCGCGCCATCTGGCGATCGACGCGATCGTTGGTGATCCTGCGGATGTACCAGAGGGCGCCGGCGCGGGTGCCGTCGGAATCAAAAAAGAACAACGGCCTGGCCTCTCCGGCGGCGATCTCGAAGTTGAATCGGGTGAGATGGTCGCGATCGATCGACTTGAGACCGATCGGCAGCGCGACGTACCGGAGACCGTGGTTGGTGACCTCGGCGATGAAGGAAGACGGGACCTCGGACGATTCCCGGAGATCCAGGACGGTCCGATAGCCCTTTTCGACCAGCCAGTTGAGCCCGGCGCCGGTGGGGACGCTCCCGCCGGCGAGCTTGACGTCGACGGCGACGAAGCGAGCGATCCCGGGCCCGACGCTCGCCGATGGCGAGGGTTCGGGCGCGGGAATCGTCGCGGACGTCAGATCGAGCTCGTCCGCCGAGGGAGCCGGAGTCTCGCGCTTGACCTCGGGTGTCTTTTTGATGTTGTCTTTGGTCTTGGCGGCCGGGCCGGCCGCCGGAGCGACCTGGTGTGCCGAGGAAGACCTTGTCACTTCACCAGGCAAGTCGAGAGGAGGCAGGTGATCCAGGGGATCTTGATCGTCGGACGCTCGCGAATCTCGCGCGGCCGGGCGCGGCTGCGCCTGCGCCGACCGCGAGGTCGGCTCAGGCGTCGAGACCGTCGTCTTCGCCAGGTTTTCGTTTTGTCGCCGCGCGACCCGAGTTCCGGAGCCGGGGCGACGGGTTTGATAGCTCGTTTTGGGGACGGCGCTCGAGCTCGTGCCGCCATTGCCGGCAGGCGGCTGCACCACTCTCGCCTTCGGAGTGCCATCCTGGATGGGATCCAGCAGAGGGCCCGTTTCGCTCGACCCGGGTGAGGCGTAGGGAGACGTCGTGGTCGAGCCCACCCCGGAGGGATAAGACGGACCCACCACGGGCCCGACGACGGTCGAGGGTATCGAACCTTCAACGACGCCGCCCGAAACGACACCCGGGCCACAGCAGCCACCGTTGCTCCGGTTGAAGACACGGGCCGAGACGCGATTGAAGAAACCGCACGGGCCGAACAGGCCGGTGCCGTCACCGCAGTGACTGAACGGACCTGATTGACAACCGCTCTGAAGCAAGACGACGCAGGCCAAGAGCCCCAGCACGGGCCAGCGCCTGGGGCGGGTATGGTCCCGCCGGGGCGTGCCGCGCGTCGCTCCGCCCGCCTGTAACCAATCCAAGCGAAACATGATACGCTTCTCCTGTTCTCCGACACCGCCACGCGCATCACCGCAAGCCCTTGCCCGCCACGTGAGTCGACTCGAACGGGCTGGCCGAGGCTTCCAGGAACGATGCACGTCGGGACGCTCGGGGTGCCAACTCAAAGGATCGGTGAAAGTTCCCAGGAGCGACGACAGGCTGGCCCTGTCGATCGAACATGCCGGTTATGCCGCTCGTCCTGATTCTTCAGGAGACCCGCGGCCAGCTCGCCTGTTCGACCGTAAGGTCAGGTCGACGCAGAGTATGGAAACTCAATGACAGCCCTCGGAAAAGGGTTGTCGATGAAACTTAGCCGACAATCGAGCCGTTGCCAAAGAATCCGGTCGATTTCTAGAATGAGTCTTTGGGTCTATGTCGTGTAGCCGCTATATCGCTCAAGGCCTCTCTCGGACACGCGGATGAAACCGTCGCGCCAAGACTCTCGCCCGGCAGACTCTCCGCAGACCTCACTGTCCTGGCCCTGGAAGGCGGGGGCGATCGCCTGCCTCGCGCTGGCGGTCTTCGCTCCCGGCTTGTATGCGGCCTCATTCGTCGACGAATATGCGTACATCGCGCAAAGCTTTTACGCCGACCTGTTCTTCGAGGGTCAATTCAACCATCCACTGTGGCTCAAAGGTTTCGCATCCGACCTGCAGCCTCTTCCCAAGTACCTGATCGGCCTGTCTCTGCGGCTGGCGCACCTGCCGATGCCCACACCCGCGGACGCCGCGAAATGGTACGGCGATTACGCGAAGTTTGGAGCTCCGGCCACACTGATCGCCGCCCGTCTTCCTTTCATCGCTCTAGGGGCCCTCGGCTGCGTCGCGATCTTCGCATGCGGCGTGCAGATCAAGGACGGTCGCGTTGGAACCATCGCCGCGGCGTTGCTCATGCTCAATCCGCTCTATCGTCTGCACGCCCATCGAGCGATGTCGGACGTCCCGTGTGAGGCGTTCATGCTGGTGGCGCTGGGGCTGAGTTTGTGGGGTTGGCGGCGCACCTGGTACCGCGGGTTGGGCGTGGTGGCCTTCGTGCTCCCGTGGCTCGCCGGATTGGCCGCCGGTCTGTCGCTCCTCTGCAAGTTCAATGGTTTCCTCGGGCTGATGATCATCGTGAGCTGGTGCGGAATCGCCTGCGTCACGCCCGGCCTTTCCTGGGCGCGTAAAATCGCCATCTCCGCCGGGATGATCGTGACGATCCTGGTCGCGCTCGCGACCTTCGTCGCCCTGAACCCGTTTCTGACCGCACGGCCCGGCGGGGCCTTGTCCCCTGAGGCTCGAGACCTCCGGAAACAGAATCCCTGGGGACGGTTCCTTTTCCAGGTGAGGCTGCGCGGCGCGTTCTCGGACAATCAAAAGATCAATTTCCCCAACGATGCCCTGTTCACCATCGCTGAGAAAACGAAGGTCGTGGTCGTGCAGGGGTTCGGCCGTTTCGGCCCGTTTGGACGGAGCGAATCCGACTCGACGGTTCGGTTCCATTCTCGACAAGATTGGGGGATGATCCTCTGGGTGCCGCTGGTTTTGCTCGGCCTGATCGAGTCGCTCCGGCTCGGCCGGAGCCAGCTTCGAGCGGGCCGGCCGCCGGCCGCCATCGCTCTGGTCGTCTGGACCGCCCTGGCGTGGACCGTGGTGACGGTTTATCTGCCGATGGCCTGGGACCGTTACCTGCTGCCCATTCAGAGCGGCAACGCCTTGCTTGCCGCCCTGGCAGCGTCAACGATCTGGGATCGACTGGTCCGGCGCGGCCCGGTCGCCGAGACGGGGACTTGACCGTTGCGCGCTTCATTGGGCCGACCGGCGTGCTGGGTCTTCCTGATCCTGCTGGGGAGCTATACCTTCTTCTGGCACTCCCGCGACTGGAACACGGCCAGCCGGCTCATGCTCACCTATGCGGTGGTGGATCGAGGCACGATCGTCATCACCGGGCTGGAGAAGCAGACCCACGACAGGGCGCGGTTTCAAGGCCAGTATTATTCCGACAAGCTGCCCGGGTTTCCTCTGCTGGCGACGCTGCCGTACGCGATCGCCAAGGGGGTTTTTCGTCTCCGGGCCCATCCGCTCAACGGCGAGGCCCTCAAGTACTGGGCCGCGGACTACTGGGTCACCCTGGGGACCTCCGGCGTCATGACGGCCGTGACAGCCGTCATGCTCATGCTCTGGGCGCATGAGCTAGGCTGCCGCACGATGCGGGCGGCCTTGATCGGCCTGGCGTACGGCCTGGCGACTCCGGCGTACGTTTATGCGACGCTCGCCTACGGACACCAGGCGACCGCGCTGGCCCTGTTCAGCTCGTTTTTCCTGCTGTGGAAGAAGGGAATACGGCACCAGTCGCTTCGATTGTTCCTCGCGGGTTTTCTCGCGGCCTATGCAGCCGTGATCGAGCTTCAGGTCGCCCCCGTGTCGGCGATCCTGGGCCTCTATCTTCTGACCCAGTGCCTTCGAGGAGACCGCCGCCTCGATGCCGTGGCACAGTTCGCAGTGGGCGCGTTGATACCGACGTTGATCCTGCTTTTTTACAACCAGCTCGCCTTTGGATCACCGTGGGACATGGGCTACTTTCACGAGGACACGCAAGGATTCGCCAAGGTCCACAACCCCGGCAATCCGCTCGGGTTGAAGTTCCCCGACCATTTCTGGAAGAAGCTCGCCGCGCTGGTCTGGGGCCGTTACCGGGGGCTCGCGTTCTACGCGCCGATTCTGCTTCTGGCGATTCCAGGATGGGTCGTCCTGCTGGTCCGCCGGTGCTGGAGCGTGGTGGTTGTGACGTTGGCGGTGGTCGTATCGGTCTTGCTCGTGAACATCTTGTACCCCGAGTGGACCGGGGGCTGGTCGACCGGTCCCCGTTTACTACTGCCGCTCCTGCCCTTCGCGATGCTGCCGGTTGCTGCTGTGCTGGCGGGAACCTCGCGGTTGGCAAGGGTAGCCACGTTCGTCGCTCTGGGACTGGCTCTGGCCGGCGGACTGGTGATCCTTCTCTTTCAAGCGGTCGGCGGGCGGATTCCCCCGGACTTCGGGGACCCTCTCGCTCAGACCGTCTGGCCGCTTTGGACTGGCCAAGTCCCTCTTCCCGGCTGGCGGTTTGGCGAGCGGTTCTGTCGGAACCTTGGATCCCTGGTCGCGCCGGACTGGATAGCCGGCCTTGCTCCGCGCAGGCAAGCGATTCAATTTCTACCGCTCATCTTGGCGCAGGTTTTCGCGATCTTGGGATTGTGGCGATACGGATCGAGTGATGCGAATCAGCCGGGAACGCTGACAGGTCCCGCAGGTGGGCATCCCAGGGTTTACTGACCGTCGCGCAAAGAAGGTTAAACTTTTTCGGTAAGATGGCAGGATGCGACCACCTGACGTCTTGCCGGTTGACTGGCGCGAGTGGCGGAGGTTCCAGTCGTTGGAATTGAAGCGACAAGGCTGGTTTCAGCGC
>JBIOJM010000385.1:0-9174 GCA_044450785.1 Isosphaerales bacterium
GATGCCCGAAGCGGCGTCGATCCCGCCCGATGTCCCGAAGTCGTACTCGGGCGCCCAGTCGCTAGGCGATGTGGAGTTGGGCGTTTACGGCAACGGCGGTGAAGCCCTCTCCTACCTCAGTGCCTTCACGGGCGTCGGCTTTCCGCAGAGTCCCGTCGCTGAGGTCGACGGTTTTTACAACGACTTCCAGGACAAGACGCTGAGCGATTATCACGCCCAGATCAACTCGGGCGATAGCCCGTCATGGGACACCAACACGGAGCTGACGCTGGATTCGTCGACGGGTTACATCCAGGTTGAATGCTCACATACGTACACAACAGCCGGCACCTACGACGTGACGGTTTACATCACGGGCCCCGACGGCCAGACCGCTAGTGCGACGACGTCGGAGGTCAATGTCACCACCGACCGGCTCTCCGTGACGCTCAATGCGCCGGACGTGACCAACTCCAACGCAGCCTCGGAAGTGCCGTACAGCTTCAGCTTGGTGTTCCAGAACAGTGGTGGGATGATCTCGGGGTCGTCGGTCTCCGGCGCCACAGTGCAGGTGGTGCCGCGCGACAATGAAGCGATCACAGCCACGCTGGCCTCCACGGAGTTGTCAGGGACCACGGACGGCGCGGGTGATGCGTCGACGATCACCGCCAACTACCAGATCACGCCGCCCAACGGGGATTGGAGCCAGGGGCCGATGGGTACTTACACGGTCAACCTGGGCGGGTCGCCGGTGACGGGTATCGCCGATGGCCAGGCCCCGCAGGGGAACGTAGGCACGTTCCAAGTGAATGTCCCGGTCAAGCTTGTCCTGGAAGTGCCGCAGTATGACACGGGCGTCCCCGAGGACGGAACCATTCCGGTCGAGGTGCAGGCCCTCGGCCCTTCGGGCAACCCCGACCCCGGCGTGAACGGGACGGGCACGATCCAGCTCAACGGCAAGGTCGTCGCGACCGTAAACTTGCAAAACGGAACCGCTACCACGACGATCACCGCCCCGAGCCAGCCAGGGCAGTACCAGCTTCAGGGGTACGTGAGCAATCTCGATTCGGGTAGCACCGGCATCAACGTCGGGTCCGACGAACCAAACTCCGGCGAACTGCTGAGCGCGGCGGCCAATAGCGCGGGGCAATTGGCCGATCTTCTCAAGGGATTGATCGAGGAAGACCTCAAAGACCCGAACCAAGTCGCGCAGGCGGCGCTCACAGAGCTCGAAGGTCTGAAGAACACCCTCGGTAAGGTGATTCCATTCCTGAATCTCACCCCCCTGGCCATCGACCTGTCGTCCCTCTGGAACGATGCTACGCAGAGGGCAAGCCCACAAAACGAGGCGCAGTTTCAGAAGGATTTCAGTAACGCGCTGAAGGAGGGAATGGAGCTGGATGTCGCATGGGGAGTGACGGTCGGCCTCGAGCTGAATCCGATTGGCGCGGTCGGGGGGTTTCTGCTGAACTCGGCCATTCAACAGGGCGTCGGCGCGTTTTACGACACATTCCTCCAAGCAGGAGCGATGACCACCGCGGGCCAACTTTACCAGGCGCTCAAGGGCTCGGGCAGCAGCGTTCTATTGCAGGAGGGCGTGCAGTATTACTCCGGCAGCGGCGACCCGCCTCCGTCGATCATCCTGGTCAACCCGCCCAACGGATCCTCCGGCGCCGAGAACCTCACCGTCGCGGGGCAGTCCGTTTACGCCCAGGCCGGTACGTCGTTCAACGGTGTCGTGGCGACGTCGCTCGACGCCTCGGGAAACACGAACGCCGGCGCTTACAGCGCCTACATCGCCTGGGGTGACGGCAACTTCACCGAGGGAACGATCTCGGCGCTGCCCGGCGGCGGCTTCGAGGTCACCGGCAGCGATACCTACGCAAGCACGGGGACCTATTCGGTCAGCGTGGTCGTCACCAGCACCGATGGAAACTCCGCGGCGGCTTACAGTGCCGCAACCGTTTATCCCACTGGCCCAACCGGCGCGACCTCGGCGCCCGTTGTGAGCCTACTCGCCCCAAATATCAGCTCAGAGAACGCCGACTGGCTGACGCCGTACACCTTCAGCGTGGTCTACCAGGACTCCGCGATGGTCTCGTTCGCCAGCCTGGCCGGCAGCACGGTTCAAGTTCAACCTCCCACCGGCCCGGCGATCACCGCTCAGGAGATCAGCACGCAGATCCTGGGCAGCACGGATGTGGAAGGCGATGGGTCAACGACTGTTGTTACTTACGAGCTCACGCCGCCGACGGGTAACTGGTACGCAGCCCCTCCAGGGACATATACCGTCAATCTGGGCGGGTCGCCGGTGACCGACCTATCCGGCAATTCGGCGGCGCAAGGCAGCGTTGGCACGATCCAGGTGTCGGTACCCCCTACGCTCGACGTCTCTCCGGCCGTGGGAGTCGAGGCGGGCACGGGCGCCACGATCAGCAATTCCGCATCCCTGGTCCTCAGCGGTTACGCCGAAGCCAGTAGCACCGTCGAGATCTACAACGGCACCGCCCTTGTGAACAGCGCGCACGCCAGCGGGGACGGCTCCTGGAGCTTCACCTATCAGGCTCACCAGAACGGCTCCTACGACTTCACAGCCGTCGCCACGGATAGCTCAGGGAACACAAGCGCTCCATCGGACGACACGCTGGTAGAGGTCGATACGGTGCCACCCACGAGCACGGTCGCCGCTCTACCGGCCACGACCTCCTCTGCGGGCTTCACCGTAAGTTGGTCCGGCTCTGACAATACGGGCGGCTCGGGCATAGCGCTCTACGATGTCTACGTCTCCGACAATGGCGGGCCTTTCACGGCATTCCAAACAGATACGATCGCGACCTCGGCGTCGTTCACCGGCGTCGATGGGCACACGTATGGATTCTACAGCGTTGCGACCGATGCCGCCGGCAACGTGCAGACGACGCCAATGGCTGCGCAGGCAACGACCGAAATAGACCTCCCGCCCCCACCTCCTGAACCCTCTCCGCCGGTGCTCCTCCCTGCCGACAGCAACGGCAGTCCCGGCGGCGAGACGACAACCTCGACCAATCCCTACCTGGTCGGCACAACCCTCGCCAACGTGACCGTCGAGCTTCTCAATGCAGGCGGGGTAGTCGTGAACACGACCCAGGCGAACGGCGCTGGCGGCTACCAAATCGCGGTGCCGGGGCCGCTCAGCGTCGGTTCGTACCAATACCGGGTCGTCGTCGCCGACCAATACGGCGACGCGAGTAATCCGAGCGCGCCGCAGACGATCACGGTGATAAATACACCGACCCCCACACCCACTCCGACCCCGCCCCTGCTGGTCACAGCAGAGTCGTTGCAAGTGGAAACGATCAGGGTCGGCAAGGCCAGGAAGGCGAAGAAAGAGACCGTATTGGTCCTTCAGTTCAGCGGAGCACTCAACGCCGGTGCCGCCGACAATGCCAACGCCTACGAGCTCGCGCCGGTCATCACGGTCAAGGCCAAAGGGAAGGGCAAGCACAAACAGCCGGCGACAACCAAGCTTGGCACGCCCGTGACGCCGGCCTCGGCGGTTTACACTGGCGCGAACAACCAGGTGACTCTTACGCCCCGGGGCACGCTCAATTTGAAGAAGCCGGAGGAGTTGATCGTCAACGCCGCGCTTTTGACCGACGCGCTGGGCCGCGAGATCGACGGCAAGGACGACGGCCAAGCCGGCGGTGACTACATCGCAACCATCAATGGAAGTCGAGTCACGCCCGGCGGGCTACCCTTGGCGCGAACACGGGAACGGCCGGCCGCCGTCCCAGCCGCGATCGACGCCCTGCTCGCTCACGGTGAGCTGACCGGGTTAACCCGCTCGCCGCACGCCTGGAGCGAGGCCCGTCCCGCGACGAAGCCATTTGAGGAGACCGGCAACGCGCTGTCAGCGAAGCGATGACCTCTCATCCTGGTTGACGATACGCACCCAAGAGTAGGACAAATGAATTTCCCGACGCCCCGAGCCTTTTCGACGATATCGTGGCGACGCCGGTGGTGGCGCCGTGCCCGTTTGAACCTGGAAGTGCTCGAGAGCCGCCGGCTCCTCGACGGCGGCGGAGTGCCGGCCGGGATGGGCTTGGGGCAGGCGAACTGGTTCTACCAGAACGTGTTCTTGCCGCCGGGGAATGTCGCCCCTGAGTGGAACGGCAACGTCGCCTCGGGCAACGCGGGGACGCTTGGGGCGGATTACCTTGCCGCGATCGTCGAGCGGGTGAACGCCTACCGGTGGATGGCGGGACTCCCGGGCGGCGTGACGCTGGATCCAACGGAGAACGCCGAAGCCCAGCGGGACGCGCTCATGACGGCCGCGAATGATCAACTGAGTCACTACCCGCCGTCGACCTGGATCGACTATTCGGCCGCGGGCGCCGATGCGGCAGCGCACTCCGACCTCTACCTGGGGCTCTCGGGCACCAGCGCGATCGACGGCTATATGATTGACCCCGGCGACAACAACACCATTGTGGGCCACCGCCGCTGGATCCTGTACCCGCCAACCCAGACGATGGGCGTTGGCGACATCCCGGGCGAGTCCGATTCACTCTACGTGATCCAACCGCAAACGGCGCCCGTGCCCGCCGTCACGACCGTCGCCTGGCCACCGGCGGGCTTCGTACCTGCGCCACTGATACCAGATCGCTGGTCGCTTCAGGCCCCATACGGCTCCGACTTTTCCAACGCCACTGTCGCCGTCACGGAGAACGGCGTTGCGCAACAGGTCGTGATCCTCAGTAATAGCGGCCTGGATTACGGCGGCCAGGCCATCGTCTGGGACATGCCCGACGCCCCAGCACCGCAACCGGGCCAGCAGGTCGTTTATGCGGTCCAAGTGGACAACGTCGTGATCAACGGCCAGTTGCAGTCGTTCTCTTATACGACCACGTCGTTCGACCCGTCAACAACGACGGAATTGACGCCGGTTCCCGCCCAGCTCGGGTTCCTTGAGACTAGCGCGCAGGTTGATGCGACGGATGGTTCGATCACCATCGACGTCACGTGCAGCATGAACGTCGGCCAGCAGGTCTCGGTCAATTATTCCACCGCCGACGGCACGGCGCTGGTAGGGACCAACTATGTTTCCACCAGTGGCGTGCTCACTTTCGAGCCCGGACAGTTCTATAGCCAGATCGTCGTTCCGATCCTGCCGGGTGACGCGCAAAACCCGGGTGGAACCTTCTCGGTCACCCTCTCCACACCGACCCAAGCGAGCGTCGGGCCGATCGGCTCGTTCGAGGTCACGATCAACGGTGCTACTCCCCTCGCACAGCCCGACCCACCCGCGCTCGTCGCGGCCGACGATAGCGGTACCCAGGGAGACGGGATCACCGACGATGCGAGCCCGGCCTTTTTCGGCACGACGGGGGCCGACGCGACGGTCCAGCTCTTGAGCGGCACGCAGGTCATCGGTACGGCGACGGCCGATGCCATCGGGAACTATCTCGTGTCCGTGCAAAGCCCGCTGCCCGTGGGGACGTATCAGCTCATCGTCATCGCGACCAATTCCGCCGGATCGAGCCCGGCCAGCGAGCCGCTGGCTCTCACAATCGTGGCGCCACCGTCGACGCCAGGCGCGCCAACGCTCCTGCCCGGCGACAGCAACGGCAGCCCCGGCGGCGAGACGACCTTCGTGACCAGTCCTTACTTCATCGGCACCACCGAACCGGGAGCGACCGTGCTGCTTCTCGACGCGAGTGGCGCGGTTATGAACGTTACCCAAGCTGGTGGTGCCGGCACTTATGAGATCCAGGTTTCGGGACCGCTGGGCGTTGGTTCGTACGCCTTCAATGTCGAGGTGATTGACCAATACGGCGACGTGAGTAGTCCAAGCTCGCCGCAGTCGATCACGGTCGTGGCTCCTCCTCCGCTGGTGACCATGACCGAGGTCCAGGAGAAGATGAACAAGAAGCACCAAGTGACCGAAGTCATCGTGACATTCAGCGGCGCCGTCAACGGCACCGAAGCGGACGAGACGAAGGGAATCTACCGCCTGGCAACACCTGGCAAGAAAGGCTCGTATACGGCCAAGAACGCCGGCGTCGTCAACCTCCGCTCGGCGGTCTATGCTCGGTCGACCAATTCGGTGGCCCTGACTCCGAAGAAGCCGTTTGCCCTCACGAAGCCGGTCCAGCTCAAGGTCAACGGATTGGCTCCGTCGGGCTTGGAGGACAGCTACGGCCGGCTGATCGACGGCGACCACAACGGCACGGCCGGCGGCAACGCGGTCGCCATCCTCGGCAGGAAGGGCGCGACCGTTGACGCGGTGAAACTGGTTCGCACCCGCTCGCAGCCGGCCACGACCTTGGCCGTGGTCGACGCCTTGCTCGCGCGGGGCGAGCTGGCTGACTTGAGACACGCTCACCGCGCCCGGCGCGAGGGGCGTCACCGAAAGGAATGAATCGGCCTGCGAAGCGAAGAGGGTACAAGACTCGATTCATAGGCTTCGATGCTTGCGGGGACGGCCACGGTGCGGAGAGTGGCTTGCAAACCCTCGCGTCCGGCGGTGATTCGTTGCCGCTCGGGACCGCCGATGGGGCTACTCCGACGCACGGCGTCCATTTCGGCTTCGGTTTGCGCCACGTTCACCTGAGCCACCCAGTCGCGCGGCCGAAGGTCCGGCCGGCGAGCCAAGGGAGCCCGCCCAAGGGCGTCGCCATACTCGCGTCGCCACAAGCTCGACAAACGCCACGCCTGCGCCTGCCTCACCAGACCCGCACGCAGGTTGTTCCGCTCCACGTGGCGAACCGCCGTGTAGAGATGATCGTCATCTTCCACGCGGAAACCCGTAAATCGGCCCTGGTCAAGGCGTCCGGTGCCAGATTTGTGGTAAGGGGCATACCAGCGCATCTTATGGCTATTTGTCAACCATCGCAGGAACGCGGTCAACTGGCCATCCTTCGTGGGACGCAGCACGAAGAGACAGTGCTTGGGCATCGACCAGTATGTAGAATCTCCAGCGGAAGCCGTGTGCGAGCGTCGCGCTTGACCTCGACCAAAACCATCCCGCCGTCGTGCAGGCGATGACCGGCCGCATCGGCCTCCCACCGGGTGCCAGATGCGGCGGGCTTTCGGCCCTTGCCTTCGACGGGCCCGAAGCCCAGCTCCTGGCGCAGATTGTCGAGAATCTGTCGCGCAACTTTCTCGAACTCTTCCCCGGGGGCGCTCATGGACTCGCTCCACGGTCCCGTGAGATTATTCGGTTACCGGCGAGTGGCTCGAATCGGGCCGCCCACGGTCAGGATCGCCGAAACCTTTAGAACCTGTGACGGATGACCGATGAGAGATGAGATACACTCTATCGACTGATGGTGTACAAAACAATAGAATGCTCTGATGGCATCGGCCGGGAGATCGAGATTCTGGTCAGGTGCGGAGCCCTGCGGTCATGCGTCGCCCATAGTTCTCGTCCGGCAAGAAGGTTGAAAACGTACCGATGTTGAGGGGTGGATCGGCGTGACAACGGAAAATGGCGATCCAGTGATGTTCTCGCTCGCGGACCCAGAACGGGCGGTCTCGGCAACAGTGGTGAAGCCGTTTCTGGCGAACTTCGGCTACACGGGTTCGTTGCTCCAGCATCAATTCCCTCTGGGAAACGGGCAGACCGTCCCGTTGGTCGCCTTCGCCCATGCGCCGGCCGATGCTCGGACCGCGTGCATCGCGGTGATTGAGGCAGATCACGGGACACCTGGTATCGTCGCTGAGTATCGCCACTTGGCCGCGCCGCTGGTGTTCGTTTGCGGCATGCTCGGTTTGGAATGGTGGAACCAAACAAGCAAGACACCTGTCCGCTGTGGAGATCCCATTCCCCCAGATGGATTGGCCAGTTTTTTCACGGCTCACCACGACGAATTTGCTCCGGACGCCATCTATCGGGCGAAGACTTGGGGACGATTTGATACCCAGTATCAACGAAGTTTTGTTGATCTTGGTTTGATGCCATTGGTCGAAGAAGGAATCGGCCAAGAGCTGACGACGTTGATCAGCCGCAACGTTCAGAAGCTCAAATCGCTCTTGGGATGGGATACGCTCAGCGAGAAACAGGGACAGTGGGTGCTGAAATCCGTGTTTTGGATAGTTTCTGCAAAGATTCTCCGAGATAAAGAAGTCGGCCGATTTGCCAAGCTCGACCCGCTAGACGTCGAGCCGTTGCTAGATGCGATCGCCGAGCATTACGACGCGGAAAGAATTGCCGCCAGAAGCGGACGTCAACGCAAGGCATTGATCGAGATCGCCGACGACGTCACCCGGTTTAGCAATCTTCGACTCGCGACGACCGAATCCTTGGCCTACGTCTACGAAAACGCCATGATTTCGAAGGCCACGCGGCAGGCCTTGGGAACACACAGCACGCCTTCGTACCTGGTCGACTATATCGTCGGGAAGCTGACACCCTGGATAGCCGATATCCCGCTGGAACATAGAAACGTCTTCGAGCCCGCTTGCGGACATGCGGCGTTCTTGGTCTCCGCAATGCGGCTGCTGACGGAACTTCTGCCGAAAGACAAGTTAGCGGCCGCCCAGCGACGCAGCTACCTGCGAAGTCGCATCCACGGCTGCGACAAAGACGACTTCGCGCTCGAGATTGCGAGGCTCTCGCTCAGCCTTACCGACATCCCGAATCCCGACGGTTGGGACTTGGTCGCGGGCGACATGTTCCAGCGAGGCAGGCTGGAAACGAAAGCACGTACCGCGACCATTCTCCTGGCGAATCCACCGTTCGAGAACTTCAGCAGTGAGTCGCGCAGTTGGTATGAGAAGCGCGGCATCGAACTGCGGCACGTTAACAAGACGACAGAACTCTTGGCTCGCGTCCTACCCGAACTTCCGAGTGGCGCTGTGCTCGGCATCGTGGTGCCACAAGGCTTCCTGCACAGCAAAAACGCGGTGCCCGTTCGGCGCCTTCTGACAACTGGCTTCGAGCTACAAGAAATCTGCTTGTTTCCCGACAAGGTCTTCACGTTTTCGGACATGGAGTCGGCGATTCTGATCGCGCGAAAGCAGGGCTGCAAACCGACTGCGGAAGTCCGCTATCGCCGCGTTCGGGAAAGGGCCATTGGTGACTTTCGGAACGAGTATCGAGCGACGCTGGATTTGTCGG
Organism: Isosphaerales bacterium; assembly: GCA_044450785.1. Lineage (GTDB taxonomy): Bacteria > Planctomycetota > Planctomycetia > Isosphaerales > Isosphaeraceae > JBIOJM01. The sequence goes on from JBIOJM010000385.1 coordinate 9,080, forward strand.
TAAGGCAGTCGACCTTTCAAAAGTCGCACGATTTACGAATTCCGGATCTCGGAGCAGTGTGGGATTATTGTCGCCGGTTTAGGCCATTCCAAGAA
>JBIOJM010000386.1:0-9134 GCA_044450785.1 Isosphaerales bacterium
ATTCCAGGGGCAGCCACCCCTCCGGCAGACCGACATCCGGACCCCAAAAGTCTATTCCCGGCCCGCTCGGCCTAATACTGAGTTTTCCCCTTGGGTACCTGCTGTGCAAATCGTAATGCGGCCCCTCGGGAGGGGGGTGGCTAAAATTTGGAGATAGGCTCTGGCCGGTCTTTGGATTCCACCAGTTTCGACCGTTCCTAATAAAGCCCTCTCCCGGGGTTTCGTTCGGGTCTTGCGGCAGGGTTTGAAACGGCACTAGGAACCTGGCCAGCAGCAGGTCGCCGCCTTGAATTCCGGGCGGTCCGATGTTTGGACCCGCGCCTCCCGCCTGCAGCCCTCCAGAGATGATGTCCAGGCCGCCACCGCCACTGAACCCACCGCCCACGCCTCCCCCATCGACGCTACCGCCACCTGCACCGCCCGGGCCACCTTCGCTGCTGTCCTTTCCCCACCGTATCTTTAACACGCCGAGGTCAATCGACCCACCACCCACTCCGCCCGAGCTGCCCAGTCCCAATGGATCGACCAAATTGGTCGGATCGTTTCCGACGTACGCGTACAGGTTCGCATCTCCACCCGCTACGCCTATCGGATCCGGCGAGATGAATCTTTGCAGCGTTGGGCTGTAATACCGATTGCGCATGAAGTACAACCCGCCGTCGGGGTCCAGCTCCCGCTAGCCAAGCGCGTCAGTTGGTGCGAGAGTAGGCCCCCGGTCCCCGTTCTTCTATGATCTTTTTGAGGCCTTGGAGAGCGAGAGCAATGTCGTCCTTGTCGCTCTTGTCGAACTCCGTCTTGCGATCCGCTAAGGCGATCGCGTAAGTCTCTTCCAGAACGGCCCACTTCGCGATGAGCATACGCCGCCACTCGTCCGAAACTCCTTCGAGGGCCCTGATGAGTGCGTACACGTCATCGATCAGCGAGGCGATTCCAGCCTGGCCTCCTTCGTAGCGCTCGATCAGATGGAGGATCCTCGCATACTGCCTCTCATTGTACCCTTCGTCCTGTCGCATGAATCTTATCCAACCGTTCAATGGCGCGGATACACGGTCACCACCGTGCCGTCAGGCTCGACGATGACGGCCACGCCGCTCGTAGGACTGTAGAACCTAGTCCGCCCATTTCTCGCTGGACTGGCCTCTCCGTTTTGGATGGCGTCTTCGACGACGGAACGTGGGATACCGAGCATTTGCATCTTGTCAAAGGCATGGTCAACATAGCCTGGTTCTGGTGAATTCGGGGGAACCAATTTAAGCGGGCTCCTAAGGCTCCCCACCGGTGCCGACGGTTCGACTTCGATGTCCTCGCCGAGGCCACCCCCCTCTTCGCCCTCAACCTCTTTGGCCAGCAGCAGGTTGCCGCCTTGGATACGCAGCGGTCCGATGGGTCCGGTGCCGCTGCCGCCGCCGCCGGGCTGATACGGGATATCGAAACAGCCATTGCATAGTATGGGAAAGGGCGGGCTTGGGTTAGGTTCCGATTCCGCGCAGAGCCCCAGTGGGTCGACCAGATTGGTCGGGTCATTGTGAGCATATGCGTACAGGTTCGCATCGCCACCCGCTATGCCTGTCGGGTCCGGCGAGATGAATCTTTGCAGCGTCGGGCTGTAGTAGCGGTTGCGCATGAAATACAGCCCGCTGTTCGGGTCCAGCTCCCGCCCCGTGAACTGATACGGATTGGCGTTGGCCGTGCCCGAGCTGCTCGTCGCGCCGAACGGCCCGTAGGTGTATGTGGTCTGCTGGTTCCCGCTCGAATTCACCAGTCCAGACGTCGAGCCGACGATCGGGTCGGTCAGGAAGCCCATCGTCCCCGACGCGTCGCTACGGGTCAAAATCTCATCCACCCCCAGCCCGGTCAAGAGGTTGGCGGTCTCGACCCCGTTGACGTTCTGCTCCTGCACCGGGTTGAGGCCATCGTATAGGAAGTTAGTCCCAGGGCCATTGAAGATGTCCAGATGCTGGCGCCGACCCGAAGCATCATACTGCATCAGCTCGGCAACCGGCGTGCCGGTTGCGGTCGGGACCGCAATTTCCGCGAGCTGGTTGCGCTCGTTCCAGGTGAAGCTGTGCCCCAGACCGTCGGATTTCAGGTTGCCGTTGCCGTCTGCGCTGACCGCGGTCCCGTTCCACTTCGAGAGCTGGTTGTTCACCTGGTAGCTGGCGCTCGCTGCCGATGGCAGGTTCACCGCCGGCGCCGGATATCCGGCGTAGTTCGTGACCTGGGTCAGACGGCCTGCCGCGTCGCGCGTATTGTACATCGCGCTAAGCGTCGACCACGAGCCAGCCTGGTAGCCGGCCGTCAGGATGAAATTGAGCGTGTAGTCGTTGTTGTAAGCGTAGGCCCTCTCAGCCCCGCTCCCAGCGCCGACAGGGAGCCACACGTCGGCGACCAGTCCGTTCAGCCATCGGAAGATCAGCGTCTCGCCCGGGCTCCAAGCTCCCCAGGCCGGGCACGAGTTCGGCAGGCTGCTCCCCTGCGTGATCACGCAGAGCTGGTTGGCGTTGTCGTACAGGTAGTTCGTCTGCGCCTGGTTAGGCACGCTCATCGTCGCGCGCCGGCTCGCCGCGTCGTAGGTATAGCTCACCGTGCCCTGCGGGGTCTGTTCCGAGGTCAGGTTGTCGAGCGGATCGTAGCCCCGCGTGATGGTCCCCGCCACCGAGTCCACCACCTTGGTCAGCCGGTTGCCCTTGTCCCAGGTATAGGCCACCGTGCTCGGATACTGGAGGCCGACGCCGCTCGCGTCGTCGAAATTGTATGCGCTCGTCGCCAGCCGGTTCAGCGCATCGTAGGTATAATTCGTGACCAGTCCCCGCCCGTCGATCGTCCCGGTCAGATTCCCGAAAACGTCGTAGAAGAACTGCCATTCATTTCCAACTGCGTCCTCCTGCGTCGTTAATCCCAGAGTGTAGGAAGGGGTGAAGGTCTGGCTATGCCCATTGCCGTCGGTCACCTTGGTCAACGTTCCCAGCGTGTCGTATTGATATTGGGTAGTGTGGCCGTTGGGGTCCGTTACCTGGGTTACGCGGTCAAGAGCGTCGTAGGCATAGCTGGTTGTCTCGCGCAACGGGTCGGTCACGCTCGTTGTTCGTCCGACTGTATCTACACCGAAGCTGGTCGTGTTGTTGGCCCCGTTCGTGGTTGAGGTCAGATCGCTCTGGCTGTTGTAGCCGTAGCTGGTGGTTATGGTGCCCCCGCCGGCGTAGAATCCCGGATCGATGATGGATTTCAACTGGCCCTGCGCGTTGTAGGTATAGTTCCACGTATCACCGGGCGGGTTCGGCAGGGTCAAGCTATCCATATTTCCGCTGGAATCGATTACGGCCGACCAGGTATGGCCCAGCGGGTCGGTGATGCTCTGGAGCTCGTTGAATTTCGGGTCGTAGGCGTAGGTGTAGGTGCAGGCGGAGGCGCCGGGCGAGCATGGACTCGGGTTGATGCTGCCCGCGTAGGTGACGCCGGTTATGTTGCCCTCGGAGATGACGCAGGGCGTCGACCACGAACCGGCCGGCGTGTTCCAGGTCGGGTTGGCGGTGTCGTAGCAATACGCAGTGGTCCGGTTGACGCCATTGTACAAGAGCGGATCGGTAACCTGAGTGATGAGGCTGCTACTGCTGTCGCGCGTGTACGTATAGTCTGCCTCGATGTTGGGCGAGCTCCCCACGGCCCGTTTGTCGACGGTGACGTACCCGGCGTTGTTGAAGAGCAGCTTGCGCGTAACCGTATTGCCGTCGTTCTTGGTGGAAGTCGTCGTGATATCGCACTCGGTAATCGCCCCGTTCGAGACCGTGTACGTAAAGCTCGAGTTGCCCAAGGTGCCCGTCAGCGTTTTCACCCGAAAGCCGGCGTCGTACGCCGCGGTACCTCTGACGTTCGACCCGGGGGTCGGGTCGATGATAGCGGTGGCCACGTCGCCGAGTTGGGTTCCGGTATTCACGTACGCGAAAGTTGTCGTCGTGCCGAAGGCATCGACCGACGAAGTCATCCGATGGTTGCTGTCGTAGACGTAGGTCACGTAACGCCCGGAGTTGTCGGTCGCCTTTGTCACCTGGTTGGGGTTGTTCGGATCGCCATAGGTGAAGATGATGTAGCGGCCGTTCGTGGCGGTCACCTGGGTGATATTGCCGGTCTGCCCATTGGAGTGCGTGATCGTGATCGAGTTGCCATAGCGGTCATGAATCGATTGCAACGGGGTGCCGATTCCAAACGAGTAGATCGTCCCGTTCTTGAGAATAAAATCCCAGCCTGGCGTGTTGTAATTGTATTGAATGATTGCGCCGAAAAACGGACCGGGATTCTTGTTGCACGTGTAGACGGCCGACGACGTGCCACCGGTTCCCTGGCTGAGATTGCACAGGACCTGGCCGCCGTCCGGCAGAACTACTTCCACGTCGGTGAATTGATAATTCGACTCAGTCTTCGAGTACAGGAACATCCCGTACTCGAATTCGGTTCCCAGGCCGAAGGGGCCCCGTATCCAAGCGCCTCCGGCGTCCATATCCCGGCTCCGGTAGACTCGGGTCAGGATGAGGGGCATCGGTGCGGCGACGTAGAGATCGGTCTTCGAGGCCGCCAACAGGCCGCCCGCTGACAGGTTGGTGAAGCGCTCGCCAGGAGCCGGTCCCGACACCGGGGGATCGCCGCCGATGAACACGTAGCCGGCGCTCGTTCCCGTCCATAGGGGCACCGCGATCAGAATGGTCAACGCACCCAAGGCCGCCAGCTTTGTCGCGTATTTCATCGTCCTGCTCCAGCGCGATCGGGGTTAGTTGGTCGTAAGCGTGAAGTTGATGGAGCCGGAGGACGAACCGTTGGGCGAGGAAACGTAAAGCGGCACTGAGCCGTTGTTCAGACCCGAGGACACGACCACCGTCAGCGAGGTGAGCGTCGATGCGGTAATGGTGGCCGGCGTGCCGTTGGAACCGTTGAATTTTACCGTGTTTTGGCTGGGCGTGGTGCTGAAGCCGTCACCGTAGATCGTGAACGACATGCCGCCCGGGCCGTTGTTGGGCGTATCGTAGAACACCACGAACGTCGGTGCCGAATAAGTCGCAATCGAGGTGAGATTGCCCGCCGAATCGTAGAAATACTGTGCGGCGTTGCCGGCGCCATTGACCACCGCGATCAGCCTGCTCCCGGCGTCATACACATAGGTTACGCTCTGACTGCTCTGAGCCCGCGCGGAACCGGCCGTCGCGCAGAAGAAAGCCAACGCGATCGCAAGAACGGCGGGCGCCACCCGGCGGTATCGCCGCCGGTCGGCGGCATCCAAAGACTGCACACTTGAGATGGATCGCACGTGGCACCTCCTCCTCCGGGAGCGCCCGCGGGCGCCGCCGCAGACGGCTGTCGGCAGACCAGCAGGGTGAGCTGACGGGGAGTTCCCGGAAACCGGAAACGGGCACTGCACTTTCACGGAGCGCCTCCTGTACCCAGTCTGTTGTCCTCGTAGCAACCACGTGACTGAGTTGTCAAGCCCGGAAGTTGGAGACTATAAACTATTCGTGAACACAGACTCCCGCCGGTACTTGATTGCTAGCCCCTTCGTCGGCCTCGCGATGAGCGCATGCAGCGGGTTGGCGCTCGCGCTCGCGTTTCCGAAGTTCGACTTGAATCTCCTCGCATGGGTCGCCTTGGTGCCCTTACTTGTCGCGATCGAAGGCCGGTCTTTGAACTGCGTCCTTTTGTACTCCTGGACCCAAGGACTGGCCTTTTATGCAGCTACGCTCTACTGGATCGTGAATATGCTATGCACACACTCGCACAAGCCGCTGGCCGCGGCCGCGGGAGAACTGCTCGTGCTAGCCGCGAGCGAAGCTCTTTTCGTACCGGCAACCGTTGTGGCCGCGACGTTCATCAGCCGCCGAGCGCGGATCCCCATGCTGGTAACGCTCCCGATCGCGTGGCCGGCGATCGAATGGCTCCGGAGCTTCTTCCCGGTCAAATACCCATGGGCCCTGCTGGGTTACACGGCGTATCGGGATCTGCGCCTGATCCAGTTCGCGGAATTTACCGGAGTGTACGGCGTTTCCGCACTGATCGTGCTGGTCAACGTAGCGGTGTTCCAAGTTATCGCGGGGCCGGAAACGCGGCGCGCAAAGCTGCGTATGGCCGCCGGTGTGGCCGCTATCATAGTTGCGGCGCTCGCCTTCGGCACACTCCGGCTCGCTCAACTGGCTCGCGCGCCGGTCACCGGGAGTCTCAAAGTCGCGATGGTACAGGGTAACATTGTGCCAAACCTCAAGTGGGACCCGGCCAGCGTTCCGCCGGCGTTCGAGGTCTATACCGAAGCGACTGAATCGGCGGCACGCGAGCATCCTGACCTGATCGTTTGGCCCGAGACCGCCGCTGCCTTCATTTTTCTGCCTCACAGCGTTTATCCCTATCCGCTCGCGACCGACGCTGCGTATCGCCGGCGGTTGCTGCAGTTGTCGCGCGACCTACACGAACCAATCCTGTTGGGGGCACCCGCGCTCGAGTTCGGCCGCGTGGTGTCATCTCGCAACCGCGCCTACCTGGTCTCCGCCGACGGTCGAGTCGCCGACTTCTACGACAAGATGGCTCTGGTGCCCTTCAGCGAATACGTGCCGATGAAATCGGTATTGGGGCATTTCTTCGAAAAGCTCGTCGAGACCCTCTTTGATTACCTTCCCGGCGACCGGCAGACCATTTTCACCGTCGCGGATGCGCGACTTGGGGTCTTAATCTGTTACGAATCGATGCTCCCCGACCTGGCCCGGCGAGCCGTTAAAGCAGGCGCCAACGTACTCGTCAACATCGCCAACGACGCCTGGTTCGGCAGGAGTTCAGCTCCGTATCTGTTGCTCGCGATGACCGCGATGAGGGCGGTGGAGACTCACACCCCGATAGTGCGAGTGGTTAATTCCGGAATCAGCGCCGTGATCTCGCCAACCGGCCAGGTCATCGCACCCACCGAACTCTTCACACGGACGACGGAGATCGAAACCGTCCAGTGGAAGGCGACACGTACCATCTATACTGAGTACGGCGATGTATTCGCGGAGGTCTGTTTCGCACTCCTCTTGATCGGACTGCTTGCGGCCGCCTTCAGGCGCCCGACTGCAACGCCCTAGTCCAGGTGCCAGAGACCCCCGAACGGAACCAGAAAAGAGCGGCGGTTGGACCGCCCCATCTGGCACGCTCGGTCTTGGAGCCGCAAGTCGCGGGGACATTGTCGCGCCCCGGCGTGAGGGCTTGAGCACTGGCTCGCCCGACGTTGGCAAGGCCGGCGAGATGCAGCTCTCGACCGGGCAAAGTGTCGCTCTGCATCGACGTGTATGAAAAAATCAGACGTGCCTTCAAGGCCGGTGGGGTAAAGGAGCTCAGGCAATGAAACTCGGAATGATAGGACTCGGCAGGATGGGCGCGAACATGGCGCTGCGCCTGATGAAGGCCGGCCATCAATGCGTGGCCTTCGATCTCAGCGCGGAGGCCGTCAAGGGCCTGGCCAAGGCGGGCGCGGTCGGCGCGTCTTCATGGGACGACCTCGCGGCCAAACTCAGCAAGCCGCGCGTAGCGTGGATGATGGTCCCGGCTGCGGCCGTCGAGCAGACGGTGGCGAATCTCGCCAGCCGCTTTGAATCCGGCGACATCATCGTCGACGGCGGCAACTCCTACTACATCGATGATATCCGGCGCGCCAAGGCGCTCAAGGCGAAGGGAATCCATTACGTCGATTCCGGCACCAGCGGCGGCGTATGGGGCTTGGAACGCGGCTTCTGCCAGATGATCGGCGGCGAGACCGAAATCGTAAAGCATCTCGATCCGATCTTTGCCGCGCTCGCGCCGCCTTTCGAGTCGGCGCCGCGCACGCCCGGCCGCGAGAAGGCCTCCACCGGGACCGCCGAACACGGCTATCTCCATTGCGGACCCAACGGCGCCGGCCACTTCGTCAAGATGATCCACAACGGGATCGAGTACGGGATCATGGCCGCCTATGCGGAAGGCCTGAACATCCTGCGCCACGCCAATGTCGGCAAGCAGCAAGGCGCCGCCGATGCCGAGACCACGCCGCTGCGCGAGCCGGAGCTGTATCAGTACAAATTCAACTTGACCGATATCGCGGAGGTCTGGCGCCGCGGCAGCGTGATCGCGTCGTGGCTCCTGGACCTCACGGCCAGCGCGCTGTTCGAGGATCCGGAGCTCAAGAAGTTCGCCGGCCGCGTGTCGGATTCGGGTGAGGGCCGCTGGACGATCGACGCCGCGATCGATGAAGGCGTGCCGGCCCACGTGCTCACCGCCGCGCTTTACGAGCGCTTCAGCTCGCGCGGCGCGGCAGACTTCGCCGACAAGCTGCTGTCCGCGATGCGCTACGGATTCGGCGGCCACGTCGAACGCCCGAAAGGCGGCTGAAAGCGGCGCCCGAGGACGGCGCCGAAAACTAACCGGGGCGGACCCTACGCCCGGAACATCTTATCTGAGCACCAATGGCAGCCGAGGACTAATCGATGGCGAGCGCAGAGCCGAAAGACCAGACCACTGAAACCGCAGAGCGCGCCTGCGATCCGTGCGTGATGGTGATTTTCGGAGCCGCCGGTGATTTGACCAAGCGCCTGCTGATCCCGTCGCTCTACAATCTGGCGCGCGGCAAGCTGCTCGCCAAACAGTTCGCGGTGGTCGGGGTTTCGGTCGAACCGTTCAGCACGCCCGAATTTCGCGCCAGGATCTCCGCCGACATCCAGGAGTTCGCCAGCACCACCGTCGAGAAGGAACTGTGGGAATGGCTCTCCAATCGGCTCTACTACCACGCCGGCGACTTCCGCGATCCCAACCTTTATACGCAACTGACCGAGCGGCTGCCGGCGGTCGACAAGGAACAGGGCACGCCCGGCAACTACCTGTTCTATCTCGCCACGGCGCCGGCGTTCTTCGGCGAGATCGTGAAGCAGCTCGGCGCCGTGGGTCTGACCAACCAGGAACAGAACCATTGGCGGCGGGTGATTATCGAGAAGCCGTTCGGGCACGATCTCGACTCGGCCCACGCGCTGAATAAGGAGATCAAAAGCGTTCTCGACGAGCCTCAGATCTATCGGATCGATCACTACCTCGGAAAAGAAACCGTCCAGAACATGATGGTGTTCCGGTTCGGCAACGGGATCTTCGAGCCGATCTGGAAC
>JBIOJM010000387.1:0-9128 GCA_044450785.1 Isosphaerales bacterium
GGCCAGCGGCACCGAGAGCCTCCCTCAGATGAATCGCCCCATCCGCATCGTTTCTACAAGAGGTATATTTCGAGCGGCGCTGCTGGTGCAATCGGCCCCTCACCCCAGCCCTCTCCCCAAGGAGAGGGAGCCAGTGGTTCGCGGCGCAACGGCTCTCTTGCTGGCTATCCTGCCCGCCTGCGGCGAGCCGGAAGATCACACCACGATGCGGGCACGTTTCGCGTCGTGGGCACGGTTGTGACGAAAACCCCTTCCTCTGAGCCCTTCGCAAGGGGGGGAAAAGCACGTGGCCCGTCTTCGCAAGGGGGGAAAACCGCGCAACGAAATCGGGACGAAAGCGCAGCTTGTGCAAGACCAACTTTTCATCACCCGAGGGCGGGTCTGGTCTTGCCCGTGGGATTGTGGCTGGGATTGATCGGCGCCGCAATTTCGGCGACGTCCGGCGCGGCGGACACCTACGCCCGGCAGCCGGGAATCGATGTCTTGCACTATGTGTTCCGAGTCACCGTGAGTGATGAGAGCGACGAGATCGCGGGCGAGGCAACGGTTGACATCCGGTTCCTGGAGAACGGCCTGGCGGGGTTCGCGCTCGATTTGACCTCGGCATCTTCGGGCAAGGGAATGACTGTTTCGGGCGTGACGTCGTCCGACGCGCCCGTCCGGTTCGAGCACAAGGACGACCGGCTGCGCATCACGCTCGACCCGCCCGCCTCGGCCGGCCAGCGCAGGGCCTTCACCGTGACTTACCGCGGCATCCCCCGGACGGGCCTGCGGATCGGCAAGAACCGGCACGGCGAGCGGACGTTCTTCAGCGAGAACTGGCCCGACAAGGCAAGGCAGTGGCTGCCGGCGGTTGATCACCCGTCCGACAAGGCGACCAGCGAGTTCGTCGTCACGGCGCCGGCCAGATATCAAGTGGTTGCCAACGGCTTGCTCAAGGAGGAGCGAGATCTCGGCGATGGCCGGCGCCTCACGCACTGGAGACAGTCGGCGCCGATCGCCTCGTGGTTGAACGCGGTCGGGGTGGCACAGTTCGCGGCGCACCACGCCGGCATGGTGAAGGGCGTTCCGCTCGAGACGTGGGTGTATCATCAGGATCGCGATGCGGCGGTCCCCGCGCTGGAGGCACCGGCGCGCCGGGTCCTGGAGTTCTACTGCGAGCACATCGGCCCCTATCCGTACGAGAAGCTGGCGAACGTGGAGGCCGCGGGCTTGAGCGGCGGCACGGAGCACGCCAGTGCGATCTTCTACGGCGAGTACAACCTCAGCGGTCGAGGTGTCACGGGCCTCGTCGCGCACGAAATAGCCCACCAGTGGTTCGGCGACGCCGTCACCGAGCGCGACTGGGATGACGTCTGGCTGAGCGAGGGGTTCGCGACTTACTTCGCGCTGCTTTTCACCGAGCATGACAGTGGCCGCGACGCCTTTCAGGCGGGGCTGGAGCGGAGCCGAAATGCCGTGTTCGCCACCGAGAAAAGAAGTCCCGGTCTCGCGGTGATCCACCAGAATCTCTCTGATACTCGCCGAGTCTTGAACGGCCTCGTCTATCAGAAAGGCGCGTGGACCCTGCACATGCTCCGCTACTTGATCGGCACCGACAAGTTTTGGACCGGCATCCGTGACTACTATCGACGTTATCGCGACGGCAATGCCTCGACCGCCGACTTTCAGCGCGTGATGGAAGAGAACTCCGGCAAGGACCTATCCTGGTTCTTCCGGCAATGGTTGACCCGCGCCGGTTCGCCGGAGCTGAAAGGGTCGTGGCGGTACGCTCCCGAGCAGAAGCGGATCGAAATCGAGCTGTCGCAGCTCCAGCCCGGCGATCCATATCGGTTACCGATCGAGATCGGCATCAAGGCGGATGGGTCCGCCGAGGCGCGGATCGAGAAGATCGAGTTGAAGGAACGACAGGCTCACTTCGAGATCAAGGCCGACAAGGCACCCGCGGCGGTCACGATCGATCCGAACCGCTGGGTCCTGATGAAATCGAGCTTCCAGGGGCCCGCGCAGGAGCCGTCCTCCGGAAGCGCGCCGGTGTCGGCACCGCCGAAAGAATTGGGGCTGGACTCGTTTTACACCAAGTACGTGAGCGCCCACGGACTGCCGGTCGTCGGCTCGGCCAAGGTGTCGGACCATGCCCTGAGGGAAGCGGCGTACCTCGTCGACCAGATGTTGTCGCATCGTCCCGAAATTCGCGACGCCTTGATCAAGAGCAAGGTCCGGGTCGCGGTGATGGCCTACTCCGAGCGAACGACCGACATTCCCGAACATCGCAACATGAAACCGAAGGAGTACTGGGACATGCGCGCTCGCGGACTGGGTGCCAGCCGGCAGACGCCCGTGGTCAGTTGCGCCGAGGAGAACCTGCTCAACTACCGCGGCGACCCCTATTCCACCGAAAACATCCTGATCCACGAGTTCGGCCACGGGATCCACGGAGTCGGGCTCCGGACCGTCGACCCGACCTTCGACACGAGGCTGCGGAAAGTTTACAAGGAAGCCATGGGCAAAGGGCTCTGGAAAGGGACCTACGCCGCCGGCAATCCCGGCGAGTACTGGGCTGAGGCAGTGCAATCGTGGTTCGACACCAATCGGCAGAACGACTCTCAGCACAACCACGTCGACACGCGAGAGGAGCTGAAGGCTTACGATCCCGAGCTGGCCAAGCTCTGCGCCGAAGTCTTCGGCGACGGTCCCTGGCGGTACGTCCGGCCGGACCGCCGCAAGGACAAGGCTCACCTGGCCGGTTATGACCCGAGCCACGTACCCGCCTTCCAGTGGGAGCCCGCCTTGCTGGAGGCGCGACGCAAGCATTATGAGTCTGTCAAACGCAAGAGCGAGCAAGACCGCGCGGCCGCGAGCCCGAAGAGCGAACGGTGAAAAGATTGGACCTTCGTGACCGGGGCTCTCATCTCCGCTCACCCGAAAGCCACGTCCGAGCCCAGGCCGCGGTCGGGTCGGCCTGAAGGACCAGTCGGGCCAGGGTCGCGTCGTCGTCCGGTGCGCGTTCCCCCTTGGAATCGGCCTCTGGGCTCAGGCCGAGCAGGCCCGCCGCCTCGGCGCGGAACTGCTTGAGCTCTGGGTCGGCCGGGGCCGCCCGCCGGTGCCACCTCCCCGCGACGTCGAACCACGTCCGAGCCGGGCCGGCCTCATCCCGGCGGTTATGAGCCATCGCCAGGAAATACGCGTTGAAGCCCAGCGCCGTTTTCGCGACCAGCTCGTTCGATTTGCCGAGCGCCTCGATCGCCCCGGACCAATCTCCGGCGCGGTAGAGGGCGGTGCCCAGCGTGTTCCAGTACATCCCGCGATTCGGTTCGAGCCCGACCGCCTTGCGCGCCAGCACCAGGGCCTGAGCCGGGTCTTGGACCTTCGGGTCCTTGGAGGTCGCCAGCAGCCAGGCGAGGTTGTTTTGTGCCAGCGCCAGCGTCCGCCGGTATGATTGCTCGGCCGGGGAATTCGCGACGAGGCGCTCGGCGATCGCCAGAACCCGGCGGTACGCGGCGATGGACTCGTCCGCCCGCCCGGCCCGTGACAAGTCGAGGGCGAGAGCGAGTTGTTCCCGGGCCTTCTCCGAGCGGAGCTGCGAGAGTGTCCGTGCCAGCCCGCCAGACCGGGGTTCCGGAGTCGCGCGGAGCGCCTCGGCCCGCATCGGCGGGCCGCCTCCTTGCTGCAGCCGCTCGCGGCTCGCCAGCCAGGCCGCGTTGTCGAGCACCTGGATCGAGCCCTGCCGCGGGTCGAGCGCTGTCCCGGTCAGGACCTCGACCCAGTTGGCGACCCGGTCCAGGTCGTCGGGCACCTCGGGGGCTCTGAAGAAGAGCCTCCCAGTGCCATCCTCGCACCCGGTGAGGAGGGTCTTGCCGTCGGGACTGAAAACCACCGCGTGCGCCTGCCCCGGATGCCGGAGAATCGGGCCGATGGGCTGGCCGGTGGAGGAGTCCCAGAGCCGCACCGAGTCTGAATTACCAGCGGCGAGGAATTTCCCGTCGGCACTGAACGCGACGCCCCAGATCCAGCTCCCGGTGGCCAGAGGCGCGAGCAGGAGTTTCCCGCCGGCCGCGTCCCAGAGCCGCGCCATGCCGTCCTCGCACCCCGTGAAGACCGACTTTCCGTCGGGGCCGAACGCCACGGTTTCGACTGACCCGGGATGCGGGAGGGGCTTGCCGACCGGGGTCCGCGTCGACACATCCCACAACTGCACCGCGCCGAGCCCGTAGCCGGCGACGAAATGCTTGCCGTCGGGGCTGATCGCCAGGGCATTGACCACGTCGGGTTGGGGGATGGGTTCGCCGAGGAGCGTCCCCGCGGCCGCGTCCCACAGCCGGACCGTACGTTCATCGCTCCCGGTGAGGATGGTCTTGCCGTCGGGGCTGAACGCCACGGCCGTGACCTGGCCTTGATGCGTGAGGGCTGGGCCGACGGGCCGGCCGGAGGGCACGGCCCACATCCGTGCCGTCTTGTCTTTGCTCCCGGTGAGTGCGATCTTGCCGTCGGGGCTGAACGCCACGGCGTGGTCGTTGATCATCGCGGAATGCCGCAGCGGTGGGCTGAGGGGCCGACCGTCCGCCGCGCTCCAGAGCCGCGCCGTCCCGTTTCTGCTTCCGGTCAAGATGATCTGGCCGTCGGGGCTGAAGGCCGCGGCATTGCAGCCCGGCGGTTCGAGGACGAGCCCGACAGGCCGGTAGAGGTCGGCATGGCACACCCGCACCGTGAAGTCGCTGCTTGCGGTGACGAAGGACTTGCCGTCAGGGCTGAACGCCACGGCCACAACCGGACCCTGGTGCTGCAAGGGAAGTCCGATCGGCTGGCCGGTCAGCGCGTCCCAGAGCCGCGCGGTCTTGTCCGTACTCCCCGTGAGGAAGATTTCGCCGTCGGGGCTGAACGCCACGTCCCGTACCCGATCGTCATGCCCTTTCATGGGCGGACCGAGAGGTTGGCCAGTCACGGGGTCCCAGAAGCGTGCCGTCCCGTCAACGCTCCCGGTCAACAGGGTTTTTCCATCGGGGCTGAGCGCGGCGGACCGGACCTGCAACACATTGTCGAAGGTCGGTCCGAGATGCCGGCCGCTGGCGGCATCCCAGAGCGATGCTGGGCCGCGTCGGGTGACGAGCGTCTTTCCATCAGGGCTGAACGCCACGGGCTGTCCGATGTTTCGAAGGCCCTGGCCGAGGGGGCGGCCGGTGGCGACGTCCCAGAGCCGAGCAAAGCCGTCCAGGCAGCCGGCGACGACGGTCTTGCCGTCGGGGCTGAACGCCACCGTGACCTCGCCATCGCCTTGAGGCCGAAAAGGTGGACCAGCCTGCCGGCCCGTGGCGGCGTCCCAGAGCCGCGCCGTGCCATCGATGCTCCCGGTCAGGATGGTCTTGCCATCGGGGCTGAACGCAACGGAATTGACCTCGCGCTGGTGCTGGAGGATCGGGCCGACGGGCCGGCCGGTGGTCGCGTCCCAGAGCCTCACCGTGCCGTCATCACCGCCGGTCACGACGAGCTTGCCGTCGGGGCTGAAGGCCGCGTCCTGCACCGGACGCGGGTGGGACAGGACGGCCTCGAGCCGCGCGTGATAGGGCAGCCAGGCGGACAGGTTGGCCCGGGCGGCATGCTGCAACGCGGGGTCGCCGGCCGCGGCCGCCGCGCGCCAGCTCTCGATCATCCAGAGCAGGCCCGCGCCGACCTGATCCTTGTCGAAGGCCGCCTGGCCGCGGTCGAAGTTGCGCACCGCCAGCAGGCGGTTCGATTCGGCCAGAGAGTTCCTGAGCCGCTTGCGTTCCGCGTCCAGGTCACCCGCAAGCTTAGTGATCTTCTGGGTGGCCTCGGTCTGTTTCAGCGCCAGGAGCCGTTGACGGTCGGCATACAGGACGGCCAGCACCGCCACCGCCACGAGGGCCACCGCCACTGCGCCGGTCGCGGCCGCCAGTGCAGGGTTGCGGCGGCACCACCGCCGCGCTTGTTCGAAGGCCGACGCCCGCCGCGCCAGGATCGGCCGGTCGGCCAGGTATCGCCGCAGGTCCTCGGCCAGCTCGGATGCCGTCCGGTACCGGTCCGAGGGTTCCCTCGCCATCGCTTTCAGGGTGATCGTCTCCAGGTCGCGCGGGATCCGCGGGTCGAGCCGGCGTGGATTCGGGGGCTGCTCGTGCAGGATCTTGTCGATCAGCCGGGCCCTCTCCTCCGCCGCGAACGCGGGCTCGAGCGCGAGCATCTCGTACAGAGTCAGGCCCAGCGCGTACACGTCGGACCGCGCGTCGGCCAAGCCCTGGAACCGCTCGGGGGCCATGTACCGCAGCGTGCCCACGATGTCGCCGGTCTGGGTCAGGGCGTCGGTTCCCTCGGCCTTGGCCAGTCCGAAGTCGGTCACCCAAACCGTCCCCTGCAGGTCCAGGAGCAGGTTGGACGGCTTGATGTCGCGGTGAAGCACCTTCTGGTGGTGGGCATACGCCAGCGCGTCCGCCGTCTGCACGCCGATCCGGGCCACGCTCCGATAGTAAGACAACCCCGACTGGCCCAGGATCGACGAGACGGAGGAGGACGGGCCGGGGCCCGCTCCCTCGGAGGGAGTCGCAGAATTCTTGCCGGCAGGCAGGGGGCAAGATGCCGTCAAGGACTCCATCTCCGCGGGGGCCCCGCTCTGGCCCGCGAACCGCCCGGACACCAGCTCGATCGCCACGCTGGCCGCCAACCCGGGGTCGGGCCCGGGGACGAACGAGGGCGCTGGCTCGGCGGGTTTGGGGCCGCGCAGCCGCTTGACCTCGCGGAGGACGACGTCCAGGCTCTGGCCCTGGATGTACTGCATGGCGTAGTGGTGCACCCCGTTGTGCTCGCCGACGCCGAAGACCGGCACGATGTTGGTGTGGTGGAGCATGGCCGCGGCGCGGGCCTCGCGCTGGAACCGCTCGAGCTGGCTGGGGTCTCGCAGGCGGTATTGCGGCAGGACCTTGAGCGCCACGTGCCGGCCCAGGCTCTCCTGCACCGCCTCGTAGACGATGCCCATGCCGCCGCGGGCGATCTCCCGCACGATGCGGTAGTCGCCCAGCCGCTCGGGGATCGGCCCCGCGGTCCCCGGCCGCGCTGCAAATGGCTCGATCGCCTGGTCGGGCCCGGTGCCGAATTGTTCGATCGCGACCAACGCCGGGAACAGCTCGTGGATCTGGCCGGCGAGCTCTGGGTATTTCTCCATGTACTCGCTGAGGGGTGGTCGCTCACCGCGGCGGTACCGCTCGGCAAACTCGTCGGCCAGCCGGTTGAACAGGTCGGGTCCCGAGGTCGACTCGCTTATGGTCATGGCTCCGCCCATCCGCCGAGGCTGGTGAGGATCTCCTTGAGCCGCCGCAGGGCGCGGACGTAACGCATGCCGGCGGCCTTCTCCTTGATGCCGAGCACCGCCGCGGCCTCGGACACGGTGAGCTGCTCGAAGTGCCGCAGGGCCAGCACTTCGCGATCGATCGGGTCCATGGCATTGAGCGCCGTCTGGAGCTGGACCTTTCTCTCGGCCCGGACGGCCGCTTCGCTAGGGTGGGTCAAGTGTCCCAGCAACCGCGCGGCCAGGGCCGCGGAGGTCGCCCCCGGCACCGACCCCTGGTAGAGAGAGACCTCCCTCCTCGCGTCCCGCACCTGGGCCCCGAGGTGGTGCCGGTGAAGGTCACCCAGCTTGTGCCCCGCGACCGCGCGGAGCCAGAGGAAGAACGGGGTGTCAGGCTGCTTCACGTAGGAGCCGAGATGCTGCCAGGCCGCGAGGCAAACATCCTGGACGACGTCGGAGGGGTCAACGCGACCCTGGAGCCTCGGGTCCAGCCGGAAACTCACCATCCGGCGCAGCCGCGATCGGTACCGCTTCATCAGCTCCGCCCAGCTCCCGGGGTCGCCGGAGACGGCCTGTTTCACCAGGTCCTCAACATCGCTTGAGTCGGCATGCATCGAGATCACCATACCATCCTATACACCAGCTCGATCCTTTTCGCGACTCCGGCTCTCATCGCCGCTCCGCCGAAGGTGTCGAGTCCTGCTGCCCCCGAGCCCGAACCCCAATTTGGCTCTCCTCACCTTCCCCCCTCTGCGCGGAGGCCCCGCCAGGAATTCTCGTCTCTTCAAAGCTGGGAAGAAGGAAGAAACCAGTACTGAGAAACTCCTCGGCAGCCGACCGGGTCGAAAGTTGCAATGCGGGCAAGGGATGAACCTGAGTGCGGTCAGTCGGCGGCTGGCCGTGCGCTCGCCCCGGCACCAGGTTCGGCAAGCGAGCGATGAAGTGAGAGAAGGTATTGGGATCATCCAGGGGCGGGAAGGCATGAAAGAGAAACACACCTTCCTCGGAGCATGTCCTGGTGATGAGGACGCTCTGCGCGAGCCCGTGTGTTTCGAGAAACTCCCGGTAGGTGGCGTACTCCTCGAAAACCCGACTCCCATCTACTTTCTGTGCCTCCTTGAAGAGCGGCTCGGGGACTGCGATGTCCGAGAGGACAGCGCCCAGGCTCCTGAACAGTTCCTCCCGCGGCCGGGAAGCGTGGTTGAACTGCACGTAGGCCACCCCCCCTCCGAGCAACACCAGAAGCGGTATGGTGAGCGCCCTCCTCAAGGAGCTGGGGCGGCCTAGCACTCGGTCTTCCCACGGGCACCTGTCGACGCTGGAATCTCCATTCATGACTTCCCTCCCCATCTCAAACGACCGGATGCGCAGGGCGGACGCCGACCGCTCCCGGCGCGGGGACCTCTGCCTCGGCTCGTGCCGGGCACTTGTCTCATCTCTGAAGACCTAATCGTGACCGGAGGCTGATCGGTAACCGGCGATTCCGAATTCTCTTGAGTGCCAGTCGAACGGATGCGGCGCTTGGTTGAGCCGACGATGCTCACAGGTGGGTCGGCACGAGACGGTCGATCCCCTGTTGGCTCCGGCGGCGGTCGATGGCGAGCCGGCCCCAGCCCGCCGGCAGGACGACGCGGCGACGCGGTCCCCTCCACCTCGAACAGGGTGATCTGGCCGCTTGACAACTAGGCAGATTGCCTTAGGAACGGGCCCGAAATAACTTCCCGACTTCGTATTTGTGTGCCACTGGCTATGCCAGTGTCCCCATGCTTGGGCGGGCACTGGCAGAGCCAGTGGCACCCGGAAAACCAGAGGAGCTTAATCGGGAAGTTATTTCCGA
>JBIOJM010000388.1:0-9127 GCA_044450785.1 Isosphaerales bacterium
AAAACACTGAAAAACCAACTCCTCTCGCAACCATGAGAAATGCCGGGGGCCTGGGGGAAGTTTGCGCCTCCTCGAGTGCTCCAGCGGGGAGAGTTCATGGGGAGTATGGCCAGTCGGCTATCCGAGTGAAAACCGCTCTAACCCGACGATCCCTTTGACGATGGTCGATCCAATGCAAGATCGACCACGATCATCTCGACCCGCTTCATGTGTGGTCAAGAAACACGGTACGTGATAAGTTGTCTCGACCCGGATCGAGACCCGAGGGTCCTCGGACCGCTCGCGAGGCAAACGCATGACGGAGTTCTTTCGGTTGGAAGGCCAGGCGGCGCTGGTGACGGGAGCCGGCCGAGGGATCGGCGCGGGAATCGCGCGCCGGCTTCATGCGGCGGGTGCGCGGATCGCGGTCTTTGACCGCGATGCCGCGACGGCCCAGTCTGTCGCGGGCGAGCTGGGTGGACTGGCACTGGTTGGCGACGTCTGTTCGCAAGACCAGGTCGTCGCCGCCGTCGATCAGGCCGAGGCCAAGCTCGGACCTCTGTCGATCCTGGTCAACAATGCCGGCATCACCGGCCGGACCGACGTGAGCTGGAACCTCGAAGCCGACGAGGTGCGGCGGGTTCTCGAGGTCAACGTCATCGGTCCATTTCTGTTCTGCAAGACCGTGGTCCCCAGGCTGCTCGAGCGTGGCTACGGGCGGATCGTGAACGTGGCCTCGATCGCCGGCAAGGAAGGGAACCCGACGCTCTTACCCTACTCGGCGTCCAAGGCCGCGGTCATCGCCATGACCAAGTCGCTGGCCAGGGAGCTGGCCGGCAAGGGGGACATCACCGTCAATGCGATCTCGCCGGCCGTCATCAAGACGGCGATCCTCGAAGACATCGCGCCCGGCACGGTCGAGTACATGATCTCCAAGATCCCCATGGGGCGGACCGGCACCATCGACGAGGTCGCCGCCCTGATCCACTATCTCGTCAGCCCAGAGGCGAGTTTCACCACCGGCCAGTGCTATGACATCAGCGGCGGCCGGGCCACGTATTGATCCTGATCCGACTTTTGGAAAGTCCGATGCGCGATCGCACGGAGCCAACGCTGATTTCGGCCCGTCGATGCGAGAATGCTGGAAGGACCCATGAACGACCATCCTCAACCGATCCCCGATCGGCGCTCCGAGAACCCTGACGGCGAGGTCCTCGCGCCGCGAACCGAAAGCGAGATCGTCACCCCCGCGCAGCCGGCGGCGAGCCGGCCCACGTCACCGGTGCCGCCGGACCGGTTCGAGCCACCCATCTCGGCGCTCGGCCCACTGTTTCGCTATCGGCTCGAGCGGATCCGCTTCTGCCGGGTGAGCTTCGTGGTGGACATCAACACGCGGCCCACCGAGCGCGTGCTCGGGGGTTATTACAAGTCGCGACGCCTCGTCCGAATCTACTCACACGACCGGGTGGACGGCCGGCGCCCCCTGGAAGAGCTCTTCGACACCTTCCTTCACGAGGTCGCGCACCACCTCGAGTACACGGAGCCACACTCGTTCGGCTCGCGACGGTGCCGGCGGATCCACGGCCTGATGCACAGCCGGCTATTCTGGCGAATCCTGGGCGAGCTGAAGTGGCGCTGGGCCGAATTGCAAACCCAGCGCCGCGGTTGAGGCGGAGCGCCGGCAGCCCGGGAACCGGCAGCGCCGAGTCCTGGCTCAATCCGAGGCGAGGCCCAGCTCTTTGAGCTTGGCGGCCACGTCCGCGCCGGCTTTGTCCGGTTTGACCGCCTTGTCGATGGCCCGGATGATCCCATCCTTGTCGACGTAGAAAGTCCAGCGATTGGCGAAGCCGCGTGCTGGATTGATGACCCCGTAATCCTTGGCCGTGGTCTTGTCGGGATCGCTGAGGATCGGATAGTCGAGATCGAGCGACTCGGCAAACTTCTTGTTCTCGTCGGCCGTGTCGACGCTGGCGGTGAAATAGGCGACCTTGAGGTCGTGCAGGGCTTTGCTGTTTTCACGAAGCGACTTGCATTCCTTGGTGCAGCCGCCCGTGAACGCCTTGGGGAACCAGGCGATCACCACCGGGGACTTCCCCTTGAACTGCTCCAAAGTGTACGTCTTGCCGTCCGAACCCTGCAGCGAAAAGGCCGGGGCCTGGTCGCCGACCTTCAACTCGGACGCGGCTGCGCCGGCGACGATGAACACGGAGAGAACGCCCAGACTCAGCATGGCCGCCCTCCTCCCAACGCTTCGAGACATCAGAACCTCCTCGCACTTTGGCATCACCATGGATATTCCGGGCATCTCCCAGGCCCGGGACCTGACTTCGAAGCCTAACAGCCCGTTCAACCCGACGCAACCAAGGTGTCCAATCATTGACAACAAATTGTCGATGCGCGCCCGATCAGGGCACTTTTCTCTTGCATCGCGCGAGAGTTCCTGTCCAAATCAAGTGAATTGACCGAGTCGTTTCGGGAGCGCCTCGAGCTCGGCACGCGGCGACGGAGTCTTGACCGGCCGCCGGATGGCTTGGGTTCCTTGACGAAGCCGGTCCTCCACTTGCTTCAACCTTGAGAGAAAAGAGATCGACCATGGTCGGGCGTCCCCATCGGCGAGTCTGGTCTTGTGCGACGTTGGCCGCCCTGGGACTGGCGGCTCCGGGCTGTAGCGGCAAAGTCGACGAGTTGCCGCGCGAAGCGGTCCCAGGGACGGTGAGGCTCGACGGCCGGCCTCTGGCGAGCGGCACGATCGTTTTCTTACCCTCCGGAGAACAAAAGTCCAAACATACGGTTTCGAGTTCAGACGTGATCGAGAACGGCCGCTTCTTGATCCCGCGGGCGAAAGGACTGGTCCCCACCAAGTATCGGATCGCGATCTACGGGGGTAAGAAGCACGAAGGACTCCCAAATCCGGACATCGGCCCAGAACAGGCCCCGCCACCGGCCAAGGACTTCATTCCCGAGAAATACAACGTCGAGACGGAGCTGGAGGTCGAGATCAAGCCAGGGGGTATCAGGGAGTTGAAAATCGAACTTGTCTCGAAGTGAGGCGGCTCTTCGACCGATTCTTCGATAGGATTTGAAGGAGAGATCTCCCGACTCCAAGCCGATGCAATTGCGGACCATTCCTGGATAACGGAACCGAATGGTGTAGAATTCTTCCGCGGCACCTAACTTCATTCGCGTCAACCGGTGGCCGACTCGCGGAATTCCACAACTTCGATGCACATCCTGAGACAGCCACTGATGCGGACGCGTCGCCGTCGTGCCCTCCGGCCGGTTCTGGATCAGCTCGACGATCGCTGCTTGCTCTCGAGCCTGACTCCGGCGCAGGTGACTCACGCCTACGGTCTCGATGCGATCACCTTCCCGACGTCATCGGGGACGGTCAAGGGTGATGGTTCGGGCCAGACCATCGCGCTGATCGAAGCCTACCACGACCCGAACATCGCATCGGACCTGCAGACGTTCGATCAAGCGTTCAATCTCCCGACACCGACGCTGATTGTGACGAATCAGGCCGGCTCGGTTTCCAACGCGGGCTGGGCACTCGAGGAGTCGCTGGATGTCGAGTGGGCGCACGCCGTCGCACCCGGCGCCGTCATCGTGGTGGTCGAGGCGCAGTCGCAGAGCCGCAACAGCCTGTTGAGGGCCGTGAATACGGCCCGGAACACACCGGGGGTCGTGGCGATCTCGATGAGCTTCGGGTTCAACGAGTTTGCCAGAGAGCCTTCCTTTAACTCCGATTTCACGACCCCTGCCGGGCACCAAGGCATCACATTCGTGGCCGCCAGCGGCGATAGCGGGCCGCAGGGGGGCGCCGAGTGGCCTTCGGTTTCACCCAACGTACTCGCCGTCGGGGGAACCTCACTCTACGTTAACGGGTCGGGGCAATACCAGGCGGAGTCGGCCTGGATCGATAGCAGCGGGGGATTCGGCCGGTATCAGCCGGAGCCCGGCTATCAAAGATCGGTCCAGGGGACCGGCAAACGAAGCACGCCGGACGTTGCTTTCGACGGCGATCCGAATACGGGTGTCGCGGTCTACGAAACCTCGCCCTCCACGGGCCGGGGGTCATGGGTAACCGTCGGCGGGACGAGCCTGGGCACCCCAGCCTGGGCGGCAATCATCGCCATCGTTGACCAGGGGCGGGGCCTTTCGGGTCAGGGGAGCCTGGACGGGCCGACGCAGACCCTGCCGGCCCTCTACGCCCTCCCCTCGAGGGATTTCAACGCGATCGCCCCCCTACCCCGCTCCGGCGGCGCCAGTGCCAACACGTCCACCGGCCGGGGAACGCCCGTCGGCCCGTCACTCGTCGCCGACCTGGTCGCGACCCACACGACGACGACGCTGACCACGAGCGGGATTGCGGCGAGGCGCGGCTCGCAAGCCTCCCGTTCCAAGAAAAAGCTCAGTTTTCGCTACAGAACGATGGGGCGATCGATCTCATCCAGCCCATACCATCGCGCCAGACCGACCGTCTCGACGATGTAACCATGGATCTCATTGTATTTTGAGGTCGCGTGATGTAGGCTCAATTCGAATGAGACCTCGCAATGGAATGCACATCGTTGGAGATGGTCACTCATGCGAAACCGCCGTCGCGGCAGTCTCAGGCTCCACTTGGATGAACTTGACGATCGCTGCTTGTTGTCCGGCTTCTGGCCGGTGCAGCCGAGCGGCTTGACGCCGTCCCAAATAACCGGTGCCTACGGTCTGAGTGCAATCAAGTTCACGTCCTCCACTGGCACGACGGTCACCGGGGATGGCACGGGCGAAACGATCGCCTTGATCGAGACGTACCACGATCCGAACATCCAGTCGGACCTGGCGACGTTCGATGCCAAATTCAATCTGCCGAACCCGACGCTCACCGTGGTGAATCAGGCGGGCGGTCAGACGGACAGCGGCTGGGCTCTCGAGGAGTCGCTGGATGTCGAGATGGCTCACTCGATCGCCCCCGGCGCCAGCATTTTGGTGGTGGAGGCTGCTCCGTCGTATTCCGCGACCCAGGAGCTTCAGGACCTGTTGAACGCCGTCAACACGGCCCGGAACACGGCGGGCGTCGTGGCGGTCTCGATGAGCTGGGGGTTCAACGAGATGTCCAGTGAGTCGTCCTACGACTCGTACTTCACGACTCCGGCCGGTCATACGGGCATCACGTTCATCGCCTCCAGTGGAGACAACGGCGTCGTCGAGTATCCGTCGGCTTCTCCCAACGTTCTCTCGGTCGGAGGCACTTCCCTGATCGTCACCAGCTCGGGCACCTACGGGTCCGAGACCGCCTGGATCGACAGTGGGGGGGGCTATAGCCGGTTCGAGCCGGAGCCGAGTTATCAGCAGTCCGTCCAGACAACCGGAACGAGGAGCGTCCCGGACGTGGCATTCAACGCCGATCCGAACACAGGGGCCGCGGTCTACGCAACCGATCCCGGCACGGGAAGGGGAGCCTGGCAAGTCGTCGGCGGGACGAGCGTTGGCTCGCCGTCGTGGGCAGGGTTGGTCGCGATCGTCGACCAGGGCCGTGCGCTCGCCGGCAAGGGGGCACTGGACGGACCCGCCCAAACCTTGCCCGCTCTCTACGCAGCCCCATCGTCCAACTTCAATACGGTGACCCCCTCTTCTGCCTCTTCCCAATTCGGCGGTGGATTCGACCGGTTCGGAGCCGGCGGATTCTCATACTCGTTCTGGGGCTTCGGCTTCGGTTCATCACTCGGAAGCACAACCAGCGGAGCGACCGCCAACACCTCGACCGGCCTGGGGTCGCCCAACGGTAATTCGCTGGTCTCAAACCTGGTGGCCAGCTCGCTCACCACGACCTTGACGACGAGTGGAACCAGTAGCGGCCAGAGTGGAAGCGGCACCACGCCGGCGACCCCGACTCAGCCGCCGAAGCCGGTCGGCGGCGGCTCGAAGCACCACGGCAAGCACGGTCACACGACTCAGCAGCCCCATAAAAAAGCCGTGGCCGTACACAAGCGAGCGCTGGTCAAGCACGGCCACTCGGCCGCCAAGCATCTGTCGGTGGCCGGAGTGTCCTGATGACGGCCGAGAGCCCACCTGAAGCAGCGAGGAAGCCGCGGGAAACGCCGGTGCGCCCCGCAGCGCGAAGCGAGCCCTCGGGACGAACGTCGTGGGTGACTCGGGCCGCGGACGGGTGCTTGATCGTCCTGTTCTTGATGCTGACGTTCCTCTTGGGCGCGTTCCCGCTCAAGGATACCGACATCTACTGGCACCTGCGGACCGGCGATCTGATCCGGCAAACGGGTCACGTACCTCGCGCCGATATCTTTACTTTCTCGAATGCGGGTCGACCCTGGATCGATCTGCACTGGCTTTTCCAGATCGCGGTCAGTTGGGTTCACGAGCGCGGCGGGGTTGTCGCGCTCAGCCTGGCCAAATGCGCCGTCACGTGTGTGGCGATGTTGTTCCTGCTGACGGCTCGCCGGCGCGAGTGGCCGCTGTGGGTCATGGTGCTGGCGTGGCTGCCGGCACTTCTGGTCCTTGGGGGACGGATGTACGTCCGGCCCGAGACGCTCACTCTCCTCTACCTGTCGATCTTTCTGGCGGTCATCAGCCGGTGGGAGCGATTCCCCAAGCTGGCACTGCTGCTGCCGCTCGTTCAGGTCGCGTGGGTCAACTCGCAGGGCCTGTTCGTGCTCGGACCGATTGTTCTGAGCTTTGGACTGATCGACGCCGCGCTGCGCGGCGGGCTCCTGGCGCCGGAGCGGCGGAAGTGGTGGCGGACGATCCTGGTCGCGAGCGTCTTGACCGGCGCGGCGTGTTTGGTCAATCCCTATGGGATCAGGGGCGCGCTCTATCCGCTCGAGCTGGCCGGGACCATGAGCAACCCGATCTTCTCGCAGTATATCGCGGAGCTGATGCCGATTCCGGCCTTCATCCGGAGTGCGGGCCTGTGGAACCTGCCGTTACAACTGCATTTCGCGACGATGCTGATGGGTGCGCTCAGCTTTCTGGTGCCCCTGTTCTGGTTGATTGGGGTCCGGCTGGCGGGGCCCGGACCCGGTGCGCGGGTTACCGCGGTGGCGGAGGAATCGGCGGCAGCCGATCCGGGAACCGCCGGCAGGGGCAACAAACGGTCGCGGTCGAGGACCGAGCGGCGCAAGCGGACGAACCCTGATCTCGTCCCGGCCACGGCGGTCGACCCCAACGCGAGCTGGCGGGTCAGCCCTTTCCGGCTTCTTCTCTATGCGGCGTTTTGCGTCCTGAGCTTTCAGGCAACGCGGAACAGCCACCAGTTCGCCGCGATGGTCGGCACGGTGACGGCCTGGAACTTCGGTGAATGGGCCGCGGCCCTCGAGCGGCGACGAAAGGTAAGGGAGGGTACAGGGCCGGCGTCCTCGGGCGCTGCCCCTCGGTTGGTCGCTCTTGGCGCGGTCGGCCTGCTGCTGCTCTGGGTGGGCTCGGGCCGGTTCTACAAGATGACCGGCGAGGGACGTACGATCGGCCTGGGTGAAGAGCCGCTCTGGTACCCGCACCAAGCCGTGCTGTTCGCCGGCGAGCCGGGGATGCCCGCGCGGTTCTTGTCCTTTCACAACGGTCACGCGTCGCTCTTCGAGTACGAATACGGGCCGCAGCGCCAGGTCTACACCGACCCGCGGCTGGAGGTCGCCGGCGCCGATTTGTTCAAGCGATACATCGAGCTCGACCGGCGAATCACGAAGGATGAACCTGGCTGGGAGGCGGAGCTGGACGAGATGCGGCGTCCGGTCATCCTGGTGGACCATGAACACAACTGGCAGATCGGCGCGACGCTGCTCCGGAGCACCCACTGGCGCTGTGTCTGGTTCGACGCAATCGCCGCGGTCTTCGTTCATGACTCCTTCACCGAAGTGGTCCGGGCGCATGCCGTCGATTTCGCGGCCCGCCACTTCCGGCCGGATCGTTCGAAGCAGTCGCCGGGGATCGCCGAGCTGGCGCTTTCGAGCAAGGCGTTTCGAAAGTATGTAACGGCACTTGCGGGGTCGGGGGGCGATCAGCCTCGTCCGCTCGTTTGGCTTGGCTCCGACGACGCCCGGCGCGTCCTGCAAAAAGCTCCTGACTCGATCGAGGCCTGGAAAGACCTGGGCCAGCTCGAGCTCTTTCGCGAGCCGCCGCCACAGCTCGTCCCGCGGTTTCGCGCGCCGTTCGACCCGGTTTTCGACCTGTCGATTGTCCGCGCGACCTATGCGCTGCGGCACGCCATGGAGCTCGCTCCCCATGATTCCCTGACTCTCATGACGTTGAAAATGGCCTATGACTCCCGGTTGATGCACGAGGCCGCCCTCCCCTTGCTCGACCGAATGGAGGGGGGCCGCGCGATCGAGCGACTCGAGTCTCTCGAGCAGACAGACTTCAGGTCGATGCGGGCCGAATACCAGCGGAAGCTGGGCTCCCCTCCGTCAATTGACTGGCGGAATCTGAGCGACCTGGATCGAATCGTGACCGCCCAGCTTGGCACCGGCCGCGCGGAGAGCGCCGCCCGCCTGCTCGAGCAGGCCCATCCGGCGGAACGTGCCCCCTGGGAGGTCGTCGACCGGATTGCGACCTTGCGGCTTCACCTCGGTGAGCCGGCGCGCGCGCGCGACCTGTGGCGGAAAGCGGTCACGGCTCCCCAACCGGACATCCGGGACGCGCGGATCGGGACCACTTATCTTGTCGAAGGCGACTTCGAGGCCGCGCGCCGCCATCTTCGGCAGGCGCTTGAAGCCAGGCCGGATTCATTCGAAGCAAATTACTGCCTGGCCGTCCTCGAGCAGGACGCCGGTGATGCGCAGTCGGCTTATGAGCTGGCGCGAAAGGCCGCCGGAGCGGCGCCCGACGAGGCAGCCCGGTCCGCCGCGCGGGCGATCGCCTTCGGCGCTGCACGCTTCGCCCGGCGAACAGGGACGCCGACGACCGCGGATCCGCGCGCGCTTCCGGCATCTCACTCACCGGCCCGATCGCCTTGAGGCGCGCGTTTCGAATTTGCGCCTTTGCGTCTTCGCCCCGAAGGGGCCGTAACATATCAGCCCAGGGCACCGCCCTCGTCGTTACACACATCTCGGCGGCGGTCGCCGGTAACCCCTCGCCGAACCCCAAACGGAGCGAATGAGACCGCGATGGGACCAGTTACATTGAGCGCGGAACGTGGCCGCAGTTTACCCGG
>JBIOJM010000389.1:0-9062 GCA_044450785.1 Isosphaerales bacterium
GAATAGCCCTTGGCGCGGCGCTGGGCGGCCTTGCCGTCTACCTTTACGATCCCGAGTTGGGGGAGAACCGACGCGGACGCCTGACTTCGCTCTGGCGGGAGAACCGAGACAGCGCATTGAAGGCTGGACGCACCGCCTCCGAGACGATTGATTCCGCAAGGCCGTTGGCTCGCCGCATCACCAAGGCCATCGGCCGCGGCAGCTGGCCCGTCGTCGTTGAGCGGGGCCGGCGCGGGACCATCCTGCCCGGGCTTTTCGGTGCCGCTGTAATCGGCGGAGCTGTCGTCTACTTCATGGACCCGGTCAAAGGCTCGGTGCGACGTATGTCAGCGCTGGATGCCGGTCATCGGGCGGCCCGCCAGATCGTCAGCATTGTCGAGCCTGTGCGCGGCCGCGTTGGGGACCGGGTCACCGACGCAGCTGACCGCTTCAAGTCAAGGGCGAGCTGACCACCAACCCGGCTTGTGACGGGGTGCTCGGCAACGCGAACTCCTTCTTCCAGGTAGCGCCCGGCCATGGCCGTCTGGCTCAGCTGCCGCCGTGTTGCGGTGCCGAAGGCTTGCCGGCGTTGATCAGGATCGCGACCACAACAGCACCCACAAGGAGGATCGCAGCTCCGCATTCGGTCGCGACCGAGTAGCCATGGACGATCGCCTCGACTCGCAACCGCTCGTTCGAATTCACCGCCATATAAGCGGCGGTGGCGCTCGCGGCGATTGTGTTGAGCACCGCGACGCCAAGAGATCCACCGATCTGCTGAAAGGTGTTGACCGTCGCCGCAGCGATTCCAGCCTCGCGTCGATCGACGCCGAGCGTGCCGATGCTGAAGGCGGGAACCATCACGCAGCTGGTGCCAATGCCCAGTAGCAACTCGGCCGGCAAGACGAGGGTCAGGTAGCTGCTGTCGGCCTGGAGCTGGGTGAGCAGCCCCATGCCGGCCGCGGCGACCAGAGCCCCCGGGGCCATGAGATAGCGCGCGGGCAAACGCGGCATGAGCCGAGCCGCGATCAGCCATGAGCCCGCCTGCGACGCCACAGTGATCGGAAGAAACGCGAGGCCTGCCTGAAGCGGGGTGTAGCGAAGGACCACCTGCAGGTAGTACGTGAGAAACAGGAACGCGCCGAGCATGCCGGCGATGGTGAGGGCCACCGTGAGATACGCCCCACCGCGATTGCGGTGGAGCACGATGTGCAGCGGGAGCAACGGGTTGGCGGCACGCGTCTCCCACGCCACAAAAAGAGCGATCAGGGCAGCGCTGGCAGCCAGTAGTGATGCGACCTCGATCGACCGCGCTGCGACTGCCGCCAGCGTGCACGCGTAAACCAGCGCGACCAGGCCCGCTGCAGCAAGCACCACGCCGAGCACGTCGAACCGCGGTTTCGCCATCGCCGGCGAGTCGCGCAGGACAAGCCAGCCGCCGATCCCGGCGACGACCGCGATCGGGATGTTCACGTAAAGGCACCAGCGCCAGCTCAGGTATTGGGTCAGGACGCCACCAAGCAGCATGCCCGCCGCCGCCCCACTGCCGGCGATCGCGCCATAGACCGCGAAAGCCTTGGCCCTCTCTTTTGGCTCGGTGAACGTGATCGCGAGAAGGGACAGGGCGGTTGGCGCAAGGAGGGCGCCGAACGCGCCTTGCAGCGCTCGCGCTCCGACGAGGACTGCGAAGTTCGGAGCCGACCCGCCCAATGCCGAGGCCAGGGCAAACCCGACCAGACCGACCAGGAACGTGCGCTTGCGACCGAAGAAGTCCGCAAAACGTCCGCCGAGAAGAAGCAGCCCGCCGAACGAGAGGGTATAGGCGGTGATCACCCATGCCCGGTCGGCGTCGGATGTGTGCAGGGCGGCTTGCGCCGAGGGCAGGGCGATGCTGACGATGGTGGCGTCGAGCGCGACCATCAGCTGCGCGAGCGACACGAAGGCCAGCGAGGACCAGCGCCGCGGTGACGGCTCTGACGCAGCGGCGCCGGCTTGCGGCACCGCTGGCGTGCGATGGGTGGAAACCGTGGTGGGGGCGCTCATGCGGCCTGGCCCTCCCGCGCGCGCCGCCGCGTTCTCGAGAGGACGATGCCAAGCCCCGCTCCCACAGCGGCAGCGACCAGGATCGCGACCACGGCCAATGCCGCGCCGGGCTTCACGGTCATCAGGAAGATTACGCCCAGGGCGATCCCGACCCTCGTCAACCACGAGATTTGGAACACCGGATTCTGGATTCCACCGAGGAGGCCGCCGGACCGCTCGAGAGCCAGGATCCGGATCCCGTTCACCGTTCCCAGCACGGCGATCACCACCCAGGACACCAGCGCGACCACGATCCACGCCACCCAGCCCCAGGTCGTAACGGTCATGTACAGGCCGGGAACGAGGACACCGAGCGCGGACAACGGCCCGACGATCCGATTCAGGCGCAACATGCCGGCCGCACGTCCAGCCGAATCTGTCGTGGCCGCCCGGCTCAGCTGGCCGAGGGCGACTCCCTCCACAGTGAGGGTGACGAAGAGGAGCAGGGCTCCCACGACGTGTAGAAACAGGGCGATCGAGTAGAGGTTCATTGCCTCCTCCTTTGGTCGGCGATTCCTTTAGTCACCATAGTTTTATAGCACGTTAAAGTCTTTAGCGGCCAAGCCTATTCCTGCTAAGCTGCTTTCGTGATCACCGAGCCGGGGTTGCGGGAGCGCAAGAAGCAGCAGACCCGAGAGGTGATCGCGGCGGCAGGGTGGCGCCTGTTCGCCGATCGAGGTTTCGACGCCGTCACAGTCGCTGAGGTCGCGCGGGCGGCCAACGTCTCAGAAGTGACCGTCTTCAACTACTTCCCGACCAAGGAAGACCTCTTCTATGGAGGGATGCGGTTCTTCGAGGAGAAGCTCCTGGATGCCGTTCGCGAGCGGGTGCCGGGGGAGTCGGTTCTCGACGCTTTTCGCCGCCCGGTGCTCGATGGTTTGAAGCGCCTGGCCGGCGACGAAGCTGCCCAGGTGATCGCGACCGCCGGGAACCTGATTTCCACGAGCCCCGCGCTCGAGGCCCATGAGCGGGAGATCGTGGCCCGCTACACGCGATTGCTTGCGGACCAGCTCGCCGAGGAGGCCGGCGCCAGGCCTGGCGACGTCGAGGCGGTCGCTGTCGCGAGCGCGCTCATGGGGGTACAGCGAGCGCTCGTCGGATACGTGCGCAGCAGCATTCTCGCCGGCCGGCGTGGCCCGAAGCTCGTGGCGGCGGCGAGGTCACAGGCGATGCGAGGATTTGGGCGCCTCGAGAAAGGCCTGGCTGATTTCGGAAGGAGGCCGGCGAGCTAGCTCAAACGGCGTTCGCTCCCGAAATCAGACCGTCGGCTATTGCTGACGTTGTTATGTGAGGTGGTCGATCCTCGGTCGCGTGCACGTCCCCTTCGATGCCAATGTCCTCAAGCTGGTCGCCACCGAGGTTCGCAACATCAAGGTCGAGTATCGCGGCGTCGCGTCGGAGGAGTCCATTGATCTCCTCGCGGGCCAATCGCTCCAAAACCTCGCCGATTCAAGGGTTCCGCAGTTCGTGCCCCTGTTTGTGGGCCGGTTTACGCGCGAGCGACTGCACCAGCTGACCGGGTTCCGCCCCCGGGCAGGAATCACCCTCCTGAGCTGAGCCGGTCCTTCTCCGAAGCGGCTCACGAGGAGAATTGGGTCTGTTACCGGTTCCCCGGCCGCGAAAGCGAGAGGAGGGTCATGAATCAATTCTTTGACGAGCTCGGCCGGCGTTGGGCGGCCGGCGCCCACCGTCGTGGGGCCACGATCGAACCGCCCGCGATCGATGCCAGGATCGCCCTGGAGCTGCTCGAGCTGGCCCGCGTTGCGGCGCACACCCGGGAACGGCGATTCGCCCCTCTCTCCTGCTACATGGCCGGGGTCGCCGCGGAGCGGCTGCGCGCGGTCAAGCCCGGTCTGGACGATGCAGCGGTGGCCGATTACATCAATGAGATTCGCAAGGAGCTGGAGGCGGAAACGCCGGACGCGTCTAACGAACGTTGATCACCGGCAGCCGGCGGAAGCTCAGCACCGAGACGCGAGCGGCGACCGCTGAGGCAACGTCACAGGATCAGCCCGTCCGCGGCTCAGCTTCTGGAGCGCTGTGAAAGCGGCTCGGTGATCCCAAGGGAGGTCGGAAGGCCTGCTACTGAGCTTTGAGGATCCTGGTCAGGTTTTCGACGACCGAGCTCGCCTGGCGCAGCTCGGCCTCACCGATCTCGCCGCCGACTCGGTCCGCCCATTCCCGTTGTGCGCGTTGAATCGTCGACAGGGTCTTCCGCCCGAGCGGGGTGATGTGAACCAGCTGGGACCGCTGGTGCGCCGGATTGACCGCGTATCGCGTGAGCCGATCCTGCTCCAGCAGGTCTGCCACGCGCTGGACGCTCTGGCGAGTGAGGCCCAACCGCCGGGCGATCTGCGCGACGGTGGCGGGGGCATCCGCCACCATCTCGAGGGCCAACCAGCGGGCGAGCGTCTGGCCGCCGGCGGCCGCGATGGCCTCACCGGCGCGGCTGAAATGTGCCTCGAGCTGGATCACCGGAACGATGAGCGATGTCAAAACTTCGCCTGCCTTGGAAGGGTCGTTCTGAGGTCGACCCAGCTTGACAGCATCCTGTCGTTTTGGTACATTAGCCATGACAGTATTCTGTCATATGGCCCGAGTGTCAGGAGGCGAGAAATTGGCTGTGACGGCTGAGACCATGATCCGACCATTTCGTATCGACGTACCCGAATCGGAGCTGGACGATCTGCGAGACCGGCTTGCCCGCACCCGCTGGCCCGACGAGCTTCCCGGCACCGGCTGGAGCCGCGGAGTGCCGCTCGATTACCTCAGGGAGCTGGCGGAGCACTGGCGCACCAAGTTCGACTGGCGCAAGCAGGAAGCCCGGCTCAACGAGCTCCCTCAGTTCGTCACCGAGATCGACGGCGCCCAGGTGCACTTCCTACACGTGCGATCGCCGGAGCGGGGGGCTTTTCCCCTGGTCCTCACGCATGGCTGGCCCGGGTCGGTTGTGGAATTCCTGAACGTCATCGGCCCGCTCACCGATCCCCGAGCTCACGGCGGAAACGCAGCCGACGCCTTCCACCTTGTGATTCCGTCCATCCCGGGATTTGGCTTCTCGGGGCCCAACCCACGAAACGGGCTGGACCACCGCTCGCATCGCCAAGGCCTGGGCCGAGCTGATGCGCCGCCTTGGTTACGAGCGCTATGGGGCGCAGGGCGGCGACTGGGGCGCTTTCGTCTCTCCGGAGCTGGGACGCGTAGACGCCGATCATGTGGCCGGCGTTCACGTCAACGCGGCGACCTTCGGATTCATCCCGTTCGGAAACGTGGACCCCAACGAGCTGGCGACCTTCACGGACGCGGAGAAGGCGCGGGTCGAGCGGCTCGGCAAGTTCCTGTCCGACGGGAACGGCTACTTCCAGCTGCAGGCCACCAGGCCGCAGACGGTGGCTTACGGGCTGACCGACTCGCCGGTCGGGCAGCTTGCGTGGATCGTCGAGAAGTTCAAGGAGTGGAGCCACGCCGCCGTGACCCCGGAGGACGCGATCGACCGCGACCTCATGCTCACCAACGTGATGCTCTACTGGCTGAACCGCACCGCAGGATCGTCGGGCCGTCTGTATTACGAGAACATGCACGGAAGCTCCTGGGGCCAGCAGCCGGGCAAGACGCCGACAGGGGTCGCGGTTTTCGCCGAGGACGTGGCGATTCGTCGCTACAGCGAGTACGGCAACAACATCGTGCACTGGTCGGAGTTCGAAACCGGCGGGCATTTCGCCGCCATGGATTCGCCAGACCTGCTGGTCAAAGACGTGCGCGAGTTCTTTCGCGCGCTGCGCTGAGTCCCGGCCGGAGGGCGTTCAACGGAGGGCTGCACGTAAGGTCGCGTGCAGCCTTCCGACGTCAGGCGCCAAGCGTGGCCGCCGGCTGGGAACGCTGTAATTCGACTTCCTCTATTTTTCGCACGTATGGGCGGACGGGCTTGGTACGACGAGGCCCTTGTGTGGGACCAGCATGGATGTCTCCCTTTGCGTCCGGAGGAATCGGCGGTTGAGGAGCTGGCGCTCTATGCGAAGTCGGGCGTCGACTTCATTTCCATCAACGTCGGCATGGACTCCACACCGCCGCTCGATGCCTTGAAGGTGCTCTCGGCGTTTCGGCGTGGCGTGCTGCAGCGAGAAGAGCAGTTCGTGCTCGTCAGATCGGCGCCAGACCTGGCTCACGCAAAGGCCACGGGTCGCCTAGCGGTCGCCTTCGATCTCGAGGGCACCGAACCTCTGGATGGAAGCCTGGACATGATTCAGACCTACTACGACCTGGGCGTCCGCACGATGCTCATTGCGTACAACGAACCGAACCGAGCCGGCGGAGGTTGTCACGGCGATCCCGAGACCGGGTTGACCAGGTTCGGGCAGGCGGTCGTCAACGAAATGAACCGAGCCGGCATGCTGGTCGACGCCACGCATTGCTCGCGCCGGACAACCTTTGATCTCTTTGAGTTGTCGGCGGCGCCGGTCGTTCTCTCACACTCGGTGCCGGCTGGAATGAAGCAGCATCCGCGAAACGTGGACGACGAGCAAATGCTGGCCTGCGCCCAGACGGGAGGTGTGATCGGAATCAACGGCGTGGGCATCTTTCTTGGAGACAACGATGCAAGCACGGAATCAGTCGTGCGCGCGATCGACTACGCGGTCCAGCTGGTAGGTCCCGAGCACGTCGGGCTCGGACTCGACTTTGTGTTTGATCGAGCCGAGCTGAGCGCGTTCATGGAGGCTAATGCGACCACCTTCCCGAGCGGTTACGGCTACACGGAAAGCGGACCCATGCAGTTCGCAAGCCCAGACCAATTGCCGGCTGTGACGTCAGCTCTCGGGAGCGTGGCTATTCGACCGATGCGATCAAGGGAATCCTTGGTGGAAATTTCTACCGAGTGGCAAGTCAGGTCTGGCGTCAGATTTAGGGTGAAATCAGCGGCTGATATGCCTTTGGGGCGTTGAGCAGCCAGCCTAGCGGAAACAGCGGAACCATGAGGAATATCCATTCCGTCGGGAGCGGGGATCCGGCCAGTCGAAACAGCGGGAAATAGGCGGCCGTGCCGAGCAAGATGCCCGCGTGGGTGGCGATCTGATACGCAACCGGGTGCTCCTGCTTCCACCCCCACAAGCGGTACCGGTAGCCCGGTTCCTGGCGGTTCCTGAGCTGCGTTCCGATCCAAACGCTTGACGCCCAGACGGGCACGATGGCCAGCGCCACCAACGGGGACCACGAAAACGCCAGCCCCAGGGCTAACGCAGCTGTGTCCATCGTGGCCACCGCCGTCGGATGAGCGGCGTGCCAGCGCTCAAATCGATCCAGCTCGCCCGGGAGACGCGCCAGAAGGCCCGGATCGAACCGCGACGCCACGACCGCCGCGTCGCCGAACGCCTCGATCGCGGCAATCTCCGCGGCTCGAGGATCCAGGCCGGCGGCGATTCCGCGATCCCTGGCCTCGATGAGATGGTCGCGTGCCTCATCCAACACCCTCTGCTTGTGGCGCCCTGGCAACCGGAGCGACCGCTCGAACCCTTCGAGGAACTCTTCAATCGTCGTGGCCCGTTTCACGACGCCGGCCCCAGTACGGCGCGAACCCCGATCACGAATCGGTCCAGCTCTCTCTGCTGAGCCGCCAGCGCCCGGCGCCCCGAACCGGTCAGCGAATAGACCCGGCGCCGGCGGCCTTCCACCACCGACCAGCGGCTGGTGAGCATGCCTGCCGCTTCGAGTCTATGCAAGGCGGGGTATACCGTTCCCTCCGCGAGGGCGAATGCCCCCTCGCTGCGGCGGCGCAGCTCGCTGAGGATCTCGTAGCCGTGACCAGGGCGGGCGGCCACGGTCGCGAGGAGCAGGAGGTCAAGGTGGCCCTTGAGGATCTCTCCGCGCATTACCTAGCGATGCTATGCCTGGCCATGCTAGGTGTCAACAGGCGAGGTGTTCAGCCTGATTTAGCGCGGCCTCTCCGCTGCTGCTGTTCGAACATCTCCCGGATCTCGCGGAGGCTGGTTGCGTCCTCCGGCTTCTTGTCCGCGGTTCGGAATGAGACGATCCGCGGGAAGCGCAGCGCGAACGCGGCGGTGTGGCGCGGGCTCGGGGTGATCTCGTCGGCCAGCACCTCAACCACGATCGCGGGCTCCAGCCACGCGTCCGGGACGAGAATTGAGCTCACCCGCGCCGGCTTCTGCGGGACCTCGAGCTTCACCAGCCTCTCGTAGAGCTCACGCCAGGCCTGGTCGGAAAGGCCGGTGCCGAGCTTGCTGATGGTCACGAACTCGTCTTTGTCGCTGTCGTAGACGCCTGCGAGCAGCGCGCCCGCGCCGAACTCAGCCCTCTTCCCCTTTCCGTGGTAATAGCCGAGCAGTACGACGTCGACGGTGTCGTTGAGCTGCCCACTCGTGTTGCGCTTCAACTTCACCCAGTTGAAGTTGCGCGCGCCCGCCTGGTAAGGCGAATCGAGCCGCTTGGCCACGATCCCTTCCAGGCCGCGGCTGATGTTGTCGAGCAGCTCCCGTGTGAGCACCTCCGCAGAATCGGTTTTCATCAGCGGCGCCGTCTGCAGCGTGTCCGATTCACCGATCAGCTCCTCAACGATCTCGAAGCGCTTCTCGTAGGGCAGGGGCGTCAGGTCGGTTCCATCGCGGAACATCACGTCGAAGATGAACGCGCGCATCGGCACGCTCGCGGCCATCTCCGCGATTCCCTCCTTGCGCCGGCGCGCGGTCGTCTCCTGAAACGGGACGAACTCATCCGAGTCGGGGTCGTAAGCGATCGCCTCGCCGTCGAGAATGACTGTCTTCACCTTCAGTGCGGCGGCTGCGGCGACCAGCTCCGGAAACATCTCAGTCATCGACTCCAGGTTCCTCGAGAAGATGCTCACCCGCTTGCCGTCTTTGTGAATCTGGACGCGTAAGCCGTCGTACTTCGGCTGCACGCCGACGAGCCCAAGCTTCTTGATCACCGCCTCCGGGTTGGGAAGTCGCTCCGCCAGCTGCGGTCGGAGCGGGTGACCGGCCTTGACCTTCAGC
>JBIOJM010000390.1:0-9049 GCA_044450785.1 Isosphaerales bacterium
CCCCCGGGGCTTCCCCTCCACCTTCCTGATTCTTATGATGGACCCCATGGAACGCTATCGCTTCGATGCCGACGGCGCGGTCTATTACGTCACCTTCTCGGTCGTCCACTGGCTACCGGTCTTCATATCCGAACCGGCATGCCGCATCATCACCGACAGCCTCAACTACTGCCACGAGCACAAGGGGCTCCGCACCAACGCCTACGTGATCATGCCGACTCACATCCACGGCATTTTCTTCTTCAAAGAATTCAACCCACCTGCTTTGAAAGACACGCTGACTGACTTCCGCAAATTCACGGGCCGAAAGCTCAGCGATTATTGCGACCGGCACATGCCGCCTTGCTTTAGCAAGGTCTTGCAGCAAGCCGCGCCAGACGATCGAGAAAGGCGCTTCTGGCAGCCGAGCCTTCACCCCGAACAGATCGAGAACCAGCCGTTCTGGATGACGAAAGTCAACTACCTGCACGAGAATCCCTGTCGGAAAGGGTTGGTCACACGTCAGGATCACTGGCGGTTCTCTTCCGCCAGGCACTGGTCATCGGATGGCCCGGTAGCGAACGATGTGATCCTGAGTGCAATCGACTGGTGAAGCCTTCTCGGGGGCGGGGTCGGGAGACCCACGCCCAGCGTGGAAGGAGGGCGGGGTCGGGAGACTCACGCCCAGCGCAGGAGGGCGGGGTCAGGAGACCCGCGCCCAGCGCGCTGCTCCCCGCTCACTCGGTCGAGGTCCAGCAGAAGCTGGCGGCATGGGTTAAGGCTGAGATACAATCCACCAAGTCGCGCCGCCGAAGAAAGATTCGCGGGCGGTTCGAGGCGGGTGGTCGCGCCGGCGGTTTCGTGCAGCGACCTGGTATTCCGCAGCTCCGAGATGCACTCGCATTCCGCCATGCTCGGGAAATCGCGGAGGAAGACGGGGCTGACGTCAGGCCCGGCGGCGTACAGGAGAATGAGGATGTCGTTCGTGGAGATGCTGCCAGAAGTCCGCGCCCTGTCGCGGATTGGCAAGCTGCGGTTGATTCAACTGCTCGCCGAGGACCTGGCCCAAGCCGAAGAATCAACTCCTTTCGCAACCGGCCAGACCTACCCCCTGTGGTCGCCGGATCGGGCTTACGACGCGGCTGCCGTGCTGCTGCGGGAGCTGGAGGCGGAGAGGAGTCGGCCGTGACGGTCGTGGCGGAACGATACTCTTTCGTCGAGCGCGATCCGAGCTTGGGGGTGTCAAGGACCATGGCGTACTCCGGGTCGAAGGGAGGGAATTCCCACTATGAAAATCCTCGATATCCGCGAGGCGACCAACCCACCGGCTGATTACATCCCAGCGGTCCAATTGGAACCGCTGGTCGTGACGGATCACGGGGTGCCGACCGCCGTGCTGATGCCGCTGACGGACACCGACATGGAGACCGTCGCGCTCAGCACAAACCACGATTAAGGCGGACCTGGGTCGGGTGGCCCTGCGGGATTGCTCCCCTCGGGCTAGTACAGATCTCGGTCTGCGCGACACAATACCTCCCGTGTTACAAGCCCTCGACCCACGGGGGCGTCGACATGGGTCAGGCAAAAGGTCGTCGACATGACCCGGCGTATGCGTGCTGGGCCGATGCCGATGATCGGCCCCGTGTGGCCTCGGCACTCGGACACCGTCCTGGTGTCTGGGCCACCCGAGCCTTACGGGTGCACGTTCCTGGGGCGACCTCGCGAACGGAGCATGGCTTCAGTCCCCGCTGCCTGGCCGTCTGCTGCAAGTTCAATGTGCGCCATGTCCCTGTTTACCGTCATGGGAACCGCGCTAATGACCCTTCTCGGGATTCGTTCCCTGGGACTTCGCCAGCAGCGCATCGACCTCGGCCCAGAGCGCTCGGCAGGCTTTTTGCTCGTTCTCGGGTAGCTTGGCCAGCGCGGCCGGGTCGCGCAGGCCGGCCAGGTCGGCGTCTGCCTTCCAGTGCTGGAGCGTCTTTGAAATCGACTGTCGCGCCTGCGGCGGGCCGCTGTCCAGCAGTTTCGACCACGCTGCCAGGTCGGCCTTGAGCCAGTCAATCGCCTGCTTGCGCCAGCGGGTCTTGGTTGCGTCGTCGAGCGGCGGGTCATCCTTGCCCTGGCCCGAGCCGGCCAATGCCGCGGCGCAGCCGGCATTATAGCGGTTCTGGGCCTGCATATCCTCGGCCAGCTTCGGCTGAGCCTGGAACGCCCCGGCCCAGAGCCGGGCCGAAGCGCCGTGGAGTTTCTTGTAGTAGCACATCTGGGCCAACGGGAGCCATTCGGCGGCATCGGCGGGTTTGGCCTGACCGCTGAGGATCGCCGGCAGCTTGCGATCGAGCTCGACCAGCCGCGCGGTCGCGCGCACCCACTGCGCGGAGGGATAACGCCAGTTCGGGTTCTTCGAGCCCAGCTCGTGACCCTCCGTGAGCTCGGCGAGGGCCTCTGCGTAATGACCTTGCTGTCGAAGGGCATGCCCCAGGTTGCAGTGAGCCTCGGCGTAATCGAGCTTGAGGCGGACCGCCTCGCGGTATTCGGCGATGGCCTCGTCCAGTTTGCCCTGTTCCTTGAGGGCAACGCCGAGGTTGTAGTGGGCCTCGGGATAGCCCGGCTTGAGCCGGAGCGCTCTGCGATACTCGGCGATCGCTTCCTCAAGCGTCCCCTGGGCGAACAGGGCGTTGCCGAGGTTAGTGTGGTCCTCGGCGTCATCGGGCTTCAGCCGCAGGGCCTCACGGTACGCGGCGATCGATTCTTCCAGCTTCCGTTGGTCGAACAGGGTTCTGCCGAGGTTGCTGTGGGCTGCGGCGTAATCGGGCTTGAGCCGCATCGCTTCACGGTACTCGGCGATCGCCTCCACATGCTTCCCCTGGTTGTAAAGGGCGGCGCCGAGGTTGTTGTGGGCGTCCGGGTAGTCGGGCTTGAGCCGCATCGCTTCACGGTACTCGGCGATCGCCTCCACATGCTTCCCCTGGTTGTAAAGGGCGACGCCGAGGTTGCTGTGGGCGTCCGGGTAGTCGGGCTTGAGCCGCATCGCTTCACGGTACTCGGCGATCGCCTGCTCCAGCTTCCCCTGGTTGGCCAGGGCGAGGCCGAGGTTGTTGTGGAAATCGGAGTAGCCGGGCTTGAGGCGGATCGCCGCGCGCAAGGCGGCGATTGCCGCCTCGAGGACGGCGCTGGCCTCCTCAGCCCGGCCCCGACTTTTCAGTGCTACGCCCAGGCAGCCGAGGTGCCTACCCTCGTTGTGCCCCAGTCGCACCAGATCCTTGAATAGGGCGATCGCCTGGTCAGTCTCCCCCTTTTGCTCCAGGGCGTGGGCCAGGGCATGCGCCGTCTCGGGCCGGAGCGACCGCGCCGCCATGTAGTACCGGATCGCCTCCTCACGCCGCGACAACCGTTCCAGGCATTCCGCCAGCGTGTAGTTGAGCCAGACATCACCTGGGTACAAACGCTGGCCCTCGCGGAGCACCACCCCCGCCCCAGTGGAGTCTCCCATGTTGAGTAAGGTCGCTCCTAATACGTGGAGGCTCACGGCGGGCAATTCTTCAAGGCGCGCCGACTTGGCGAGGTCTTTGAGGCTCGTCAGCCGCTCGGCGCTCGAGGAGGTCAGGAGCAGCTCGCGGAGACGGTTGCGCCACGGGTCGGGATCGGCCAGACGGGCCGCCTCGGTGAGCCGTCGCGCGCCGGCCTGGTCGCCTCGGCTCGCCCGGCGCACGGCCGCCCAGTAGTCCAGCGCCGCCGCCAGGGCCAAACTCACTGCGGTGGGCCGGGCCTTTATCTTCGTCCCGGCCTCGGCCGGCGGCAGGGCAGCGATGTCAATTCCGGCTTCGCGGAAGGCATCTTCGTAGGCCGCGTCTCTCGTCGAGCCGTCGGGATCGTCTGCCCAGGCGCTGCGGATGTCGACCAGCCTGGCCAGCAGCTTCTGGTCGTTCTCCGCGCCCGCAGCGGCTTGGGTCACGTCTCGGACGAGTGCGATGGCGCGCCTCCGGGTCGACTTGTCGGGGGCATCGGCCAGCAGGCCCTCGACCGCGTGGGCCGCGTCGCGGGCGGCGTACCATCGAACCAGATCGTCGCCGGCCCGCTCGGCTTCGGTGCAGAGCACCTCGACCTCGCCCAAGGCGAGCGTAACTCGCGCCGCCCGCTCCTGCCGCAGCGCCGCCAGGTAGGCCCAGCCGCCACCAGCCAACCCCGCGGTCATCAGCACCGATGCCGCCAGCGCCACGGTCATCCGCCGCCGTTTCCGCTCCTCCTCCGCCCGGGCCCGGGCTTCCCGCGCCAGCTCGTCGGCGACTACCCGCCGCTTGATCTCCTCCTCGGCTCGCGTCTGCGCCTCGACCCGCGCCAGCTCCGCCGCCTTGAGCCGCTCCTGCACGCCCGCCAGGTAGGCCGTCACCCGCTGCACCACCGCGCCCGCGTTCCGCGGCCGCCGATCCCGTTCCGCCGCCAGGCAGTCACGGGCCAGGCCGATCAGATCGCCATCCACTCCGCTGGCTTCCAGCCGGGCCAGGGCGTCGGACAACTCGCCCCGCGCGGCCTGGGCGCGGATCTCTTCCCGCGTTGAACCGACGAAGGGCGGTCGACCAGTCAGGATCTCACAGAGGATCGCCCCCAGGCCGAACACGTCGGCGCGCTCGTCAATCCGGTCGACCTCGCCCCGGGCCTGTTCGGGCGCCATGTACGAGGGCGTGCCCAGCACGCTGCCTGCCTGCGACTCGCTGCCGCTCCCCGCCGACCCGCTGCGGACCGTCGTGATGATGGTTTCCGGGACCAGGTGTGCCGCCGCCTCGTCGGCGATGCCCCCCTGGAGCAACACCTTGGCCAGGCCCCAATCCATCACCTGCACCTCGCCGAACGAGCCCACCATCACGTTCGATGGTTTCAAGTCGCGGTGGATCACCCCCCGCGCGTGGGCATAGGCCATCGTCTGGCAGATTTGCTCGAAAATGCCGAGGAAGCGGGGGAGGTCGTCGTGGGCCGAGGGGAGACCTACGGTCGGCCGGAGGGCGGGGTCGGGAGACCCGCGCCCAGCGCGGTCCTTGCGCTCGGCCAGAAGTACCGCCAGGGTCCGCCCCTTGACCAGCTTCATGGCGAAATAGGGGCGCCGGTCGGGGAACGTCCCCAGCTCGTAGACCGGCACGACCCCCGGGTGCTGCAACCGGCCGCCGATCTGCGCCTCCTCGACGAACCGGCGCACGACTTCGGAATTGCCCTGGTGCGACTCCAGCAGCACCTTGATCGCCAGCTCTCGGCCCAGGTCGACGTCGCGACCCCTGAGGATTGCTCCCATGCCGCCTCGGGCGATCTCGCCTTGAAGCTGGTATCGGCCCAGGCCCGCGCCTCCCGGATGAGGCATCTCGGCCGACCGTGGCATCACCAGCGGCTCGCGCTCGTCGACCAGCTCGAGCAGGTGGATGTGGGGTGGCGGACCGGGACCGAAGTCCAGGGTCGTCAGCAGGCTCGAGCCGGGAGGTGGCGTCGAGTCATCCGTCGATGGGTCGCCGGGCATGACCTCGGGCCGGGCGCGGGAACCCTCCGCCAACCGGCCAGCCACGTTCATGACCTCGAGGTAGGCTCGCAACGGACCAGCCAGCGCTGGGTGATCGGCCAGCAGCTTGTCGGGGTCGGCTGGCTGGCCGGCCTCGATCGCGGAGAGATAAGCGTCCAGGACGCGCACGACCTCGGAATCATCCTCCGCGCCAGCGGGGAGGCCATCGCGGGGCGATGAGCGGTTCGGGTTCATGATGCTACCTCCAGCGCTTGCTTGAGCGCGACCATTGCCCGCCCCCAGAGTTTGCTCGGAGCCCGTTCTTGACTCGCGACGTGGTCAACCGCTCCGGACACCGCCGTGGCGAGTGAAGAAGGCGACTCGGTTGGGCCTTTCTTGGAGAACACTCGAACCGTTTCCTGAATCAATCCTTCCTGACGGGCTCCCCGCGCGTTTGCCTTGGATCGGCGGTCCTCATGGCGGTGTCTTTGGGCGACTCTTGGCCAGTAGTGCGTCGACCTCGGCCCAGAGCGCGCGGCAGGCTTTTTGCTCGTTCTCGGGTAGCTTGGCCAGCGCGGCCGGGTCGCGCAGGCCGGCCAGGTCAATGTCGACTTTCCAGTGCTGGAGCGTCTGGGATATGGCATGACGCGCCTGGGCCGGGCCGCTTCCCACAACCTTCGACCAAGCCGCCAGGTCGGTCTTGAGCCAGTCCAGCGCCTGTTTGCGCCAGCGCGCTTTGGTCGCGTCGTCGAGCGGAGGATCATTCTTGTCCTGTCCCGAGCCAGCCAATGCCGCGGCGCAGGCGGCGTTGTAGCGGTTCTGGGCCTGCATGTCATCGGCCAGCTTCGGTTGAGCCTGGAAGGCCTCGGCCCAGAGCCGGGCCGAAGCGCCGTGGAGTTTCTTGTCCTGGCACAACTCGGCCAACGCGAGGGTTTCGGCGGGATCGGCGGGCTTGGCCTGACCGCTGAGGATCGCCGGGAGCTTGCGATCGAGCTCGACCAGGCGCTCGGTCTCGCGCACCCACTCCGCGGAGGGATAATGCCAGTTCGGATCCTTCGATCCGAGCTCGTGACCCCGTTTGAATTCGGCGAGTGCCTCGACGAAGCGACCCCGCTGGCGGAAGACATGCCCAAGGTTACAGTGGGCCTCGGCGTAATCCGGCTTGAGACGGAGGGCGGTGCGGAATTCGGCGATCGCTTCGTCCGGCTTCCCCTGGTCTGTCAGGGCGTTGCCGAAGTTATAGTGGGCGTCGGCGAAGTCGGGCTTGAGCTGCAGCGCTGCGTGGTACTCGGCGATCGCCTCGTCTAGTTTGCCCTGGGTTCTCAGAGCGTTGCCGAGGCTCATGTGGGCGCCGGCGTAATCGGGCTCGAGCCGGAGCGCAACGTGGTACTCGGCGATCGCCTTGTCTAGCTTGCCCTGGTGGCGCAGGGCGTTGCCGAGGTTGGCGTGGGCGCGGGCGGAATCCGGCTGCAAGCGAAGGGCCGCGCGGAACTCGGTGATCGCCTGGTCGAGCTTGTCTTGGTCAATCAGAATAACGCCAAGATTGCTGTACGCAACAGCATGATCTGGCTTGAGGCGGAGCGCGGTCCGGAGTTCGGCGATCGCCTCATCCAGGTTGCCCTGGTGTTTCAGGGCGTTTCCGAGATAGAAGTGGGCGTTAGGAAAACCTTCCTTGAAGCGAAGGGCCGCGCGATAGTGGGCGATCATCGCGTCCAGGATGGCCTTCGCCTCCTGCGTACGGCCCCGACTTTGCAGCGCTCCAGCCAGACAGCCGAGGTGCGCACCCTCCTTCGGCCGCAGTCGCACCAGGTCCTTGAACAAGGCGATCGCCTGATCGGTCTCCCCCTTCGCCTCCAGGGCGTGCGCCAGTCGATGCGCCGTCTCGGGCCGGAGCGATCGCGCTGCCATGTAGTACCGGATCGCCTCCTCACGCCGCGACAACCGTTCCAGGCATTCCACCAGCGTGTAGTTGAGCCAGACGTCACCCGGGTACAGACGCTGGCCCTCGCGGAGCACGGCCCCCGCCCCCGTCGGGTCTCCCATATTGAGCAAGGTAGCTCCTAATAAGAAGAGGCTCACCGCGGGTAACTCTTCCATCCGAGCCGACTTGGCGAGGTCTTTCAAATTGCTCAGCCTCTCTGGGCTCGCGGAGGATTGGAGCACCTCTCGGAGCCGGTTGCGCCACGGGTCGGGGTCGGCCAGCCGAGCCGCCTCGGTGAGCCGTCGCGCGCCGGCCTTGTCGCCTCGCAGACTCCGACGCACGGCCGCCCAGTCGTCCAGCGCCGCTGCAAGGAACACTCTCACCGCGGTGGGCCGGTCCCGGATCTTCGCCCCCGCCTCGGCCGGAGGTAGAGAAGC
The DNA here is from genome assembly GCA_044450785.1 of Isosphaerales bacterium. Classification (GTDB taxonomy): domain Bacteria; phylum Planctomycetota; class Planctomycetia; order Isosphaerales; family Isosphaeraceae; genus JBIOJM01. The sequence goes on from JBIOJM010000390.1 coordinate 7,820, forward strand.
AACGTCAATCCCGGCTTCGCGGAACGCATCGTCGTAGGCCGCGTCGGTCGTCGAGCCATCGGGATCGTCGGCCTTGGCGCTGCGGATATCGACCAGCCTGGCCAGCAGCTTCTGGTCGTTCTCCGCGGCCGCGGCGGCTTGGGTCACTTCTCGGACGACTTCGGTCGCATGCCGCCGGGTCGGCTCGTCGGGGGCATCGGCCAGCAGGCCCTCGACCGCGTGTGCGGCATCACGGGCGGCGAGCCACCGAGCCAGGTCATCGCCGACTCGCTTGGCTTCGGTGCGGAGGACCTCGACCTCGCCCAAGGCGAGCGTAACTCGCGCTGCACGCTCCTGCCGCTGCTGGGCCAGGAAAGCCCAGCCGCCGCCGGCCACGCTGGCTGTGATCAGCACCGATGCCGCCAGCGCCACGGTCATCCGCCGCCGCTTCCGCTCCTCCTCCGCCCGGGCCCGGGCTTCCCGGGCCAGATCATCGGCAACTACCCGCCGCTTGACCTCCTCCTCGGCCCGCGTCTGCGCCTCGACCCGCGCCAGCTCCGCCGCCCTGAGCCGCTCCTGCACCCCGGCCAGGTAGGCCGTCACCCGCTGCACCACCGCGCCCGCGTTCCGCGGCCGCCGATCACGCTCCGCCGCCAGGCAATCGCGGGCCAGGCCGATCAGATCGCCATCCACTCCGCTGGCTTCAAGCCGACTGAAGGCATCGGTCAACTCGCCCCGCGCGGCCTGGGCGCGGATCTCTTCCCGCGTTGAACCCGCGAAGGGCGGACGGCCGGTCAGGATCTCACAGAGGATCGCCCCCAGGCCGAACACGTCGGCGCGGTCGTCGATCCGGTCCACTTCGCCGCGGGCCTGTTCGGGCGCCATGTACGAGGGTGTGCCCAGCACGCTCCCTGCCTGCGACTCGCTGCCGCTCCCCGCCGACCCGCTACGGACCGTCGTGATGACGGTTTCATGGACCGGCTGCGCCGCCGCCTCGTCGGCGATGCCCCCCTGGAGCAACACCTTGGCCAGGCCCCAGTCCATCACCTGCACCTCGCCGAAGCTGCCCACCATCACGTTCGAGGGCTTCAAGTCGCGGTGGATCACCCCCCGCGCGTGGGCATAAGCCATCGTCTGGCAGATCTGCTCGAAGGTGCCGAGGAAGCGGGGGAGGTCGTGGTGGTGCGAGAGGACACCTTCGGTCGGGCGGAGGGCGGGGTCGGGAGACCCGCGCCCAGCGCGGTCAAGGGC
>JBIOJM010000391.1:0-9039 GCA_044450785.1 Isosphaerales bacterium
ATGCGCTGAATGTCGGTCATGATTCACTCTCCGTGCGCCGCCGCAAATGAAACAACACAGAGAATGGTATACAAAAAAAGGGCTGCGCGCGCAAATCAGCCCAGTTTGCCAAGCTTACCCAAAGTGCGCGCTGGCCCTGGGACAGACCTTGGTGCTGACCGCTCTCGACCGGGCCAGGGCACTCGGTGTGCCGTGTACTCTCCACCGCCGTCCCGGCGCCGGACCGGAGCGGGCGGTGATCGTCTGCTCGTTTGAGCCGCGCCGGCAACAACCGCGGCCGGCGAATGCCGGCCGCCGAGTCGCCCACGCGCGGGGCTGATGGACTCAGCGGGTCTTCTTGACCGCGGCCCCGCCCTCGTGCACCGGGTCGGCGAGCAGAATCTCAACAGTATCGGCGATCAGGTCCAGGGAATGTTTCTCGTTCTCGGTAAGGAGCAACCGAACCTTCCCGGACCGGTCGAGAACGACCGACGTCGGGAAGCCCTTCAGGTTGGGGACCTGCTTGAGGGTCGATTCGTCGCCGATCAGGCACGGATAAGGAATGCCTGACTCCTTCACGCTGCGTTTGACGAGGGTGCGCTTCTCGGACTCGCTCGACACCTTTTCATAGGCGAGCCCGACGATTTCCAGCCCGCGGTGGTGTCGCATCCGGTAGAGCTCGCTCAGGCGAGGGATCGCCTCGAGGCAGGGGCCGCACCAGGTTCCCCAAAAGTCCACGAGCACGACCTTCCCCTTCAGGTCGGCGAGTGAGACCGGCTTGCCTTCGAGGTCGGGGAGCGTGAAGTTGAATGGGAAGTCGAGGGGTCGATCGAGCAGGTCCTTGACTCGCTTGCGCGCCTCGACAACCTTGATTTCGTTCTTGGCCTTGAGTTCCGTTTGGAATTGCGGGGAGGAACGGAGCGGAGCCATCGCCTCGTCGACTTCGGCAGGCGAGTACGCGTCGAGGCCTGTTTCATCGGCTTCCTTGAGCAGGGCCAGCGCCTGGTCGTTCCGGCCCTGCTGGACCCGGATCTGGGCCTGGGAGTAGAGCACCTGGCTGAAAAGCTGTTGCTCGTTGAGCTTCGGCGACTCATAGACGCGGCGCATCGCTCGCATCAGCTTGACGGCTTTCTCGACCGCGGCGGCACGATCCTCCGTGGACTTCGCCAGGCGCGCCTCGTCGAGGGCGAGTGCGGCCCGCCCCATCAAGGCTTCACGATTGAGCGGCTCGATGCCCAGGACTTGATCCAGCAGCCGGGCTGCCGTGGTAATATCGCCTTTCTGCACGCTTCGCAGTGCGACCCGGAGCTGCCGCTCGACGTCGCTCGCACCGAACGTCGCATCCGTGTTGGTCGAGCCGGTCGAGCTCGAGCCGGCCTGGGCGTCCCGGGTCTGGGACGCGGGCGATCCTCCGATGGGTTGCTCGCCAGCCGCTTCCGCATGAGCCGGCGCACCCGTTTGGGCCGCCGGCCCTGGATAGAAGGGGGAAGCCCCCGGATCGGGCTTCAGCTCCTCGTCCCGAGAACAGCCCGTTGTAACCAAAGACGCCCAACCGCAGGCCAGAAATGCGACGAGGAATCGAGAACCAACGCGACGAACGCACATGGGCCGCTCCCGTCTCTGTGTGTTGCGAACCGGACCGCGCAAGGGGTGAGTCGTGCATGGAGCGATGCCCGTACCCCGCGTGAGCGTGTTCAACCTCGGTAGGACATCGCCGCGACGATCCAATTGAACATGTTGCGAGGCCACGGGAAAGGCCTCTTTCATCGCTCCTGCTTGTGCCATGGAGCGTGAACCTCTATAGTGCTCTTCTATCGCGTGGGGTGAGCCGAGGGACTTCGGACGACGGTCAGAGATGAGTCACCAGTTGTCCGGGCCGTGAACGAGCCGCGGGGAGACGGGGAGGTTGCGCTCGGGGAGCTGGGGACGCGGATGGAGCGTCGTGATTCACTCACTCATGTCGTGATCCTCGGCGCGACGGGCTCGATCGGTCGAAGCGCCTTGAGCGTGATCGATCATGACGGCGGCGCACGGCTCAAAGTCTGGGGCCTCTCCGCGCATGCCCGCTGGCAGACGCTGGCGCAACAGGCGATCGCGCATCGACCTCGATTCGTCGCAGTGACCGATCCGGATCTTGTTCCCCTGCTCGATCGCGAGCTGAGGGGAACGGGTATCCAGGTTCTCGGGGGATTGGATGGGATCGTCCAGATGGTTCAGGACGTCGAGACCGACCGGGTCTTGAGCGCGATTGTCGGGGCGGTCGGGCTGCGAGGGACCTGGGCGGCTCTCGAGGCCGGCAAGATCGTCGCCCTGGCCAACAAGGAGACGCTCGTCGTCGCCGGACCGCTGGTCATGGAACTGGCCCGCTCGCGCGGGGCGCAAATCCTGCCTGTCGACAGCGAGCACTCCGCGATCTTCCAGGCCCTGAAGGCGGGCGCGCCAGAGGATGTGCGCCGGGTGATCCTCACGTCGTCGGGCGGGCCGTTCCGCGGACGCACCCGCAAGGAGCTGGTCGACGTCACGCCCGAGGATGCACTGAAACACCCCACCTGGCAGATGGGCCCGAAAATCACCATCGACTCGGCGACCTTGATGAACAAAGCGCTGGAAGTGATCGAAGCAAGGTGGCTCTTTCAACTCGAGCCGGACCAGGTCGAGGTTGTGATTCATCCGGAGAGCGTGGTACACTCGATGGTAGAATTTGTGGATGGCAGCGTCATCGCACAAATCTCCCCCCCTGACATGCGATTGCCCATTCAATATGCTCTGACTTATCCGGACCGGACGCCAGGAGCGGGTCAGCGGCTCGACTTAGGGCAATCGTTTTCGCTTCACTTCGAGCCACCTGACCGGGAGACGTTTCCGAGTTTGGACCTGGGGTTTGAGGCGATGAGGCAAGGAGGGACCGCGGGAGTGGCGCTCAACGCCGCGAACGAGTCGGCGGTTGCGCGTTTCTTGAGAGGAGAGATCGGTTTTCTGGACATTTCGAGGGCCTGCCGCGCGGCACTTGATCATCATACGTTCGATCCGCGGCCCACGCTCGACGGCTTGTGGAAGGTCGACGCCTGGGCCCGACGGGAGGTTGAAGGTTGGAAAACCTGACGTGGATCTTCACGGTCTTGAAGGTGGTATTGGGGCTGGGCTTTGTGATCTTCATTCACGAGCTGGGCCATTTCCTCCTGGCGAAGTGGAACGGCGTGAAGGTTGAGAAGTTCTCGATCGGATTCGGGACGACGCTCTTTGGATTCACACGGGGCGAGACCGAGTACGTCGTGGCGGCCCTTCCGCTGGGAGGTTTCGTCAAGATGCTGGGTGAAGGGGTGGAGGAGGAAGGGAACAAGTCGACGGATCCGCGGGCCTTTCCCAACAAATCGGTGAGTGCGCGGATGGCGATCATCTCGGCCGGGGTGATCATGAACGTGTTTCTCGCGTATGGCTGTTTCGTTTTTTTCTACCAGCACGAGCGTTTGGAGCGTTCGTCCATACTGGGAGCCGTCAGCGCGGGCTCGCCGGCGTACGAGGCGGGTCTGCGTGCCGGTGACGACATGGTGGCGATCGATGATCTCCGCGACGTCGGCTACGATTCCGTACGTCTCAAGGTGCTCATGAGCTCGCACGGTCAGATACTCCACCTGGAGGTGAAGCGTCCGGGGCATCAGGAGCCGATCGGTCTCGACATTCAGCCCCGGCGGGAAGCCAGTGCGGATGCACCCACGATCGGTATTGTTTCGAGCGAGAGCCTGGAGATCGGCGATTTTCAGCCGGGAGCCGGGATGACGGACCCCCCGGTTTATGCGCAGCTCAAGGGGAAGGAACGCGAGTCGAAGGTCGACGTGCTGGTCGCGGCGGGACCCGCCGGTCAAGAGCCGACGCCACTCGCCGACATCTTCGCTTACGATCGACTGCTGGCGAAGTACGCCGAGCAACCGATCAAGCACGTCATCGAGCGCCGAGAGCGCTTGTCGCCCAGCGAACACGGCGTTCTGCTGGAGCGGTTCGAGCTGACGGTTCCAGTCTGTCACTTTGTGGACTTCGGGCTCCGGCTCGCCCTCGAGCCGATCAGCGGGATTCGCAAGGACTCGCCCGCGGAGAAGGCTGGATTTCGCAAGGGCGACCGGTTGATCAAGGTCGATGGCCAGGACGTCGATCCCGTGCGGCTGCCGGGCCAGTGCTACGAGCACGCCGGCAAGCCGATGACCTTCGAGATCGAGCGCGAAATCGCGACCGGCCAGCGCAAACCGGTGACCCTGACGGTGGCCCCGGAGGATACACCGCCGCGGACGAAGTTCGCGATCGAGAACGAGGCGGTTGACGTGCCGGGACTGGGGCTGTGTTACCCGATCCGGCCGCAGGTGATTGCGGTGCGGCCCGACTCGCCGGCGGCCAAAGCAGGACTCAAGCCAGGCGACGTGATCAATGCGATGTTGATACCGCCCTCGAAGCCGACGGCCCCGGTGAAAACGACTTTCTCATGGCTCTGGAAATTCTTCAAATCGAACAAGGCCGAACGCCCTCTGACCTTTGACTTCAGCGATCATTCGTCTGGCTGGTTGAGTGCTTTCACCGACCTTCAAGGCCGGCCCATCCAGGAGGTCGAGCTGGTTGTCAACAAGGCGTCCGAGCCGATCAAGATCACGCCCGAGCCCGATCTGCGCTGGTCCAACCCGACGCGCGGGTTCCATTTCTTTCCGGAGATCCGTCAGCTCCCCGCGCAGGCATTCAGCCTGGCGGTCCGGAGCGGATACGACGAGGCGATCCGGACTCTAACCATGGTGTATTCGACTTTCCGCAGCCTGGCCCAACGGCGAGTCAGCCCCAAGAGTCTTGGCGGTCCAATCCTGATTGCCCAGGTGGCTTATGTCGAGGCCAGCTCGGGCTTCAGCGAGTTTGTCCGCTTCCTGGGCATCCTCAGCATCAACCTGGCGGTGCTCAACTTCCTGCCGATCCCGCCCCTGGACGGCGGTCAGATGGTCTTCCTCGCCGCCGAGAAAGTACGAGGCCGGCCGCTGCCGGAGTCGACCGTGATCGGGGGGACGTATTTCGGCCTGTTTCTCGTGCTCTGCCTGATGGTCTACGTGACCTACCAGGACGTGTTCCGCTTGTTCAAGGGGTGGTTCTAAGGGAAGGATGAAGGATGAAGGATGAAGGATGAGTCAGAAGGGTCTCAGTCTCATCCGGAGCGAGAGGTTGTCCCATGGGATTGCTTCGGGATCGACTGGTGGTGGAGGAGGGTCGAGCCAGCTTGCGCTCGAATGGAACGACCGTCTCCGAAATCGTCGGACAACTCGAGGCCGGAGCATCCCTGCTTAAGCTGATCGGACGCAGCCCACTGGAGCCCGTCGATGTGATCGCCGCGCTGGGACAGAGTGCTCTGGGGGATCTTGACTCGTTGGGTCCTGGCTTGGTCCAGGGAAAGCCGCCAAGACCCGGGCTCGCCCCGGCGTTGTCGGAGCCTGCCCTGGCCGCCGTGTTTCCCTCTGCATCCCACGGGGCCAGGCTGGCGCTGGCGGCCGGTCTACTCCAGGCTCACGACTTCTGGGACGCCAGCCACGACGCCGCCCAGCGGGCGGATGACCTGGGCGAGCGGGATTTTTCAGCCTACTGGCATGGCGTCGCCCATCGCCGCGAGCCTGATGCGGGAAATGCCGCCTACTGGTTCCGCAGGGTCGGCCGGCATCCGGTCTTGACGCAGATGGCCACATCAGCTCGGCCCTGGCTGGACGAACACGGCGACTCGTCGCTCACCGGCCGCCTAATCGTCGGCGGTGGCTGGAATGCCTTCGCCATGATCGACCTGTGCACCCAAGCACGCCCCGGGTCACCGAGTGAAACGCTGGCGCGCCGGCTTCAACGGCTGGAAATGTGGCTCTTGCTCGAAGCCACGTTCGCGGAACTGGCGGCCATCTCACTGTCGTGATCCGTTGCGGACGATGTTAGAATGATTCCCGGGCGATGAAAAAGGCCCGATCAGTCGTGGAGACGGCCGCGGAGGATATAGAATCATGGCTCTCGATACTCATCCTTCAGAGACACTGCCCCCTCCCGACTGGGATTCCGATGCGCGCAAGTTTTACGAAGTGGTGGGCGGCGAGATCGTGGAGAATCCACCAATGGGCGCGATGGAGTCGATCCTTGCTTCTTTTCTTTCGCATTTGATGGGTCTATTCGCCAGGTCGAACGGATTTGGCCGCGTTGTCGTCGAAACCCACTTCTACATCGATCGCGCCCGCAAGCTGAAACGCCGGCCCGACGTCGCTTTCGTCTCGGCAAAACGATGGCCCTTGAAGCGACCGGCTCCCCAAACGGAGGCCTGGGACGTGGTCCCCGATTTGGCCGTCGAGGTCGTCAGCAAAACGAATACCGCCGATCAGATCGACAAGAAGATCGACGAATACTTTCAAGCCGGCGTGAGCGATGTTTGGGTCATCTATCCCGGGACCAGCAAAATCTACGTCTACAATTCGCCAACGCGGGTCAGCGTGCTGCAGCGCGGCGACGAGCTCGACGGCGGGGCGTTGCTTCCCGGTTTTCGTGTCGCGCTGTCGACGCTGTTTGAAGAGGGTAACGAGGAATCGGGCGAAGTTGCTGGTTCCTAGCGGAGTTTTGCGACCATGAGCTCAGACCAGGGCGGCGGCTCGATCACCAGCGTCCTGAACGAAACGCGGGTCTTTCCTCCGCCGGGCGAGTTCGCCAGCAAGGCGCACGTTGGCAGCATGGCGCAGTACGAGGCCCTCTGGAACCGCGCCAAGGACGATCCCGAGGGGTTCTGGGGCGAGCAAGCGACGCTCCTGCACTGGGACAAGGAATGGGACCGAGTTCTCGACTGGCAGCCCCCGTTTGCAAAGTGGTTTGTCGGGGGGCGTCTCAATGCGTCATCCAACTGCGTCGACCGCCACTGCGTCGGCCCGACCAAGAACAAGGCGGCGATCATCTGGGAGGGTGAACAGGGAGAGCGGCGGGTCCTCCGCTACCAGGACCTGCTGCGCGACGTCTCGAAGTTCGCCAACGTGCTCAAGGGGCTGGGGGTGCGGAGCGGGGACGTCGTGGCGGTCTACATGCCGCTCATCCCCGAGCTGGTCATCGCGCTCCTGGCCTGTGCACGAATCGGCGCGCCGCACACGGTGATCTTCGGCGGCTTCAGCGCCGAGGCGCTCTCCGGCCGCATCCAGGACTGCAAGGCCAAGGTCTTGCTGACCGCCGACGGTGGTTATCGCCGGGGCAAGCTGGTCCCACTCAAGCAGAATGCCGATGCCGCCGCGGCCGCGTGTCCGACGCTCGAGAGCGTCGTCGTCTGCCGGCGGACGGGCACGCAGGTCGACTGGACGCACGGCCGCGACCACTGGTGGCACGAGCTGGAATCCAACGCATCGCCCTGCTGCCCTCCCGAGCCGTTCGACAGCGAGCATCCGCTGTACATCCTTTTCACGTCGGGATCGACCGGCAAACCCAAGGGCATCCTGCACACAACGGGGGGCTACCTCTTGGGGACGGCGCTCACCGCCAAATGGGTCTTTGATCTCAAGGACGACGACACGTTCTGGTGCACGGCCGACGTCGGCTGGGTGACGGGTCACTCTTATCTGGTCTACGGCCCTTTGTGCTTGGGCGCCACCTGCGTCATGTACGAGGGGGCCCCGAACTGGCCCGATGAGGGGCGGTTCTGGAAGATCATCGAGGACTACCGGGTCACGATCCTCTACACCGCCCCGACGGCCATCCGCGCGTTCATGAAGTGGGGCGAGCAGTTCCCGCGCCGGCACGACTTATCGAGTCTCCGCCTGCTGGGCACGGTGGGGGAGCCGATCAACCCCGAGGCGTGGATGTGGTACCACCAGGTCATCGGCGGTGGCCGGTGCCCGATCGTCGACACCTGGTGGCAGACCGAGACCGGCGCCATCATGATCTCGCCGCTGCCGGGTGCCACGCCGACGGTCCCGGGGTCCGCGACGCGTCCCCTGCCCGGCGTTATCCCCGACATCGTCACCAAGGACGGGCGGTCGTGCGCCACCAACCAGGGGGGATTTCTCGTAATCAAGCAGCCGTGGCCGGCGATGCTCCGAACGCTCTACGGCGACGATGCGCGGTACAAGACTCAATACTGGAACGACATCCCCGGCTGCTACTTCACCGGCGACGGCGCGCGACGCGACGAGAATGGGAACTACTGGATCATGGGCCGGGTGGACGACGTGATCAACGTCGCCGGCCACCGGCTCTCGACGATGGAGGTCGAGAGCGCGTTGGTCAGCCATCCTTACGTCGCGGAGGCGGCCGTGGTGGGCAAGCCCGACGACCTCAAGGGGCAGGCGATCGCGGCCTTCGTCACTCTCGAGTCAGGTCAACTGCCCAGCGAGTCGCTGCGTCAGGAGCTGCGCGCGCATGTGACCAAGGAGATCGGCGCGCTGGCACGCCCGGACGAGATCCGGTTCACCGACTCGCTGCCCAAGACGCGGAGCGGCAAGATCATGCGCCGGCTGTTGCGCGATATCGCCGCGGGCGTCGATAGCACCGGCGACACGACGACGCTCGAGGATTTGAACGTGCTGGCCAGGCTGCGCCAGAAGGATCAAGAGGAGGAGTGAAGCAACGGCGAGAAGAACGGGGGAAAGGCGCATTTCCTTCTGGGTCACGAGCCCCGCCCGAACCTGTCCCACCGAGTTTACCTCGAATTGCCCGCGAGGGCGGTTCCAGGATACGATAGCGAAGATGCTGAACCCGAGCATTGAGACGAGACGACCGATGACCATTACCATTGACCTCGGCCCTGAGGAAGGGAGTAAGCTCCTCGAACGTGCGGCCCAGAGCGGCCAGGATGTTACGGCGTACGTCCACCGGCTCATTGCGCGGGACATTCAGGGGGTGGACGAGACCCTCGCTCCCTTCCGCCGCCAAATCGAACAGAGCGGCTTGTCCGATACGGACCTGCAAGCCTTTTTCGAGGAAGTCCGAGAAGAGGTCTGGCAGGAGAAGCACGGCAAGGCGAGCGAGGCGTCGTGACGAGGATTGTCTTTGACTGCATGGTGTACTTGCAGGCCGCGGCCCGCACGACCGGGCCCGCCG
>JBIOJM010000392.1:0-9004 GCA_044450785.1 Isosphaerales bacterium
GGTATTCGTTCGGCCGAACCATCCTTGCCGGGCGTGGTAACCTGGCCCCCGGATCGCGCGTGACGCGGCACCGGGAGATTCATCGCCGGGCATGGTCGTCTGGCCCCGGACCTCGTGTGACGCGGTACCGGGAGAATCAACATGGCTGGGACAGGACTGCGAACGAACCACCAGTCGCGGGTCGACTGGTGGCGCGGACAATTCCAACGGCAGCAGAAGGCCAACCTGAGCGTCACCGAATTCTGCCGGCAGCTCGGTGTCAGCGTCACGACGTTTTACTACTGGAAGAAACGTGTCCACGAGGCCCCGCCGAAGACCCCGGGGCGGATACCCGCGGAGCACTCCTCGCGTCGGCTGACCAATGCCGCCGGCACCGCGGCCGCGAATTTCGTCCCGGTGTCGATCCTCGATCCCACCGCGGGCACTCAGTTGGAGATCGAGCTGACCAACGCCTGCGTGGTACGGCTCCGGGGCGTGATTGATCCCCCTTTGCTTCAGGCCGCGATCACCGCGGCAGGGCAACTTGTCGGCTCCGGCAACGGAGCCAACTGATGTTCCCTCAACTCCCCGCCGCCGTGCGCGTCTTTCTTTGCACGCGGCCCACCGACATGCGCAAGAGCTTCGACGGCCTGTTGGGAATGGTCCGCGAGTATCTCGGGCAAGATCCGCTCTCTGGACATCTCTTCCTGTTCCTCAATCGCCGCCGCGATCGCGTCAAGATCCTCTTCTGGGAGCCGGACGGCCTGGTCATCTGGTACAAGCGACTCGAGGCCGGCACTTTTCAAAAACTCGATCCCGCGTCGCGCGCCGATCGGAGCTCGGGGCAAGCCGGCCTCGAGCTCACTGCGACGGACTTGACTCTGCTCCTCAACGGCATCGACGTGACCACGGCACAGCGCCGCAAGCGCTACGCCCGCGCTGGCTGAACGTCGCACACAAAATATTCTCGATCGATCGAATAATGCTCCGTCTGGGACGTCTATCTGACCATGACGGAGCAGATTGATCCCATCCCCGATGACCTGCCCACCTGCCAAGAGCGGCTCCGTGCCGTGCTCGAGCGACTCCACGACATGGAGCGTCAACTCCATGACCTGGAACGTCAGCTCGACGAGACCTGCGCGACGACCGAGGAGCTGCAGCGTTCCTACGCGTGCCTGAAGGAAGAGTACTTGGCGCTGAAGCGGCTGTTCTTCGGACCACGGCGCGAGCGGCTGCCGGAAGCAGCCGGGCAGCTCCACCTCTTTCATGCCGACGCTCCGCCGTCTGTCCCTGATGACTCATCCGCTCCGGTGCCAGACCAGGAATTGCCCTCGCGCAAGCGAAAGAAGGGGCACGGCCGTCGGGAGATTCCCGACCATCTGCCCCGGACAGACGTCCCCCATGATATCCCCCCAGAGGCGCGGGTCTGCGGCTGCGGCCGCGAGAAGACGCGGATCGGCGAGGACGTGACCGAGCAGCTCGAATACGAGCCAGGCAAGCTGTTCGTGTTCCGGCACATCTACCCGAAATATGCCTGCTCCTGCTGCAAGGACGGTGTGACCTCGGCCGAGCCGGCGGCCAATCCGATCGAGCGTGGCCTGGCTGGACCCGGACTGCTGGCGTACGTCCTTGTTAACAAGTTCTCCGATCACCTGCCGCTGTATCGCCAGCAGGACGTGCTGGCCCGCCACGGCATCTTCCTGGCGCGGAGCACGCTCTGCGGCTGGTTGGCCCAATGTGCCCAGCGACTCCGCCCCTTGGTTGAGCTGATGCGTCAGCGAGTGCTCCAGTCGGATGTGATCAACGCCGATGAGACCACCGTGCCGGTGCTTGATCCCACGCGGGACTCGACACGGACCGGCTACTTCTGGACGTACATCAGCCCCGGCGATCATGGCTACACGGTCTTCGACTATCGCGATTCGAGGAGCCAGGACGGGCCGGCCGAGTTCCTCAAGGATTTCCGAGGTTATTTGCAGACGGATGCCTATGCGTCGTACGAAGCGGTGGTTTTGAAATCGGGCGGCCGGATCATTCCGGTCGGTTGCTGGGCCCATGCGCGCCGGGAGTTCTTCGACGCCCGGCTGAATCAGCCGCGCGAGGTGCATTACGTGCTGGGTCTGATTGCGCAGTTGTACGACATCGAGGACGAAATCCGGTTGCTGAGCCCGGACGAGCGCCTGGCGGTGCGCCAAAAGCGAAGCGTGCCAATTCTCGACCGCCTGGAACCGTTCTTGCGCGAGCAGCAAGCAGAAGCGTTGCCCAAGAGCCAGTTTGGCAAGGCGATCGCCTACGCGCTGAATCACTGGCCCGAGCTCCGCCGGTTCACGGAGAATGGCGTTCTGGAGATCGACAACAACATTTCGGAGCGTACGCTGCGGCTGTGCGCGATCGGACGGAAAAACTGGATGTTCGTGGGAAGCGACCGTGGAGGCGAGACGGCGGCGATCTGTTTCAGCATCCTGGCTAATGCCAAGCGCTACAGGATCGAGCCGTTTGCGTATGTGCGAGCCTTGTTGATTGCCCTCTCGTCGGACGAGGTGGACTTGGAGTCGCTGTTGCCCGACGTCTGGATCGCGGCGCACCCGGAGCACGTCCTCACGTACCGTCGCGACGAGGCCGAGGCCGCCGCGAACGCACGACGACGTCGTCGTGCCACCCGCCGCGCGAAGACCCGAGAGCCCACTTCGAGCCCCTGACGGGCGCGACGCTGGTTTCGAGGCAGGCGATCTCAGGCACTTCACCCTGCGGGCCACCAGCCAGGATCATCCGGTCTCAACGACCCAGAACTCGGGTACGCGCCTGGTCGATCAGGCGGAGCCGAGCCGGAGCCATCGCGCGCGGGGATGTCGCGCCGGCCGTTCTTGCCCGGCACCAGTGCCGACGGGGACGGGGGACAGGCTGTGGGCACTGTTGGACCCCACGCGGCGGTGCTGACGGCTCGGGGACGCGGCAGTCCCAGCCGGCAGGTCGGCCGGGCCAGGTCAGCCGCCCCGTTGGCTCGGGCCCGGCGCGGCCGCCCGCGCGGGGGTATGGTTCCACAGTGCGCTTACCGTGTGTAGACGTCGTCGGTCGAGTGGAGATGCTCGGCCCACACTCTTGCTTCCGTGAGGCGCAGGCGGCTTTGCACCGCGGCGCCCCGGAAGTCGCTGCCATGCCATCGCCGATCACGTCATTATTTGCGGCTGCGCCGATCATACGCCTGTGCCGGTCGCCTCCCGTTCGTCCCCTGCGACGCCGCCGAAGGTTCTCTGCCTTATCCAGTCCACTACTTCCTCCCCTTGGGATCGACTCACACGGACGACCACGATTCGACCCGAGCCATCGAGTGCATGCATCGCCAAGTCGTGATGCACGAAGGGAGTCGCCTCAATGGCCCGGCCTCCGGCCGCGACGGACCTGGAAAGGTCCTCCCCGCGGATTGATGATCTTGATCCCGAGACACTGCGGTTGGTCCAGGCATATAACTCACCCGCGACACGGCCGTCCGCACCTTCATCGGTTGAGAAAGCGCTCGGAACCTCGAAGCGTTGCCAGGTTGAGTGATGGTTCTTGTCTGCCTCTTTACGCCGCAGGCGTTGAACATCCAAGCCCAGGGTCGCGCAGCGCACCCTGGGAAGGGGAACGGGTTACAACCATTCCTTTCATGTTCCATTTGTATCGATCGAACCCCAACGGGGTTCCACAATGCGGCCGCACCGAATCGCGTTGGGGGCAACGACACGCGACACCATGTGGAACCCCTTCGGGGTACTGCTGGCATGCCGTGTTCGGTACCCAGGGTGCGCCTTCGGCGACCTTGGGCTTCGTTGTGGAACCCCGTCAGGGTAAAGGCGGATATAAGTTCACCGGCGACACGGCCGTTCTCGCCCCCATCGAATGAGAGAACGCTGTTCTTGGGTAGGTTTTCGGTCGCTGGTCGCCCTACCGCTCATCACCCCACGAGCGAGGTCGCTCTTCTCACGTGCATCAGCTCCCGCCGCGCCGACGGATCGCCGGGAGCCAGTCGCAGCACATGTTCCCACGCCGGCACGGCCTCGCTGTGCCGGCCACTTTCCTTGAGCGCGTAACCGAGCTGAAGGTAAGTGGCGGCGTGGTTCGGCCGGTAGCGCAGGGCCTGCCGGTACTCCTGCACCGCCTCGTCGTAGCGCTGGGTCGCCAGCAGCAGCGTCCCCAGGTTGTGGTGGGCCGAGGCGTCTCGCGGGTCATGTTCGATCAAGGACTTGAGCGCCCGCTCGGCCTCGTCCGGCGCGCCGTGCTCGAGGAAGAACTGGCCTCGGGTGCGCAGGGTCTCAAGGTCGTCCGGGCGTTCCGCGACGGCCTGATCTAGCGCATCACGCGCCTCCGCGAACTGCTTGCGTGCCAGAGCCGTCCGGCTCTTGATCAGCAGGCCCTCGATGCGGAGCGGCCCATCGCTCAACAGTGCTTCGGCGAGCGCTTCCACCTCGGCGAATCGGCCGCCGCGGAGCAGAATCTCCCCCAGTCCGCGCCAGCCCGGCCGGTACCGCGACACCTCGCGGACCACTTCGCGCCATTGCCGCTCGGCCTCGGCCAGGTCACCCATGTCGGCGAGAACCAACGCCAGGTTGTGCCGCGCTTTGAAGCCGGAGAGGGCGCGATCGACGCTGGCGAAGTGCCGCTCCTCGCGGTCGGTCAGGGCGCCCTGGTATGCCTGCCTGGCCTCGTCGAGCCGGCCCAGGGCGTTCAGCACAACCCCTCGCGAAACAGCAGCTCGGTGTCCAGCGGGAACAGCCCCCGGCCTCGCCGGCAGGTCGCGAGCGCATCCTCGGCGCGGCCGAGCCGCAGCTCGGCGCCGGACAAGAGCGCATAGACTTTTCGCAGATGCAGGTCCGTTGGGAGAGCTTGCGCGATGCCGCGCCGGAGGTAGTCGACTGCCTCGGCGAACTGCGAGCAGTGGTTATACGTCATCCCCAGGTTGAACAGGGTGAAGGGGTGCTCGGGCCGCTCCGCCAGCTCGAGCTCAAGGATGCGCAGATCGCGCTGCCGCTTCTTCTCCTGGCCCTCCGGGCTCTGGTCCGAGCCGGAGTGGACGACATGAAGGTTGGTCCAGGCGACCCTGCCGCCGGCACCGCTGATCGCCCCGAGGATTTGCTCGTGGATCCGCCCGTCGAACCGCAACTCCGGCCGGTTGCGGAATAGCTTGACGTGATCCACGTGCTCCACGTCGAACTCGCCGTCTTCGCCAACTCCAGAGCAGTGAACCTGCATGATGAAGCCCAGCACCTTCGGGTCGACCTCGCCTTCGGTCAAGCCGCGGATCCCGCGGCCGCATTCGGGCGGGATCGTGTCGTCCGAGTCCATCCAGAACACCCAATCGCCGCGGGCGTGGCGCACCGACTCATTCCGGGCGGCGGAGAAATCGTCGCACCAGGGGAAGTGGAACAACCGGCCGCCGAACTCTTCGACAATCCGCGGCGTCTCGTCGACCGAGCCGGTGTCGACGATGACCATCTCGTCGACCCAGGGACGGATGCTCTCCAGCGCGGCCGGCAGGGTCTTGGCGGAGTCGCGCACGATCATGCAGAGCGAGAGCCGGGGACGTGCCATGTCGATCCGGAGCCGAAGCCCGCCGCCCGGCACGACGTCGCATGCAAACGGCCCCGGCCGCTGGCGCGGCGGTGGCGGATCGGCGGCTATGGCCGGCGGGGCCACGGCCGTCCCCACGCCGTTGCTCGACCACTTGGCCCGGAACCGCCGCTGGTTCTCGCTCATGAGCGCCCCGACATCCACCCCACTGCCCATAAACGTCCGCCCGCCGAAATGGTGGACGAAGGCGTCGGTGGCGATCACCGCCCGATAGCCTGCCTGGATCGCGCGCAGGCAATAGTCGTCGTCCTCGAAGCAGCCGATGCCGAACTGCTCGTCAAAGAGGCCGATCGCATCGACCACCGCCCGGCGGATCAACAGGCAGAACCCAACCAGGCGGTTGACCTCGATGCGCAGGCCGTCGTGGATCCCGCCCCAATCCCAGGCGAATCCGTCCAGTTCCGTCAGGCTGTCGTATTCAACCTCAACCTGCTGCGGGCCGCTGACGAAGTTGGAGGAAGGCCCGGCCAGTCCGATCGCGGGATCGGCGTGCATCGCGCGGAGCATCCGGCACAGCCAACCGGTCGTTACCACGACGTCGTTGTTCAGCAGCAGGACCTGGCTCCCGCTGGAAGCCGCGATCCCCTGATTGACTGCGGCGGGGAACCCCCGGTTGACGTCGTTGACGATCAGCCGCACGTACGATAAGGCACTGAGGTATTGCACGGTCCCATCGCTCGACCCGTTGTCGACGGCGATCAGCTCGTATGGCTCGTCGGTCAGCCGCCGGATACTGTCCAGGCACTGCCGGGTGTAATCGACCTGGTTGTGGGTGACGATCACAATCGAGGTCAGTCCGAAATCGGGCATTTCGACCGGCCGGGCGCGGATCAGGTACTGGTACGTATAGAATTCGGTGGCATCCCGGTCGGAGAGCCCGGCGATGGACAGCCGGCCCAACTGCACCGGCCCGCTCCCGTTCCGGCCCGCGTCCTGATCCCCGGGCGCGACCACGGACGTCATCTCTTCCACGGCGAAGCCAGCGCGGAAGAAGAGCTTCTGAATCTCGCGGCGGGTGAAGAACCGGACGTGATCCTGGTCAAGCAGGCCGGCCGATTCATAGGTCCAGTTCCCCTGGAGCACCGAGCGGACGACGGTGTGGTGCCGGATGTTGGGGATGCTGGCGATCAGCCGCCCCTCCGGCGCCAGCCAGCCGCGGGCCTGGCGCAGCAGCCGGCCGGGCTCGCGTAGGTGCTCCAGGATATCGCCGCACACGACTGCATCGAACGAGCCGGCCGGGAACGGAGGCTCGAGTTTTTCGACGTCGCCGATCCAGACCTGGTCGAGGAGCCCCCGCGCCGTCGCGGCGGCCGTCTCGTTGAGCTCGATACCGACGACCTGGGCCGGCTGCCGGCGCTTCAGCGCCTCACCCAGCCGGCCCGCGCCACAGCCAATGTCCAGGACCATCCGCGCGGTTTCCGGCACCAGGGCCAGCACCTCGGGCCGCGCGTGGCCGAAGTAGAACGGGTCGTGACCATCGGGGCCGTTCGCGGACGAGGGCCGCGAACCGGACGTGACCGGCAGCGCGGCAGAGCGAGGCGCCTGACCGGATTCTGGGGGTGGCTCACATGGCAGCAACGCGGGCTGGACCACGACCCGTGCCAGCGCCTGCTCCGCCTCTGTGAGCAGGTGCTGCATCCGGTGGCCGTAGGTGTGCTTGGCCAATACTTCGGCGCGGCCGGCGGCCGCGATCTGCTCCCGGAGCGGCTCCCGATCGAGGTAATACGCCAGCTTGTCGAGCAACTCCTCGGCCTCGCGATACGTCGCCAGGTGGACGCCGTCGCGGAACAGCTCCGCCTGTCCGTTCTCGCTCAGGTCATTCGTCACCAGGAGCGACCCGCTGGCCAGGGCCTCGAACACCCGCATGTTGACGTCGTTCTTGATGCTGCGGTTGAAGACCGTCCGCGCCAAGGAATACGTGCGGGCCATCTCCTCGAAGTAGCACTGGCCGATGAACGAGCGGCGATATCTGCGCCGGATCAGCTCGAGCAGTTCCGAACGAGGGCCTGGGAAGATATTGCCGACGAAGGCGACGTCGTACTGGATCGGTACGTCGTGCTTGCCGTGGACCTCCGGATCACAGCCCAGCGGCAGCCAGGCCGCCGAGGGGATCCCCTGCCGGCGGAGCTGCTCCGCGCCATCGCGCTGGGCGGCGAAGACCAGGTCGAAGCCGCGCGACTTCTCGAGAGACCGCGCGAAGTCCATGTGGGTATCGATGGCCCACCAGGCGCGGGGACGCAGGTCGGGCGGCAGGTGATAGCGGAGCCCGTCGTCGACATTGAGATAGAGGTCAAAGCCCGCGCGGGGGATCCGCTCCAGATCGCCGGGCCGGAAATGCTCGACCTCGACCAGCTTGCCGAGGGCGCGGCGGCAGTAGACGCCGGTCGTCTCGGGCCGCTGAACGTCGTCAAAGATCAACGCGACGCGACGAATGTCCATGCGCTGGCCCTCTGCGTAGGGTGGGTCGAACGCCGTGTCTCACGGCGTGAGGCCCACCGAGTGCCCCGGCTGTAATTGACATGCCTGGAACGCTGAAATGGCCGCAATGTTGCTCCGCTGACCGGATATCAACCACCGAAAACACGGAAGGACACGGAAGCGGAGAGGAAGCTTGCGAAAACTCACCCATCATTCACAGCTTCGATCCCTCCTTTCCGTGTCCTTCCGGGTTTTCGGTGGTTTATCTCTTGTCTGATGCGAGGCACTGAATGCCCCGCCCTTACCGGTGGGCCTCGGCGCGATGAATCGCGTCTCGACCCACCCTACCGACTCGACGCTCCGCCAGGATTGGCCGCCAATACCTCTCGATCACAACCTCCCACGTAAAGTCTTCTTCGAACCGTTTGCGACCGGCCAATCCCATCCGGCGGCGCAGGGCCGGGTCGTCGAGCAGCCGCGCGATCTGGCGGGCCAGGTCGGCCGGGTCGCCCGGCTCGAAGAGCAGGCCATTCACGCCGTCGCTGACCGTGTACGGCACGCCGCCGATCCGGCTCGCGACCACCGGGATGCCGGACGCCATTGCCTCGACCGACGTGATGCTCAGGCCGTCCTGCGCGATCGTCGGGACCAAACAGATATCCGCCGCCCGGTAATGGCGGGGCAACTCGGCTTGCGAGCACCAGCCGACCGAGCGCGTGAACTTGTCAATGGGCCCCGGCCCGGGCGGGTCAAACGTCACAACCAGCTTGAAGTCGGACCGCGTCTGGCGCAAGATCCGGCAGGCTTCGTGAGCGATGTGGAACCCCTTGATGAACTCACCGGCCACCGCCGCCATGAACAGCGTCGCCACTGGCTTTGTACTCATTATCGGGGTGCCACTGGCTTTGCCAGTGTCCGCAACCTCGTCCTCCGAGTCGACCCCGCTGGGCGCTGGGCTTCCGACCCCGCCCTCCGCAACGACCGCAGGTCTCCCGAC
>JBIOJM010000393.1:0-8963 GCA_044450785.1 Isosphaerales bacterium
CGCGGAAGTCGTCGGGCCAGCGGTAGCGCCACGGCTTCTTGCGGCGGCGGCCGCCGGTCGGCTCGTCCTCGTCTTCGTCCTCCTCGTAGTCGAGGAGGAATTCACAGGTCGGCTTCAGGTCGGTCCAGCCGTAGGCGTCGAGGACAGCACGGTCCATCGCGGCGTGCAGCTCGCGGAGCTTGAGAATGTCGGGCGAGCGCTCGTCAGGGTCGTGGAAGCGGTTGTAGGTCTTGGTCAGGCCCTCGTTGTTGCGGACCATGAGATCGGCGCGGAATTCGTAGTAGGTCTTGCCGCTGGCTTCGAGCGCTGGGTTGGTCTCGTGATTCGCCGGAAAAGGGTAATTATCAAAACAATCCGTGTTGGAGTAATTTAAATCATCCTTCATTGTTGATGTCAGCAGCCGCACCCACACCTCGTGAAATCGGGATTGAAGAACGCAGAATGCTGAGCATCGATCAAACACAAAGATCATTAGTTTGTGTGAAAAGACGCAGTCGGCGTGAAGAAAGGCGAACGAGAGCTTGTTAGAAATAATAGGGCAAACCAGCACCCGATCCAGGCCGCGGATTGCGGCGTACAACTCATTGCGCAGCCTCTCGAACTGCCACCAAGGCGCTGTCGAGTGGGATCCTCGACTGCCTTTGACCTTCTCCTCCACGAGCTTGATGAGGTCTGGCCACATCCGCGCTTCGTCCTCAGCCATCTCGCCAAAGTTAATAACACAGCGGTGGTGGCTGTGCGTGGGTGAGTCGTTGACCTCTTCGCCACCGATGTAGGGAAAGACCCGCTCAGCGTTGCTGGGATTCTTGTTGATCAATTCGTGCATTAGAGCGATTGGATTAGCTACGCCCTTGGTATCGGTGTCGTCGAAGGTGAAGCCCATGCCGAGGATATAGCTGCCCACAAAGCTCTTGTCCGCGTTCGCCCGGAGCGTGGCGGGGTCATCGTGGGCGCCAGTGTGGAAGAGGTACGCAGTGATGAGGGACACGTCGCGACCGTCGAGCCGGTAGGGTGGGTCGAACGACGTCCTCGACGTCGTAAGGCCCACCAATCCGCGCTCCGCTGCGCCACACACCGTCTCGGTGGGCCTCGCATTCGCTCGACCCACCCTACCAACATGGACCACGCTGACAACGACGGCCGCCAGGCCCGGCCACTTCTTGCGACGGGTGGCTTCGAAGATCGTCCCGCCGTGCGTGCAGATCCAGCGCAGACCGGTGCTTCGGGTGTCGCCCTGGCCGATCGTGTTGGTGGCGATCAGGCCGAACGCCCCGTTGCCACGGAGTAGGTCGAAGGCCCGGCGGAAGAAGTGGGCGACGAGGTCGGAATTGCCGTGTGATTCGTCGTGGATCTGCTTGAGCCAATCCGGATAGCCTTCAGCATGTCCGGCCGCCATCGTGTTCTTACCCGCGAACGGCGGATTGCCGACGAACGCATCAAACCCCGGATTCTCCCGTCCGAAGACCTCCGGGAACTCGATCTCCCAGTGGAACGGATGGATCCCCTTGTCTCCCGATCCGAGCTTGCGCCGGGCGGCGTCAAGGGGTTCGCGGAGGTTCAGGTGGTGAGGATTGGTCAGATACGCCGCAAGTCCCTCGGCCAGCCCCTCCAACTTCTCCTTGCGCCTCCGATCGTTCTCCCCCGCGAAGAATGCCGCGATCACGAGGTCACCGTAGAACCGTAGTGGGTTCAGGGCCTCGTCGGCCAAAGCGAGCTTCTGGGTCAGCAGCGATTCCGGCGTATTGTCGGGCGCTTCACGGATCTCCCGGCGTGATTCCGTGGCCCGCTCAATTCGCTTCCCGATCACGTCACGAACAAAGTCCCGTTGCTTGTCGGGCTTCCAGTGGAAGCCAATGATCTGTTCCCGCGAGAGACCGACCAGCGAATCCCCCCACCGCAAGGCATGATCGAGAAATGTAAAGGGATGGTCTTTCGCCAAGGTCGCGAGCCACAGGGAGAGCTTGGCCAGGTCGACCGCCATCGGGTTCTTGTCCACGCCGTAGAGGCAGCGCTGGGCGACGAGGCGGCGAGCATGGAGGGTCTCGTCCTCGTCTGGCGGGATGTCCTTCGGGACGCGCTCATGGGCGTGCCAGGCCCTCACCAGCAAGTCGGCCAGGAAGCGGCAGACGGCGACGAGGAACGCGCCCGAGCCCATCGCCAAGTCGCAGATCTTCAGGTCGAGGATCTGTTCGGGCGTGGGGTTGAGGCCGAGGCGCCCCAGGATCGGGCGGAGGGTCGTCTCGACGATCGGCTCGGTGAGCGAGCGCGGCGTGTAGTGCGACCCCGACCGCCGGCGCTCGTCGGACGGCTGGAGCACCATTGCGCCGCGCGGGACGAGGCTCGGGGTCGCGGCCTTCGCCACCTTCTTCTCGATCGCCACGACGGCATCCTCGGGCGTCTTCGCCTCTTTCAAGGCGTTGAGCGCCAGGCCGGTGAGCGACTGGTCGGTCTGCTGCTTGAGCCACTTCGCCCGGTCGGCGGGCTTGACGGCCAGCAGTTCCTCCAGGTTGATCGTCGTCGGAGCGCCGTGGGGCTTGGTCGGCCTGACGGCGATCGAGCGGCCCCGGGCGACCTCCAGGTTGAAGCCCATGATCGTCTCGTAGACCGAGCCGATTTGTTCGACGTCGAGGGTACGGTAACTCAGCCGCTCGCCGTCGAGGATGAGCAGGTTCTGGAGCACGCGGAAGACCACGCCATCGGAAACGCGCGGTAGGGTGGGTCGAACGACGTGTTCCACGTCGTGAGGCCCACCGGGAACCTCGTCTGCTTCGGTGGGCCTCGCCTCGCTGCGCGAGGATCGACCCACCCTACAACCTCCTTCGAGGAAGGGATAACGGTCCGGGTCGAAGAGATACCCCTTCCTGGCCGGGAGCCGCAACCCACCGTGGCGGCCGCCGTCGTAGATCAGGCGGAACAGGGTCAGGAGCTGCGCCCACGCGCCATAGCGATGGTCCATCGTGTCGGTGTGCCGCCCGGCATCTTCGCGGAGCCGCTCGAATCGGGCCTGGGGGCTGGCCTGCCAGCGGTGGTCTTCGGTCTCGGCCACGTCATCGGGGCTGATCCCCGCCTTGACCTTCTGGACGAGCAGAAGCCATTTCGGATCGACCCCTGTCGTGTTGGAGAATTCCCGGACCGCGTAGGTCGGGCGAAGTGTTTCGTTGTACTCTGGGAGCGTGACTTCCAGGGACTCTGGCAGCGATCCACTTTCGTGCGTCCCGATCAAATCGGCCGGTTCCCAGCCGAGAACGCAAGTCGCAAACCGAGCGAATTGCACGATCGCGGGTTCGGACTCGCCCTCCAGGGCGATCTCTTCGACGCATTCGAGGAAGCGGGCATGGTCAGGGATGATGTTCTTGTTGGGGTACGCCCCGGCGGCAGCCAGCGCTGGAGGCGAGACGACCAGACCCACGGGCTGGAGGTAGCCGAGCCATTCTTGATGCGCGATCAGTTCCGGATCCTTTGCCATGACTTCGTCTTTATCGGTGGGCCTCGCCGCGTTGCGGCTCGACCCACCCTACGGGGCGCGGTCAACGGATGTTTTCGTGGGGTGGGTCGAACGGCGTGCCACGCCGTGAGGCCCACCGGGAGCTTCGTCTTTATCTACGGGGCACGGTCAACGGATGTTTTTGTAGGGTGGGTCGAACGGCGTGCCACGCCGTGAGGCCCACCGGGAGCCTCGTCTGCTTCGGTGGGCCTTGCCTCGCCGTGCGAGGCTCGACCCACCCTACGAGCCTCGGGTCACGACTCGCTATTCCCATCCCATATTGTCGGTCTCGGGGCAAGGGTTCACACTTCCCCAGGCGAGGTCGTATTCACCCAGTTTGACAAACCGGTGGAAGGTCGACCACGGGTAGTCCTGAACGCGTTTCACCAGCCCATGCTTGACGGGGTTCCAATGGATGTAGTCGATGCACCTCTTAAGATCGTCCTCGTCGCGGACCGTGTGTTCCCAAAAGCGCCGTTGCCAGACCGCTCGTTCACGTCGTTTGATTCGTGAGACGCTTTTTGACCCCTCGGCACCTCCAGATGCAAGGAAGGACCGCGTGAAGCATTCCTTGATCTGGGCCCACCGCGTTGGATAGTCCGAATCACCGCGCGGCAAGGTCCAGACCGCGTGCAGGTGATCGGGCATCAGGGCCAATGCGACCAATTCGAAAGGGCGTTTTGCCCTGACGGTCCTGAAGGCCTGTCGCAGCGAGGACCGGGCGATCGAGCTCGTCAGGATCGGCCGGCGCTCGTGCATGACGAGCGTGAAAAAGTACTTCCGCCCGGGACGAAATAGCGTCGATAATGAGACATCGTGAGGAAGCCTTGTTCCTACGGCGTTTCGCAATCCTCGTAGCCTTGTTCCGGTGGGCCTCACGCCGCGGGGCGCCGCGTTCGACCCACCCTACATCGTGTCGCAATTCTCGTAGTCGAGCCGCAACGCGGCGAGGCCCACCGAAGAAGCCATTACCCCGTCACGGGCCAGAGATAAACCAGACCGATCGGCTCGATCCGCTGGGCTTTGACCTCGTAAATGGCCCGGATGCGTGCGGGCTCGGTCGCCAGTTCCTGGTCGATCGCGTGGAGGCGTTTATCCCAGTGCCGCTTGTTGGATTCAAGCTGGCGCTGCTCGTCGTCGTTGAAATCAAGCAGGAGCTGCGAGTCTTCGTACTTCGTGGCGGTTTCGGCCACTCGCTTCTTCTGCTCCTCCAGGATGGTCCTCATGGCGGTTGCTTCCTGCTCCGCTCGCTTGGCCAGGGCGATGCGTGCGCCCTCGCCTAGCTCCCTGCCTCGGTGTTCCAGGTGCGGAAGCAACTCCGCGATATCGCGCGCGGCGGCGTTCCTGAGCTTCTCCTGGATCACGGGATCGACGTCCTTGGCTCCCGTCGGCAGAAGGGCGGTTTCGAGGAGGTCAAGGGTTTTCAGCTCGGCCTCCCGGCCATAGGGGCTCAATCCCTGCTTGCGCAGGGTCGGCTCGCTCCAGCGAGCCGTGATTGGGACCAGCTCCTCGTGCAGGCGGGCTGCTCGGGGTCCGTAGAGGCAGAGCCGCCCCATGAGGATGACTCGGGGGATGGCGTCTTTGCTGTGCGCCAGGCAGGCCCGGGAGAGGTCGTGATGAACGAATCCCTGTGCGGTAAAGCGACCGAGCAGACGCTGGACAACACGGTGTTCCAGGTGAAGGTGGACGACGTCCTGGTCCATTGTGCCGGTGTCTTCGAACACGACGGGGCGGATCGGCGATTCCCGCCGCCATTCCCAGGGCTTTTGATCACGTTTACGCGGGGGCCGAAGCGTGTCCATCGTCTCGGACCAGGTCGGATCGGCTCCCTGGCGCTGATCGAGGGCCGGGAATTCGAAACGGTCGACGGGAATTTCCCAGTCGTCCCCGTGCGGAAGCGGCTTCAATGGGTCCGCGTGCATCATTTGCAGGGCGCAAGAGATCGCTGAGCGGAAATGGTCCTCACTGAGAGCGATGACTTTCTGGGAACGTTCTTTCAGGGTCCGGAGTCGATCAATCTGGGCCTTCAGGTCCTCCTGCCGCTCGCGAGCCGCTTCCAGTTCCTCCTCGACGACCTTTCGGTTCTCAGCGTCCGGGTTGGCTCCTTCCAGCTCTTTGGCGAGCGCTGCGATGTCGCGGTGGCGGATGCCATGCTTGAGGGTCTTGGCCAGCCGACCTTCGAGCACCTGGGAGAGGCTCCCCAGCTCCTTTTTGATCAGTTCCGTCTTCTTGACCAGGACCGAGAGAATGCGGTCCTCCTTGCGGTCGGTGTAGACGAAGTAGTGGCAGTAGACCTCTGCGTTCGGCTGGAGCTTACGGTCGATGCGGCCGTTGCGCTGCTCCATGCGGCTCGGGTTCCAGGGCACGTCAAAATGGAACAGGTTCCAGCAATGCGCCTGGAGGTTCAGGCCCTCGCGAGCGGCATCGGTGGCGATCAGGATGCGGACCGGATTCTTCCTTGGGTTCGTCGTGAAGGCCCGCTTGATTTCCTCTCGTTCGGTCGGCGGGGTCGGGCCGTGATAGATGGCGATCCGCTCGCCGGCCCGGTCGGATGTGGCAATTGCGGGCGTGAGCTGCTGCTGGAGGTAGCGCTTCGTGTCGTCGTACTCGGTGAAGATGATGGCCCGGGTATCGTTCCACCTGGCCGGGGTGCCTCGGGTCTGCATCGTTCCCAGCGGTGGCAGGTCCGGGCACATATTCTGCCGAATCCAGTCGACCAGATGGCGGACCCGCGCATCGGGCAGGCCCCTCGCCGACTCGGCGACCTCGGTCATCTCGTCGAGGAGGTGCTTTTCCCGGGCGAAGCCAACGGCCCCGGCGGGTGTTGTCTCCCGGGTGGCCGCCTCGATCTGGGTGTCCTCCTCGGCCTGGAGCTCCTCCTCGGAGAGCGTGGCCCGGTCGTCGTCATTGTCGACGCCCTCGGCGAAGAGGAGCGGGATCGTGTTGACCTCGCCGGTTTTGGGCCGTCCTTCCTTGGCGGCTTGCGCGTAGCGCTCCACGGTCCGGCGATGGACCCGGAGCGTGCGTGCGAATGCCTCGACCGACGAGAGCAGACGTTGCTGGAGACCGGAGATCAGCAAGGCCGCCGAGGCCTGTTTGCGCTTCGTCTCGTTCTTGAGCCGTTCCTCTCTTAGCTCCCGGTACTGGTCGAGGAGCACAGACAGGCGCAGCTCGGGGGTGTCGGGCGGCAGGCCGCCGAGGTCGATCTGCTTGACGACCCGCTTGGGGAACTCTCCCGCCACGGCCCGGAGGTCTTCCTTGAGCCGGCGGACCATGACGGCGTCGAGGACTTTCTTGGCGTTGACGGGAACACCGCGGCAGAAGCGTTGTGGGTCGAGGATTTCCAGCAGAGCGGAAAAGCTGTTCGAGTGCCCGTTGTGCGGCGTGGCTGAGAGGAACAGCCGGTGCTCGAACCGCCCGGCCAAGTCGCGGATGGCCCGGGTGATCTTCGAGTCGATGGCGTATTTCGCGCCGCTCGACGGGGGCCGCGTGGTGAGCTTCGTCGAGGATCAGGAGCGAGCCGGGCCGGAAGTCGCCAAGCCAGTCGCGCAAGGTGCTTGTGTAGGCTTCGTCGATGAGCAGGCGGTGCGAGACGAGGAAGCGCGAGTGTGTAGTCCATGGATTGACACCGTAGCCCCTCTCCTGCCGGACCCGGGCGATGTAGTCCTTGTCGAGGATCTGGAAGACCATTCCGAAGCGGTCTTCCAGCTCATCCTGCCATTGCAGGAGCATGGACGGTGGGCAGGACACGACGATGTCCTGAACCTTCTTGCGGAGCAAGAGTTCGCGGGCGATCAGACCGGCCTCGATCGTCTTCCCGAGGCCAACATCATCGGCAATGAACAGGTTCACCCGGGGCAGGCGCAGGGCTTTTTGCAGCGGCTCCAACTGGTAGGCGTCGATCCGGATGCCGGCCCGGAAAGGGGACTGGAAGAGGTTCGGGTCGGTCGAGGTCACGCAGTTCCACTGGAGGGTGTGCAAGTAAGCCGAGAACAGCTTTGGCGGGTCGAACCCCTTGCTCGCGATCTCCTGCCAGGATTCGGCCGTGATCGGCTTGGAGTCGACCTCCTTCTCCCAGAGTACTTCGAGGGGCTGGCCCTGGGCGTCATCGTCGAGGCAGGACATACGCACGAGGGTCGCGTCATCCCCGACGGCGGGAGGGACGACCTCTTCGACAAAGTATTGGCGTTGCCGGACGCGGACGATATTCCCTGCCTCGGGAGTCCGCGACATCGGCTTAGGTTCCTCGATCGTTTTCACCGCGTCGCCCATGACTATCCATCAACGAAAGATAAACGTTTAGCCTGATCGCACATCGATCTCAAACGATTGATCAGGATGCATGTTACCATGCGCGGAGCTTGAATCCATCCCCCAGCAAACCAGGAGACGACGATGACGCCATCGTGGTCTGCGGTGACGGCGGCGGGCATAGGGTCGGGAATGATGGTGAGCTGCGGGCGTGGGTGCTCGAGTTGGCCGGGCAGATCAAGATCGACAGGGCACTAGCGTGCTGTCGCGTCGTTGATTTTCGATGCGCCGGATAATCCGGGCGATCGTCAAACACAGATTGCAAGTTCCCGGAACCCCATTTTTCGTGCACAACCGCTGCAACTTGCGCAGACGCGCACACAAAATGGGAAAACCTAGGGATTTGGTAAACTGGGGCGGGCGTTTGGCAGATCGTATTATTGTATGGGCCGCGCGGGATGGTGGAGAGTCGAGTGCCGGGCCGGCTCGACCGGCCGGCCGATTGTGACGGTAATAGCGAGCATTCCAGTGCCGTGTCACTGCGGGCGAGACTCAAAGAGCTGCACCAAGATCGGAGAGGCGACTTTGCCTGTTCGACAGCGAAGAGAAGAAGAACGGAGAACGGACAACGGAGACCGGAAAACCGATCCGGTTCCCATCCCTTGTCCACCGATGTACATATGCTCGAAAAAGGCTAAAATCGTCCGGCTGAATCCGGCGCTTTGGCGCGCCCGAAACGCCTTCCAGACCGTCCAACTTGAGCCACATATCATTTCATCACAGGGAGATCCGATCAGACAAGTGTACATCCGAGTAACCAGCAAAACCTGGCCGGACTACCCCCCGCGTTTGACCGACGATGTCGTCCCAATGTTCACCTATCTCCAGAGGAATCGCTCTCAGCACTCGCCTATCCCTCGAGAGCGCGCCGGCCAGCCTGGGCCCCAGGCTGAGAACCGCGAGTGGGGCAAAATGGACGCGAGGCGGCCGCGTGCCGCCCGTGACAATGTGTGCGATGCCCGAAGAACTCACCAATGCCGAGCCAACCCAGCTCGCATCTGCGTTGCCCCAAGAACTCCCCGAAGCTAAGAAGATCCAGATCGCCGCCGCAATTGCGGAGGGCCAGTCCGTGGCGGCGTGGTCGCGAGACAACGGCGTGCCCAGGAGCACGGCCTACGATTGGGCCAGCGAGCCCGGCGTCCGCCGCACGGTCGAAGCCTGTCGCCGC
>JBIOJM010000394.1:0-8958 GCA_044450785.1 Isosphaerales bacterium
CGGAAGGGTCAGGAGCAAATGGCGCCAGGTGCTGTGCGCTGAGGCCAAGTTGCACATTACCGCGCGCTTTCCGGGCGTACGGTCGCGTCGGATCCGTCGTCCCAGGGACATTGGTGCGGGCTGGTCGGTCGCAGCCCTCGCCGCGCGTCTGCCGGTTGCAGCGCGCGCTTCCGCCGGATGAACCGGTTTTGTACCAGGCCTGCTTGGCGACCATTGCGCGGATCGATTCACCGCTCAGGTTCGGTCAATATCGGCCACCTGCTGTCATTCCGTGGCCAGTCCGACCCGCCCGTCGATGATGACGCGTCGGCCCGGGGCGTCGGCACCGTGGACGAGCGGGCCCCACACTGCCAGACTGCCCCCGGTCCGGCCGATCGCCGATGCCATACCTCGCGCGGTGTTGACCGAGACATTGACATGTGGGCGCAGTGCACCAGGACGTATATCCGCCCGCCGAGGATTTACATATTCCCATTCAGGTAATTATAACACGCAGGAAGGGAATTGCCATTTTTTCCCCAGAATTCGCTGCTTTCGCGATCGGATTATCCGTCAAAACCGGCGTGACCAGGTTAATCGGGGGAGTGGGATCAGCGGGCGAGACGCGCGGGACGACGACGTGGAGGAAGCGGCGGGGTTGGATACGCCAGACGACCGTCACGAGAGGTCGAGTGGGGAATCCCTGGTTCGAGGGCGGAGAACTGAGGCGAGCGGTTGAAATCAGGCAGTCGGAACTGAGTTGGGATGAGGCTCGGGAACGAGAAACCAGTGGGAAACGGGTCAGAGCGCCCTACGGGTCGCACACACGGAAACGGGGGCGGAACGATTCCGGAAAACCGAGGGCGACGTCAATACAAGTTGCGTCCTCGTTTCTGCTTCATATTCATCGACCGAGGGGAACAGAAGGCGAGCCAGTCGTGACCGTCTGCTTGTATACTGGCCTGAATGTTAGAATGAGCGCCACGGACATGCAGCCCACCTGAAGGAATAAACGAGGTAAATGTCATGAATGCCGCGGCTGTCGTCGTTGAAGGCAGGGTGCAGCCTGACGGAACGCTCGAGGTGACTCAGAAAGTCAACCTTCCCGCCGGACCGGTGCACGTGACAGTCCAACCGGTGACTGAACCAGTCCAACCGGATCGGTTCTGGAAGATGATGGAATCCATTTGGGCTGATCAGCGCGCTAGCGGGCGAACCCCCCGCGCACGGGAGGAAATCGACGCCGAGATCGAGGCGTTGCGCAATGAAGCCGAAGAGGAAATGCAGGCTGTCGAACGTCTCCAAGAAGAGTGCCGTTGGGCCAGGGAGCAAGGCCAGGGACCGAAGGATTGACCTCACTCGTGGTCTTTCTGGACGCCAGTCCGGGTCAGCTCGACGCCCTTCATTTGGCCGCCGCGGTCGAGCATGGCTGCACGCGATTTCTGAGCAGCGACGCTCAGTTGAAGAGGTTCCCTGACGTCCTGGTCGAAGTTCTCTCCTGAGGCTCGGCCCTGGTGGCTGGATCGACGGACCGGAGATCGAGCGGATCGCACGTAAGCGGATTTTCCTGGAAGACGGACTCGCCACGTTTCGACCGCGATGGCCAATACCATGCAGAGGATGTTCGAAACGCATCAGAACCTTGGTCCGGTCGAATGCCTTGGCATGACCTTCGCCAACGATGCCGCGTCGACTGGCATGACTTGTTCGCGGCGCGTCCGAAGATCGGCGAGATGCACGCACTGCGGACCAGGTTTGCAACGACTACAGACTGGCTCGCGCGCGAACAGAGTGGCGCCCTGGCCGCGCCGGCGGAGGTGCTCCGGGAGTGGCGAGGGCCACATACGGTATGAAGGACGCCTGTGCCGTCAATTCGTTGTCTGTGCGACGGGCTAGACGGCCGAATCAAGGCTCGCACTTCTCTGGCTGAGGCATGCCAACAGAAACCAGCGGTCGATGATGGCCGATCGGCGCGGGACGCCGGCACCGTAGACGCACCGGGTCCACACAGCCAGGTGACCCTCGGTCCGACCGACCGCCGATGCTGTCCCGCTCGGCGTCGCCTTCTTGTGCGCTGCGAGAATCCGGATCGAGCCCGGGAGGTGGCCGCAACGGAGCCGGCCCGAAGCGGTGGGGGGACAGGGGACAGAAGAGGGACGCGCTCTCTCTTGGCTCAACCTGCCGAAATTGGAGCTGTCCGGCTTCTTTTCACGCTCTGTCCCGCTTCTCCAACCCGCCAAAATCGGCCCTGTCCCGCTTCCCGCGCTCGCTCGAAAAACCCCGGTTTTGAACGAGGCCTTCTTGGCGGCCATAGCGCGGATCGATTCACCGCTCAGATTCGGTCAATATCGGCCACCGGCTGTCATTCCGTGACCAGTCCGACCCGCCCGTCGATGATGACGCGTCGGCCCGGGGCGTTGGCACCGTGGAAGCGCAGTCCCCACACCGCCAGGCTGCCCGCGGTCCGGCCGATCGCCGATGCCATACCTCGCGCGGTGTTCACCGAGACATTAACCTGTGGGCGCAGTGCACCAGGACGTAGATCCGCCCGCCTAGGATTTACATATTCCTATTCGGGTAACTATAACACCCAGGAAGGGAATTGCCATTTTTTCCCCAGAATTCGTTGCTTTCGCGATCGGATTATCCATCGGAACCGGCATGACCCGGTTAATCGGAGGAGTGGAATCAGCGGGGGAGATGCGGGGGACGATGACGTGGAGGAAGCTCCGGGGTTGGATGCGACAGACGACCGTCGCGAGAGGTCGAATGGGGAATCCCTGGTTCGAGTGCGCAGAACTGGGGCAGGCGGTTGAAACTAGGCAGTCGGAAGTGAGTTGGGATGAGATTCGGGAACGAGGGACTCGTAGGAAACGGGTCAGAGGGCATTACGGGTCGCACACACAAAAACCGGGTCGGAACGATCCCCAAAGCCGAGGGCGACGCCAATACTAGCTGCGTACTTGTTTCCGCACTACCGGGAAACCCGATCCGAACGCTCCCAGAAAACCGGGTAAAACCCAACAAAGGTACGTAAAGTTCCGCGCATCCCCCTTCACAGCACATCCACCGCGAGGATCTTGGAGAGGTCCAGGCCCACGGAATCTCGCAGCCGCTCCTCCGAGAAGTCGTACTCCCCGTGCAGATTCAGATGGTGCCAGTGGACGATGGAACCATTCTGGAATGCGGTCAGGAGCGCCTGTCGTCGCTCCACGTCCGGCTCCTCCGCCAGGCGTTGGGAAAGGTACAGATAGTTCCAGCAGATTATGGCGTTGCGGATCAATCGGTTGCATCCCGCCGCCATTTCGTGCTCCAGCTTCTCCGCGTGGAGGAACTCGTGGTTGCGGCCGAAGCAGATCGCATCCGCAAACCTGTTGGCATTCTCTCCTTTGTTCAGTTGCTTCTCGACCGCCTGACGGAGATCCAGCAGGTCGATCCACTTGAGGAGAAACAGCGACTTCTCGATCTTCCCGAACTCCTTCAACGCCGCGTAGAGCGGATGTTGCCGAGAGTACGAGTTGAGCCGCTTGAATAACTGCGTGGCGGAGGTCACCTTCGGTTTGATGGTGACCACGAAGCGCAGGACTTGGTCCCATTGGTCTTCGATCAGGGACGTGTTGATGTAGCCATCCGGGACGATGCGGTAGCCCTGCTCCTCGTACTCCTTGCGCCGCCGGAAGCCGTACCGTTGCTGCTTCGAGAAGCCCTTAATGCGTGGTGCGTACGAGAACCCGAGCAATCGCATCACGCCGAAGAGCATCTCGCTGTACCCGCCGGTGTCCGTCGAGTGGATGTCGCTCTTGACGACTTCGTTGTGCATCAGCCCGTCGATGACATAGGGGGCCTCCCGCTCGGGCGAGCTGATCACGGTCGAGTGGTAGAGGAAGTGCCGTTCATCGATGAACGTGTAAGCGCTCGCTCCTTTCCCCCGCCCGAAGTACTTCAGCGAGGGTTGGGCATGGAGCGAATCGACGCTTACTTCCACTTTCTGACCGTCGCTGGAGGTGTGAAGCTGGTCCTCGTTCCGCCGGTAGAGCTGGGGCAACCGCAGTCGATCCATCAGAACGAGGATCTTGTCGTTGGCCTCCGCGACGTTGTCGGGGGAGAAGTACCAGTTGATGGTCCGCTCCAGCTCCGAGGCGCTGATCGGGCTGGAGATCTTGGCCGCCTTCCCCGTCCCCACCTGACACCCGTAGCCGATGATCCCGGCGAGGAACTCACGTTCGGGTGGCCGCGGCTTGGCGTATCTCACCTGCCAGTGCTGGAAGGCATCGAGGAACTGACTGTGCCGGTTGACCGTTGAGAGGACTTCGAGCAGGGGGATATACCGGTCCTCGGGGAAGAAACTGGCGAGGGGCTCCGCATCTGCCTCGGCCGCCTTGGGGGTCCGCACATGGAAGCCCCCGTCGTTTGTGAACGTGATGTGCTCATTCGTTTCACAGAGGACGTGCTGGTTGGTGGTCGCGTATTGTTGATCCAGGGCGGCGGCCAGTTTCGCGAGGAACCCTCGGCAGTCGCTGGCCTCGGCGAGATCGGCTTGCTCCAGGTAGTCGACCCGATGCCGCTTCCACTCATCCACAGGGATCAGATAGTCGTTCAACGAACGGTAGCGGTAGGATTCCTCGACGTAGAGGGCGCCGGACTTGACGGCGGTGGCGACCTCGAGAAAGAGGAGGGCCTTGTACAACGAGACGCGAAACGTTCCGTCCGCGCGAGTCAGGAGCCGTCGCTCCTCATCGGCGAGAAAAGCCATGGGGGCTGTGTGGGCCACACGACCCTCCTTGGCCTGGTAGTGCCGCACGGCCTCCAGGAGTTGGTCGTCGTTGCCCCGGAACCGGACCTGCTGGACGATGTCCGCCGCCCGGTTTTGCAGCTTAACCGACTTCTGCTCCAGGACTTCGAAATAGGCCCGCTCCCCACTCACCTGTTGCAGGTCTTCCTTGAACCGAGTGATCTGCTGCTTGAGGGCCTCGCGTTGCTCGCCGCCCTGGTGAAGGACCTCCTGGATGCGACGCACCTTCTCGGCGTCGGAGAGCCGCTTCTGGAAGACGATCGATTCGATACGATTCAAGGGGTCACACGCCATGCGTTCGACGTGATCCACCAGCGATCGGGCCGCGTCCTGCCGGTCGGCGCGACCGTCGTAATACTGGTTGAGGTCCTCCTGTTTGCAGGCGTTCGAGGCGCTCCGCGCCGCCATCAGGAGGGTGTCCATCAGGAGATCGTGGAGGTGGAAATACTGATGGGCGATGAAGCAGAGGAGGTGAAGATGGCGGTCCGGTTCCGCCCGTAGTGACATTTGGAAGACCTCAGCCTTGATCACCGAATGGGCATAGTAGCGCATGCCTTCCGGCGTCAGGTCGAGCGTGTGGACGATATCGCGCAGGGGCCGGTACAGGTCTCCGATCGTGCCGAGGTCCGCCACGTTGGCCTTGATCATCGAGGGCTTCGTCGAGTGTGAGAACTGCTTGAGGAGGGTCAGTCGCGAGCGTTGGACCTTGAGATCCACGACGAACGAAGGGCCCTTCTCGAAGAGAGCATCCAGGGCGGCCTGACTCTCGGCAGGCAAGGCGGTGCGGATGTGCTCGACCAGATCCTGCTTGTGCCGCCGCACCGCGTCGAGGATCAACTCGGTCAGTGCGTAGGCGCCAGGGATCTCGACCTTGTGTCGCTGGAGTGTGTCGATGGCTTGCAGGAACATCGTCTTCGGCCGGGAATGAGAGCGTACCAGGGGACGGAGTTGGTCGGTCAGAACCTGCCGCGCCCGCGTATCGAACGGCGCCCAGCCCGTGTATTCCAGGACCATGGCCCGGTGATGATGGGCGCGACTCTTGGCGTACCGAGTGACATCGATGTCCGCGACCTCGACCCCGAGGAGTCCAGCCGCGTAGCGCAGGTCCCCCTGGTAGAACTGGCGGGCGAAGAACTTCCGGGTCGCCCGGAAGTAGGCCAGCGTCACGAGGAAGCAGACACAGTTGGTCGGTGTCTGGAGCGTGTCCACGAGGGAACGGGCCGTCTTGGAGAGGGCGAAGTGCTTCTTCCGTTCCAGGGCGGTGAACGCTGGTGGGCTGTCGAACGCCTCTTGCTCGGCTGCGGCGAGGATGCGTGCGCGTGGCATCGTGGACCGGCTGTTTCGTAATCGAGTGTGGAGGCGTTCCGTTTGCATACAATGTGATACGGTTTAAGATACGAAAAATCACGGCCCAAGCCAGACTCTTTCAGTTGTGACTCAAACGACCGTTTGTGAAACAGCCATGCTCATCGGATATGCTCGTGTCTCCAAGGCCGACGGCAGCCAGGTACTCGACCTCCAGCGGGACGCCTTGATCGAGGCTGGCGTCTCTCGGAAGCGACTCTACGAAGATAGGGCTTCGGGCAAGAGCGACGATCGACCGAACCTCGAGGCTTGCCTGAAGGCCCTGCGTAAAGGCGACGTCCTCGTCGTTTGGAAGCTCGATCGTCTGGGCCGAGACCTTCGGCACTTGGTCAACACCGTCCAGGACCTTGCCGATCGCGGCATCGGCTTCAAGGTGCTGGCGGGCCAGGGGGCGGACATCGACACGACCACCGCTGGCGGCAAGCTCATCTTTGGGATTTTCGCCGCGCTGGCGGAGTTTGAGCGGGAGCTGATCCGGGAACGGACTCGGGCGGGACTGACAGCCGCTCGGGCTCGCGGTCGAATTGGCGGTAGGAAGTTCGCCCTGACGAAGGCTCAGGTTCGCTTGGCGCAGGCTGCCATGGGGAAAAAGGAGACCCGTGTCAGCGACTTATGCGAAGAACTGGGAGTGACGCGCGTCACCCTCTACCGCTACGTGGGTCCTGAGGGAGAACTGCGAGAGCACGGTCGTCGGGCGCTCACTCGATAGTTGTGCCCTCCTGGGGGACCTCTCATCCCGTCAACATCGCGTGCCCCCTTGGTTTCGAGGTCTGGGGGATGGGCTGGCCACCGAACAGGGGTAACGGGATTGCACGTCGATTAGCTTGGCGACGCACAGGGCTCGCACGTCTGGGAGGAAGATCAATGAGACGGTATGCGCCTTGGGGCTGGGGTCCCGTCCTGGCCGCCGTCGGCTATCTGTGCCTGCGTAAGCCGACGTCGGCCTGGACGGGCCTGGCGTGGATGCTCGCCCTTGGCTTCTTGCTGACCGCGGGCTTG
This sequence comes from Isosphaerales bacterium, assembly GCA_044450785.1. Lineage (GTDB taxonomy): Bacteria > Planctomycetota > Planctomycetia > Isosphaerales > Isosphaeraceae > JBIOJM01. Next base: position 7,136 of record JBIOJM010000394.1, read on the forward strand.
GAGGCAATCTTCCGCCGTGGTCGGGAGCGATTGTTCTGGGTCGGGTTCTTGGTCTTTGGATGGAGCTACATGATCTTGAGCTTCAACCACTGGCCGTTTGAGTATGTTGAGGGGCACCTGCTGACGACGCGCGTCTTTGATGAGATTTACCTCGCCGTCCATCACGAGCCACCACGGAACCTCGCTCGAACGGCAATCGGGTACTGGGATCTCCAGGGCCACAAGCCCGGCCAGCAGGAAGGGTACCGCCCAGATTGCTGCAAAAATATCCGTTAAGGTCAGCGCTGCCGGTTCCGACGATTTTGAGGCTTGCGGCACGGGATTTCGGGTCCAGACGAAGTGATGGAATGCAATCAAGGTGACCTCGACCGGGAAGGAACGTGCACACGGTAACTTCCCGATGGTTCAGGGATTCCGCGTGAGGGAGATCCTGGATTCGAACACTACCACAAGGAGACCACACAGCGACGATCGCAATAGGGAGGCTGTCATGGCGGGCGTGGGCAGGGCAACTGGCGGGTGGCTCAGGCAGGTGCGCGGGCTATTCGGCCTCGGGACGGTCGGCGGATGGTCGGACGGTCAACTCCTCGACGCATTCGTCACGCGGCGTGGTAGCGTCGGTTCCGAGGCGGCCTTCGAAGAGTTGATGCACCGGCACGGGCCGATGGTCTTGCGCATCTGCCGCAGGGTACTCCACGACCCGGAGGACGCGGAGGATGCGTTCCAGGCGACGTTCCTGGTGCTGGCCCATCGTGCCGGATCGATCCGGCGGCGAGACTCCGTGGCGAGCTGGCTCTTCGGCGTTTCACAACGGGTCGCCGCCCAGGCCCGGCTTCGCGCCGCGCGGCGCCGCGCCGGCGAGCAACACGTCGCCGAGGAAACGCCCGAGGCTTACCAGCCGGCCGAGAGCCCGGAAGAGCCGAAGGCCCTGATCGAGGAGATCGACCGCCTGCCGGAGCGGCTTCGCACGGTGGTCGTGCTCTGCTACCTGGAAGGCTTGACCTACGACGCGGCTGCGCAGCGGTTGGGGCTCTCCGAGGACTCGATCCGCGGCCGGCTGGCACGAGCACGGGACCGGCTGCGCCGTCGGCTGACCGGGCGCGGCATCACCCTCCCCGTCGCGTTCCTGGCCGCCGGGAGCATCGCCGAGGGACACGCCCGGGCCGCGGTCTCGATGCCGCTCCCCGCCTCTCTGGTCGGCTCGACGACTCGCGTGGCGCTCGGCGTCCAGGCCGGCGAGGCCGCCGCGGTCCTGGCTCAAGGCGTGCTTCGTTCCATGGTCATGAGTCATCTCCGATCGGCCGCACTCATCCTCGCGGCGGTCCTGGGTAGCGGCCTGATGGCCTGGCATGCCGTCGCGGCCCGCGATGACGACAAGGGCCGGCCGGCGCAGCAGCCCGACCCGGCCCGCGCGGCGCCCCCGTCATCGGCATCACCGAAACCGGCTCGGCCCGTCGATGACCCGGATAGCCCATACGCCATCACCGGCCAAGTGAGTGTCGAGGGATCCGGAGAGCCGGTCCCGGGTGCCAGGCTGGACGTCGATCTGGGTTTCCCCAGCCATAGTCGGATGCTCGGCGAGTCGCAAGACAGTTCTCGCATCGTCCGGACCGGGGCGGACGGCCGGTACCGCGTCGAGATCCCGGCCGGTTACGCCACGATCGACCTGGTCGAGCTCCCGCCGGGCTATTTCCCGGGGAAATCGGACCGGTCGTCGCCGCATGTCATCCTGTCCCGGGAGTCACCAGTCTCGCGGAAGGATTACGTGGTGCGGCGGGGCACCACCTGGGATTTCCGGGTGAGCGGGGGATCCGGTGGGGCGC